>CAMEJP010000003.1 GCA_945920185.1 uncultured Eubacterium sp. | reverse complement strand
TCCTTCCAGAAAGTTTTTCCTAATAATCGTGTCTACTTACTTGACTATAGTTCATTTCACAATAACCGCAGCCTTCACCTTATGAATTCTTTTCATCGGACTTTTTATAATATAATCTTCTTCCTCCAACCAGGAAAAGAAAGTGGAAAGGCTTCTACGAATATTATCAATAGTTACCTTTCCACAATTATTTATTGCTTGATACTCCACAAGATATTTTCGCAGCATTTCCGTTGTAATCTTTATCACCGAAATATTTATTGTATCCAGCATTTTTTCGATATTACACCTATAATAGCGTATTGTTTTGTCAGAACACCCTTCTAAATGCTTTGCAGTTAAAAACATATCCAAAAATTCCACATTCGTGGTCTGGGAATGTTCTGATGTAGCATTTTCAGATAAGCGTTTTACCAGAACCTCTTGTAATCTTTGCATCTGCGATGCATTTAACACTTCTGCCATATCATTGATGATGTTGTAAATTTCTCTACCCATAAGAGCACACTCCTTTTTGAAGGAGTATATCGCAGAAAAATCATCACAGCAACAGAGCGTATTACTGGAAGTTGTCTCTACTTCGTTATTTGCTTTTTAATACATTCTACATTACCATCATTAAACCTCATAGTGAAGCCTAGACCACGGAAAGTAACAAAATAGAAACTATCATCCGACAATATAGACAAACCTACACAAGTATCTGTATATCCTATAGTATCTTTCATATTCCATATACCATCGATAAATAAATTATTATCTTTTAATTTACTTGCATTGCTTTCAGTATTATCAAAATCCCAAATCAATTTCTTGCCATTTATAAGATATTCCATTTCAATTTCCTCAGCCAACTTCAAATTTACCTTTTGTTCTTTTCAATAATAATCGACGATGCAATCGCATATATAATTGCAATAACAGTGATAATTATCACTACATAAAATAACCATCCAGTTTTAAGAATCATATCAATCGCATTGATTGTAAAAATAATTCCAATCATCAAAAAAACAATTCCCGACTGCTTATAATGTGGCTTTTTATCCATAACCTTTCTTTCTTCCTTAGAAGCATATATATAAGCATTATTAAACAAGAACCCTTTTTCGTTAAATTGCAAATAACTAAAAACATAACACACAATAGCTACAATGCCCAAAACAATTGCTCCTATAATATTTTCCATACCATTTCCTCCATAAGATTCAAATTTGCTTAATTCATAAAGGCTTCATCTGACTCCTAGCTTTTTTCTTATATATCACATTTTTTCAAATGCCTTTCCGTCTAGCCATAATCTCATTTATAGTCTTTATATTGTATATTTTAT
The DNA here is from genome assembly GCA_945920185.1 of uncultured Eubacterium sp. GTDB lineage: Bacteria > Bacillota > Clostridia > Lachnospirales > Lachnospiraceae > CAMEJP01. Next base: position 96,369 of record CAMEJP010000003.1, on the reverse strand, counting down.
CATTATATGACAGAAAATGCCACTGCTTATTTTTCCTTCAATGTGCCGCTTAACGCAGCAAAATATTTTTTGTTTTTACATATTCTTCGACAGATATATCGCCTTTCCAAAGTATCAGCTTTATCTGCCCGACATTTGCAGTTATGTATATATCACTTTCTGCATTTTTAAGTTTTTCAAGCGTGCTTTGTGCCGGATGCCCGTAACGGTTAAATTTTCCGCATGATATAAGCGAAATTTGCGGATTAACAGCTCTTATAAAGCTTTCTGTGCTTGAGCCTGACGAGCCGTGATGGGCTACCTTTAGCACATCATACTCAAAAGTAAGACCTTGTCCGGCAAGATAATTTTCGCTTCTGCTTCCTATATCTCCCGTAAACAGCATTTTTTTGCCGCCTGTGATAAGTTCAAAGACAAGCGAATTATCATTCCTATTGTCCGAAAAAAAACTCTTATCAGGAAAGAGTATATTTATCGAAGAGCCTCCCACCTTAAAGCTTTCTCCTGCCATAGTTTCTTTAACCGCAATTCCTTTGCTTTTAAGGAGTTCTACAAGTTCAATGCCGTTTTCATCTGCAGTAAATCGTTCAGATACAATTACATTTTCAACAGCTATGTCATTTTCCAGAAGTTCATGCAAAGCATTTACATGGTCTGCGTCGGGATGTGTAAGAAACACATATTCAATGCGTTTTATACGATTAGCCTTAAGATACGGAATTATACGATATTTACCGGCATTTTTAAGATCACTGCTTCCGCAGTCAACCATCATATTGTGGTTGCCGTCAATATTTATGTATATGCATTCTCCCTGTGACACGTCCAACATTGTGACATATGACTTATTATTGTCGTGCGAAAGCACTGCAAAAAACATAACGAATGTTATCACCGGAATCCAAAACATATTTTTCTTTTTGTACTTTAAAACAAGCAAAACGGTCAAAAGACAGACATAGTAGACAATTATTCCCGAACACTGAGGTCTGCCCACGCACACTGTAGCCTTGGGAAATTTCAAAACAGCATTGCACAGGATTTCATAAAAATCAAGTATATAGTGTGCTATTCCGATAAATATTCTGCCTGCCAAAAGTGAATACATACCGAATATTCCGGCCAGTAACGCCCCGGTCATTACAAGTCCCATTAGCGGCACTACCACAATATTAAGAAGCACTGAATAAACAGGTGCATCAAAGTAATTATACGCAATTATGGGAAATGTGCTTATACTGACGGAAAGGCTTGTGATAACGCCGCCAAGAAGATATTTTACGCCGCGAAGTATTGTTTTAAAGTGCGTATTTTCTTTCATAAAACTGTCCAAAGCATAAAATACAGCTTCGCTAAACACAGGACTCACAATGCATATAGCCGCCACGGAAGAAAAAGATAAAAGAAAACCTGAATTGATTATCATAAGAGGATTTGCCATAAGAATAAAGATGCAGGAAAATGAGGCAGCCGTCATCATATCATAAGTGCGCCCCAAAACATTTGCAAACAGGAAAAATCCAAACATTATAACCGCGCGTATCACGCTTACGCTGTTTCCTGTTATATTTCCGTAAATAAGGATTATCAAAAGGCAAAGAATTGCCGAATTGAGAAAATTTACACCATTACGCCGCAAAACTTTGTACAGGGTCATTCCTACAACTGATATGTGAAGTGCCGATATAGCAAGAATATGCGATATTCCGCTTGCCGCATACAGTTCCTTTACATTAACATCAAGTTCTTCCCTGCTGCCAAGCACTATTGACTTATATATGCCGGCATGCTCAGAATCGTCCATACGGTCATATACAGCAGAAATATTATCTTTAAGAATATTTAAAAAAGCTTGTAGTCTGCCTGCTTTCACGGTTAGTGAAACATCGTCTGCACTGATTTTGTAGGAATATCCCAGCGAAAAGTAATAGGCTTTTGAATCAAACTGTCCTTCATTGACAGCCGTTTCAAATTCGGATAAATCCCCGATAATATGTACCTTATCTCCTTTTTGAAGATTTGCCTTATCATAAGCGGTTACAACCATTCCTCCAACAGTATAATCATTTTCATTTACACTGGCCGATACATTTTTTACATAGAGCTTTTCATAATCATCATATGACATTACCTTTTCTACAGTTCCGTCACATTCGCATTTCACACTTTTAACATCCTGCAAAAACACATTTTCAATAGGTAAGAGCTGTACGACATAACGGTTTGCGGCAAAAAACGCAAACCAGATACACACCGCAAACGAGGCAGTCCATACTTTACCAATATTCAAAAAACAACACAGGGAAATAAGAAAGATAGATAATATAATCATAAAAGATACGGACTGTTTTGTAAGGGAAGCCAGAATGCCCGAAGCATACAAAACAGCCCAGATAACGACAGGTCTTTTCATAAGCACCTGTCCCGAATATTCAAAATATTTTCTTATAAATATTCCTCCATTCCAAAGCATTAACGTATGTATCAGTCGGGGCAAAATACCTTTTGACCCCCGACATCATGATATGTAGTTAAGAGGAATTCTTATGGTAAATGTAGAGCCTTCGCCCTCCTTACTGTGTACCTTTATGGCACCCTTATGAAGCATTATGGCATTCTTTGCTATGGCAAGTCCTAGTCCCGTTCCGCCGGTCTGCCTGCTTCTTGCCTTATCTACGCGATAAAATCTTTCAAATATAAGCATCTTCTTATCTTCCGGTATGCCTATGCCTGTATCTGCCACTTTAATGTAGAAGTATTTGTAATCCGCGTTTAGCGACACCCTGACATAACCGTCAACCTTGTTATACTTTACGGCATTTTCCACAAAATTAGATATGGCAAGCGTCAGCTTTACCTCATCTACTTCAGCTATAACCGGGCGAAAACTTTCAAAAACAAGTTCTACGTTTTTCTGCGAAGCAATAGGTCTTATTCTCTTTAAGATAAGTTCTATCAGCTCATTTATATTGACGGAAGATATCTGCATTTCATTATTTGTCTTATCCAACCTGACAAGGGAAAGCAGGTCATTTATAATCTTATTTTCCCTGTCAATCTCTACTGCTATATCATTGAAGAAATCCTTGTATACTTCGGCAGGCACATCCTCCTGTACCATCAGGGAATCTGCTATGACCTTCATACCCGTAAGCGGAGTTTTTAACTCATGTGACACATTTGACACAAACTCTTGTCTTGACTCATCCAGCTTATTCAGCTTATCAAGTACATTGTTAAATGCTTCCTCAATAGATTCAGTCTCGGTGTAGCCGCCTATATTGATTTCCGTAGGCATCTGACCGCTTCCGATGGAATCTATCGTAACGGCAAGCTTTTTAAACGGTCCTGCAAGCCATATTCCTATAATTAACGAAGCGACTACAAGAATTATTGATACTATTAGCATTATGATCTTGGCGATTTCTATGTCCAGACCGTTATTGCCTATTATTATGCCGATATAAAGGGCAAACATAGGCACAAAGCCTGCAAGAAGCACGGTAAGCATTATTCTGAACTGCATACTGTGAAAATATCTTTTTAGAGCATTTTTATTTTTTGAAATAGTAACCACTTCCCCACTTTGTCAATATGTATATAGGCTCACTCGGATTCGGTTCTATCTTTTCACGAAGCCGTCTTACATGTACATCAACGGTTCTTGCATCACCCGGGTATTCATATCCCCATACTATGCTCAGAAGCTCATCTCTGCTGTAAACCTTATCCTGATTGAGTACCAAAAGTTCCAAAACATCAAATTCCTTTGAGGTAAGATATACTTCCTTATCCGACACAAAAGCTCTTCTGCTCTCACAGTCAAGTTTAAGGTCACGCACTTCTATAACCTTTCTCTGGAAATTATCCTGTTTCACGTTTCTTCTCATAATTGCCTTAATTCTTGCCTTCACTTCAAGAATGTTAAAAGGCTTTGTGATATAATCGTCAGCGCCATAATCAAGTCCGAGAATTTTGTCCATGTCATCACACTTTGCCGTAAGCATAATGATAGGAACGTTTGAAAATTCTCTTATATGCTGGCATACCATCAGTCCGTCCATTTCGGGTAGCATAATGTCAAGCAGTATAATATCATAATCATTCTGCTTTGCCATCTCAAGACCCTGATTGCCGTCATAAGCACATTCAACTTCGTAACCGTCCTGCTCAAGACTGTACTTTAAGCCCTTTACAATAAGTTTTTCATCATCAACAACAAGTATTCTTTTCTTAACAATCTGCATTTTACACCTCGTATCCTTCTCATACCGAGATTAAATTTTTGATTTTAATAAATACCGCTTCCTTGATACCTCCAACCTTCATAATATCCTCTATGGTTTGAAAATTACCGTATGTACTTCTGTATTCAATTATCGCTTTTGCCTTCTGTTCTCCTATACCCGGAAGGCTCATAAGAAGCTTTACATCAGCAGTATTTATATTGACAAGTCCGCTTTCCTCATTGTCCTGAGACAATGCCTCCCATTCTTTAGCTGTAAATATCTTAATATGCTGTCCGTCAGAAAGTACTGACGCCATATTAAGATTATCGGTGTAAGCTTCCGAAAGAAATCCGCCTGCCATCTCTACCACGTCAACAAGCCTTGCGTCCTTTGGCACCCTATATACTCCGGGAGTCACAACCGCTCCGGAAAGCTGCACATATATATCCTGTGTGGTTGCAGTTTCAGACGCTTTTTGTGGCTTCTGCTCCTTAGCTTCATCCCTGCACAGAAATGCAAAACCGCATATAAGTATAACAATTATTGCCGCAGTAGTTCTATATTTCAAAAATATTCCAGTAAAAAAGTTTTTCATGGTATCCTCCTTATATCCTCCGACATAAGGTCCCTTGATACAATTATATTTTATAAAAAATAAAGTTTAATTACAAGCCTTTTTTTATCGGTTCTTTATCCTTTACAGAAAATACTATTTATTGTATAATAGAAATAGTGTGGCTAATACTAATTTGATAAAAGCAGGTATGAAAATGAAAACAGTGGATATTATAGTTCCTTGCTATAATGAGCAGGAAATGTTAATGGCATTTTTTGAGGAAACCGAAAAATGCGTCAATTCTATTGAGGGTTACAGCTTTAACTACATTTTTGTAAATGACGGAAGCAAAGATAATACCCTCTCTTTACTTCGCACTCTTGCAAACAGGTGCGAACGCGTAAAATATATATCTTTTTCAAGAAACTTCGGAAAGGAAGCGGCAATGTATGCCGGTTTATCTAATTCTTCTGGCGACTATACCATAGTTATGGACGCAGATTTGCAGCACCCTCCTGCTCTTATACCGGATATGATAGCGGGCATAAATGAGGGATACGACTGCGTTGCGGCATACCGCACCACCCGTACCAACGAAAAGCCTGTAAGAAGTTTTCTGTCAAGATGCTTCTATAACTTCAACAACAGAATTACCAACGTATCAATGCCTCAGGGTGCAGTTGATTTCAGAATAATGTCAAAACAGATGGTTCGTGCCATTGTAAATATGCCTGAATCACAGCGTTTTTCAAAAGGACTTTTCAGTTGGATAGGTTTTGAAATCAAATGGATACCTTATGAAAATGTCGAGAGAGCCATGGGTGAAACAAAGTGGACGATGAAAAGCCTGTTCCGCTATGCCATTGACGGCATCACCTCTTTCAGCGTGGCTCCTCTTCGTATGCTTTCGCTTTTGGGAGCATTTATTTCCTTTATAGCATTTGTATATGCCATATTTATACTTTTTAAAACCTTGATATTCGGAATAGACGCCCCAGGCTACGCTTCCATCATAATAATCGTTTTGTTCCTCGGCGGAATAATTGAGCTATCCCTTGGAATTATCGGCGAATATCTGTCAAGAATATTTGTTGAGAGTAAGGGACGTCCTATATATATAGAACGTGAGTCCAATATCGTAAATGACACTATCTCTAAGGAAGCTAACAAAATAAGCACTGATGCGCTTGATGTACTGCGCAGGAAAGGAGAATAATGTTTAACCGCTTATTCAAAAAATATGTGAACCGAGAAACAGTAACATATCTTGTGTTTGGTGTGCTTACCACTCTTGTCAACTATCTTATATTTGTAATTCTTAATGTTGCAGGCGTACACCTTCTGATTAACCAGTTCATAGCATGGATTGTTGCCTTGATATTTGCTTTTTTTACCAACAAAAAGTTCGTATTTAACAGCAAGGACTACTCATTAAAAAATCTTGTAAATGAGTTTATTCCTTTTACTGCTGCCCGAGTGCTCTCTTTCCTGTTTGAAACGGTATTTATTCTTTTTACGGTAAAATTTATGCACATGAATACTTACCTTTCAAAAATTATCGCAAGCGTAGGCGTAGTAATAATGAACTATGTTGCCAGCAAATTTTTTATCTTCAAGGAAAAACCCGAAGGCAAAAAAAGTCTTTTGTCACGTCTTTCCCTTATCGACAATGATTCCGACGGACATAACAAGCTTATAAGCGGCAACATCACTTACCTTCTTGCCTTTATAATACCTGTAATTATACTTGTAATCATATATTACGGACGCAGCATATATCCTTTTGGCGAGGAGTGCTATCTTCGCTCAGATATGTACCACCAGTATGCTCCGTTTTACAGCGAGCTGTGGAACAAACTGACTAACGGCGGCAGTCTTACTTACTCATGGAATATCGGTATGGGTACTAATTTTACCGCCCTCAGCGCATATTACCTTGCAAGTCCAATCAACTGGGTAATAGCTCTTTTCCCGCAGAAATATATGATAGAGATTATGAACAGTCTTATCATACTGAAAATGGCTGGTTCAAGCGTTACATTCACTTACTATGTGAATAAGCACTTTAACACCAAAACAATTCTTTCTGCCTGCTTCGGTATATTTTACGGACTGAGCGGCTATCTTGCCGCTTACAGTTGGAACATTATGTGGCTTGACTGTATTCTTTTACTTCCTCTCATAGTTCTCGGACTTGAAAAGCTTGTAAAGGAAGATAAATATATGTTGTACACCGTAAGTCTTGGGCTTTGTATTCTCTCTAACTACTACATTGCCATTATGGTGTGCTTCGCATGTGTTTTCCTTTTTATACACAACATTATATCTATGCCTAAGCCAAAATATGCTTATATATACTTTAAAAAGGCATTTTATTTTGCCCTGTTCTCCCTTATTGCCGGAGGCTTGGCAGCAATACTTCTGATACCGGAAATATATGCGTTTAAACTTTCGGCATCTAACGAATTCAGTTTTCCCGAAGTACTTAACTGCTATTTTCCGGTACTGGAAATGCTTGTACGTCATCTGCCTAACGTAGATGTTCACTTAGGTCTTGAGCATTACCCTAACATATACTGCGGAACATTTATCTTTATGCTTCTTCCGCTATATTGGTTTAACCCTAATTCAAAGCTTCGTGAAAAGATTACAAAAACCTTATTTGTTATTATTTTGCTTACCTCTTACAATATGAATATTCCAAACTTCATATGGCATGGCTTCCACTTCCCTAACTCACTTCCTGCAAGACAAGGCTTTATCTATATTTTCCTTGTTCTCAGCATGTGTTTTGAAGCAGCCATTAACATTAAGGAATACACGAAAAATCAAATTCTTGGAGTCTTTGCCGCAGCCATAGGCTTTCTTGTTATAGCAGAACAATGCTACTCAGGAGATGTATATAACTTTAAGATATTTTACACCGCAGGTTTCTTCCTTGTGCTTTACTTAAGCATTATGCTGATATATAAATATTCAAAGCTTTCAAAATATGTGGCTATGGTTCTCATAATCGTCGTCAGCGCGTTTGAATGCGGAATGAATATGGAATTTACGGGTCTGTCTACAACAGGAAGAACATATTACCTTAGCAATTATGACGATATGGAAGCTCTCCGCGATCTTATAGCCGAGGAGGATACAGATTTTTACAGAAGTGAAATATATTACGGATACCGTTCAAAAAATGATACTGCATGGCATAATATCAAGGGTATATCAACTTTTTCATCAACGGCACATGCCGGTATAACTGCTTTCCTTGACAAATTAGGCTGCGAAACATCATTTAATGCCTACTCATCTCACGGTCTTACGGTTGTATCTCAGGCTATGCTTAATGTAAAATATACCTACTCAAGTTTTGCAAGAGAAGAAGGCACTGACCTGTCATTTATTGCAAGTTCAGGAAACACTTATTTATACAGGAACAATTATACACTTCCTGTTGCCTTTCTTGTAGACTCTGACATCAATTCATCATGGGACTTTGAGCGTGAAAATCCTTTTGACATTCAAAATCAATTTATATATAATAATACAGGTATCAACCGCATATTTTACAGCATATGTGTGTCAAACGAAGGTGACTATACCGAAATTCTTCCTGACGAGAAGTGCCACGCATATATTTATCTTCCTGTAAGCCGAAACGACTTATCCATAGATGTGGTGATAAACGGTATGTCATCCAACTATTCGGATCTAGGAAATATGGATATCATAGATATAGGTTATATTTCTCCGGACGATTACGTGTATGTCACAAACGCTCCTTACGGAATGGAAGTATACACTTATAGGGAAAGCGATTTTATAACCGCTTTTGAGACATTAAATGAAGGTAGTCTTCAGGTAAGTTCTTACAGTGATACAAAGATAGAAGGAACAGTAAACGCCTCATACAGCGGAACTATGATGTGTTCCATTCCTTACGAAAAGGGATGGAGCGTGTATGTAGACGGAAAGAAAGTATCTACCTTTGCCATAAAGGATGCTCTGCTTGGATTTAACGTATCCGCCGGAGAGCATGACATAGTGCTTAAATACTCTCCTTCCGGTCTTGTAACCGGAACCGTGATTACACTGTTCAGTTTGGCTCTGCTTATCCTTATATTTGTATTTGATAAAAAGAGAGAAAAAAAGAAAGATGACGATATGTCAGAAAGGTGTGAAATACTATGAAACTTTGGGGTGGACGATTTACAAAGGAAACCAATGAACTTGTTCACAATTTTAACGCTTCAATATCATTTGACAAGAAATTTTATAAGCAGGATATTGAAGGCAGCAAGGCTCATGTAACAATGCTTGCAAAGCAGGGAATATTAAGCAATGAGGACCGTTTCACCATAATAAATGCCTTGGAGCAGATTAAGCTCGACATTGAAAACGGAACTCTTGAGATTACGGATGAATACGAAGATATCCACAGCTTTGTAGAGGCCACTCTTATAGAGCGTATCGGTGAAGCCGGCAAAAGACTTCACACCGGAAGAAGCCGTAATGACCAGGTTGCCCTTGATATGAGATTATACACAAGGGATGAGGTTTTGGAAATCAACGACCTTTTGAAGGAGCTTCTCAAGGTTATATACAGAATAATGAGCGAAAATACTTCGTCCATTATGCCGGGCTTTACACATTTGCAAAAGGCTCAGCCGGTGACAATAGCCCATCATTTCGGAGCATATTTTGAAATGTTCAAGCGCGACAGAAGCCGCCTTGACGATATTTATGAGAGAATGAACTACTGCCCTCTCGGTGCCGGTGCTCTCGCAGGAACCACATATCCTCTTGACAGGGAATACACAGCCGAATATCTGCATTTTGCAGGTGCCACAATGAACAGTATGGACTCCGTATCCGACAGGGATTACCTCATTGAGTTCTTGTCTGCTCTCTCAACCATTATGATGCATTTAAGCCGCTTTTCTGAGGAAATCATTATATGGAATTCAAATGAATACGGCTTTATAGAGCTTGATGATGCGTACAGCACAGGCAGCAGCATTATGCCGCAGAAGAAAAATCCTGATATTGCCGAGCTTGTACGAGGCAAGACAGGACGTGTGTACGGTGCTCTTATATCTCTTCTGACTACCATGAAAGGACTTCCTCTTGCCTACAACAAGGACATGCAGGAGGATAAGGAACTTACATTTGACGCCATAGACACTGTTAAGGGATGTATTGCTCTCTTTACAGGTATGATAGATACTATGAAATTTAATCTTGACACTATGGAAAAGAGTGCACGTCGCGGATTTACAAATGCTACCGACGCTGCCGACTATCTTGTAAATCATGGTGTGCCTTTCAGAGACGCCCACGGAATTGTAGGTCAGCTTGTTCTCTACTGCATAGACAAGGGTATTGCCCTTGACGATATGACTTTAGAAGAATATAAGGCTATAAGCCCTGTTTTTGAGAAGGATATATACGAGGCAATAAGCCTTAACACCTGCGTTGAAAAGCGTCTTACAAAAGGTGCTCCAAGCAAGGCTGCCATGACTGCTGCCCTTAAGGAATACAAAGAATATCTTGGACTTTAATTTCAGAAACGCATGCCGCAAGGCGCACATATATAGAAAGAGGTAAGCCTTAAAAAGACTTACCTCTTTTCATATATGTATGTCGTTATACCATATCATTAACAATCTTGCATACAAGATTGCCTATTATCGTAAGAAATGCTATATCATTTGTACTTCTTTTAAATTTGCGCCCATAGCAGTTAAACGACACAAGACATTTGACATCATCATCGCACACCGTTGCACACTGCAAAAACATTGATATTTCAGAATCCACCAGTGCATTGTACATCAGCCTTATATCATTTTGTATTGATGCCATATTTCCGACGCTTATTACTCCGTCACTTTTCATATGTGAAACATAATATTCATTAATGAGCGGCTTGTAGGATTTTATCTTTTCATTTTTTCTGCCCGCTTCAATATACGGTGTAAGCTCTTCGCCTTTATAAACTGTTATTCCATCCACCTCAAAAGGTTCCAAGAGTTCTGACAATGCTGTGCATATAACTTCAGAATTGTGTCTAAAACCGCCTTCATAAAGCTCATTGATAACTTTCGAGCTTATATTTGTCTTCACTTCCTGAGTAACATAATTTCGCTCTTCATTTTTATCGCCTGCATCATCAAAATTGAATACACCATGCTTTTCAACCTTGTATATGATATAACGGTTTTTACCCTTTTGCTTGGCAATATAAAGGCATCTGTCCGCTATCTCAAACAATCTTTCATAAGTATTGCCGTTATCCGGATATCGCGATATACCCATAGAAAGCGTAACATCAATATTCTTCTCGTCATTCTTAAAATACCACATAAGGTTCTTAGAGACAGTTTTTAATATGGTTCTAAGACCCAGCTCATCAATATTTGAAACAGCAATAACAAACTCGTCACCGCCAAATCTACCGCATACACCCTTTGTAAGCAAAGTGGCTTTTAATATTTCAGCCAGTTTTTTGATTACTATATCGCCAAACATATGACCGTATGTGTCGTTAATCTGCTTAAAATCATCAATATCCATCACTACAAAATACAGACTGTCAACCCTGTTTTCAACCAAACGCTCGGTTACGTACTCTGACATAGCCTTTTTATTGTAAAGTCCTGTCATGGAGTCCCTGCCAGCCTCAGAAAGATAATAAGAAGTCTGCATAACCTCACTTGTATCTCCCTTTGACACTATGGAGCCTATAACATACTTTCTCTTTTCATCCATAAAGATAACACTTCCCTTTATGGATACTGCCTCTTCCCTGTCAGATTCCACAAATACATTTTTGGAAAACTGTAGCACAAAATCACTCATACCATGCTTTATATTGGAGTAAAGCGTTTCAAAACTCATTATGTCCACATCTGCGACAGTACCGTTTTCCTTTAAATTATTATGCCAGTTGGTCAATGTATCCTTTAAAAGCTTTAATGATTTTCCGTTGACATACATATAAACGGTTATTTCATCAGTTTCTACATTGTAGTCAAAATAGTTGTTTTGCTCAAATTCCAAAAATCTTCTGTATTTCCTGATATTTGTTTCAAGCTCTGAATTACGGGATATTATTTTAACAATATTGTTATACGTTATGTCATAGCATCTTTCTGACTTAATTTTCTTTGCCAGACTTATTTCAAACATAAAAAGCTCGTAAAGTCCGTTTTTGTCAACAAACCTTACCACCACTCTTCTTCTTTCATCATCCTGAATGCTTTCTGCAGCATCAATAAAATCCTGCACATCTTCTTTATGTATGAGCTCTGTTATTGCATAACATGAGTTATTACCAAGAAATGTATAAAATGTTTCATTGGCACACTGTACTTTAAATTCCGAATTAACCGAAAATTTACCAAACGCCGTAAAAGACGATTTACTCATCTCGTTATCATTAAGTATCATAGGATATTTCACTCCTCATATATTCCAAATATGCTTCACATCACATTACTAAAACCGTGACGTGAAGCTGTATATACTAAACCTGTTCAAGTGCCTGTTTGATATCCTCTATAATGTCATCCGCATTTTCTATACCACACGAAAAACGGATAAGATCCGGCTGAACACCGGCTTCAATAAGCTGCTCCTCCGTCATCTGTCTGTGTGTATGGCTTGCAGGATGAAGTACGCTTGTTCTTGCGTCTGCCACATGTGTTACTATGGCAGCCAGTTTGAGGCTGTCCATAAATTTTATGGATACATCCCTTCCGCCTTTAAGTCCGAAAGTAATGACTCCGCAGATATCTCCGTCAGGATAATATTTTTTAGCTACCTCGTAATATTTATTACCCGGAAGTCCGGCGTAATTTACCCATGCAACCTTATCGCAGGTTGAAAGATATTCTGCCACTCTTCTGGCATTCTCACAATGCTTCTTTACTCTCAAATGCAGCGTTTCAAGTCCGAGATTTAAGAGGAAACAATTCATAGGAGATGGGATTGAACCCAAATCTCTCATAAGCTGTACCGTTGCCTTTGTGATATAAGCACCCTTTCCGAATTTTTTTGTATAAACTACTCCATGATATGAATCATCAGGTGTCGTAAGTCCATGGTATTTATTACCGTATTTTTCCCAGTCAAAATTACCGCTGTCAACGATGCATCCGCCGACGCTTGTTGCATGACCGTCCATATATTTTGTCGTAGAATGTACCACAATATCAGCACCCCACTCAAACGGACGAAGATTGATAGGTGTTGCAAATGTGTTGTCGATAATAAGAGGTACGCCCTGTGAATGAGCAATGCGGGCAAATTTTTCTATATCAAGAACCACAAGTGCCGGGTTTGCAATACTCTCTGCAAATACCAATTTTGTATTAGGTCTGAATGCCTTAAGTATTTCCTCTTCACTTGCATCCGGGTCAACAAATGTACACTCAATTCCAAGCTTCTTCATGGTAACGGCAAAAAGATTAAATGTACCTCCATATATCGTAGAAGCACTTACTATATGGTCGCCTGCCTCGCATATGTTAAATACCGCATAGAAATTGGCAGCCTGTCCGCTTGATAAAAGCATAGCCGCATAACCGCCTTCAAGGTCACATATCTTTGCAGCCACACTGTCATTTGTAGGATTTTGAAGTCTTGTATAAAAATATCCTGAATCCTCCAAATCAAAGAGACGTCCCATCTGGTCTGAAGTTTCATACTTAAATGTAGTACTCTGATATATAGGAAGCACTCTTGGCTCGCCCTTCTTCGGCGTCCATCCGCTCTGCACACATTTTGTCTCGATATTATAGTTACTCATTTTCTTACCTCCATAATGTTATTGATATTTATTTCATTCATATTTCCTACAACGCACACACTTGCATTATCCATATCGACATAGCGTTCAAGATAATTTTTAACATCATCCATACTTACGCTTTTTATTTTATCAGTTATTTCATCCAATGTCACGCAATTTTCTTGCAGCAACAGATATTTTGCATTATTTTCCATTCTGAAATTAGTACTTTCAAGTCCAAGAATATACTCTGTAACAAGCTGCTCTTTAGTATCTTCAAGTTCCCTTGCCGTAATTCCGTCCAAGACAAAGTGCTTTACAAGCAACCTTATCTCGTCAAACACATATTCAAGCTGCGACGGATTCATTGCAGCATATATATGAAAAAGTCCCGTATCCCTGTAAAGGCTTTCGTAGGAATATATCGAATAAGTCAGTCCAAGTTCCTCACGTATATGCTGGAAAAGTCTTGAATTAAGGCTTCCTCCAAGTATGGCATTTGCTATCGAAAGCGTATAGCGGTCATCGCTCTGATAACCCACACTGTCAAATGCCACATTGAGATGTACCTGCTCTATATCCTTGTGTTTCTTCACAAACACCTTTTTATAAGTCGGCTTACTGATTTTGTGCCTTATGCCAGAAGCTGCTTTTATTCCTCCAAAATGCTTTTCCAATACATCGAGTATTCTTTCAACATCACAATGTCCCGCTATGGATATAACCATGTTGTCAGCAGTGTAGTTATCATTAAAAAAGTCTGATATATCTCTCTGTTTAAAGCTCTTAACGTTCTTTTTGCTTCCTGATATTATATAACCGAGAGGATGTTTATCCCATACCTTCTTTTGTAAAAGTTCATGCACCAAATCCTCAGGAGAATCGTTATACATATCTATCTCGTCAAGCACTACCTGCTTTTCTTTTGATATGTCCTTGGGAAGAAACAGAGAATTACAAATCATATCGCCTATAATCTCTATCGCCTTTTCAAGGTGTATATCCAGAGTTCTCACATAAAAGCTTGTACACTCTTTAGCGGTAAATGCGTTCAGATTGCCTCCGATAGCCGTCATCATATCCGCCAGTTCTTTGGCGCTGTGATTTGACGTCCCCTTAAAAAGCATATGCTCTATAAGGTGTGCTATACCGTTATTCGCTTCATTTTCATAAGCAGAACCTGTCTTTACCCAAAGTCCAAAAGCCACAGAGCGAAGATAAGGCATATCCTCAATTATGACCTGCATACCGTTACTCAGCCTGTATGTCTTTATCATTCTTAATAATCCTTACTTTAGTTATCATTTTTTTGTCAATTTCAAGCGGCTTAAATGTGTAGCCCTTGTATTCTATCTCAAACTTTTCATCATCCTCAGGTATTCTGCCAAGTTTTGAGATAAGAAAACCGTTCAGGGTATCAAATTCTTCCTCGTCAAATTCAATCGAAAGAAGCTCTTCCAAATCATCTAACTGCGTAAGTCCTTCAACGTCATACACATTTTCCGATTTCTTGGTTATATTTTCCTCTTGGGCGTCATGCTCGTCGAAAATATTTCCCACTATCTCCTCAATAATATCCTCCATAGTCACAAGTCCGGCTGTCTGACCGTACTCGTCAATTACTATGGACATATGATTTTTGAGTGTCTGCATTTCTTTGAAAAGAATACTTATACTTCTTGTTTCCGGTATAAAATGTGCGTCATAAAGCATATCCTTGAAAGCAAGCACAGTCAGCTTACGCTTTCCGACATCGCCATACTCTCTGAATGCATCCTTAAAATGCAGAATACCGACGATATTGTCAATGTCCTCCTCATATATCGGAACTCTTGACATACCTGCGTCAATTATCATCTTTACCGCATTTTCCAGCGTGGTATTGCCATCTATGGCAATTATGTTCTTTCTATGTATCATAACATCGCCGGCAACCTTATCGCCAAATTCAAAGATATTGGTAATCATTTTAGCCTCACTCTCAAGGATAACTCCCTGTTCGTGACCTTCA
This sequence comes from uncultured Eubacterium sp., assembly GCA_945920185.1. GTDB lineage: Bacteria > Bacillota > Clostridia > Lachnospirales > Lachnospiraceae > CAMEJP01. Next base: position 80,785 of record CAMEJP010000003.1, on the reverse strand, counting down.
TTTACCATAGTTATTATCTCTTCTTCGGTTACATTATCAATATCTTCATTAGGGTCTATTCCCAACAGTCTTACAACAAGTCCTGCAAGCTTTGTTATGATGAGGGTTATCGGATAAAATATCACCTGAACAACCTTTATAAATGTGTAATACCTGTAAATATATGCCGGAGAATTTCTGAGTGCGAGTCTTGCAGGCACCAGTATTCCAAACACTTCAAGTATCACAAAAAGTACTGTCACTACGACAGCCGAAGCCAAAAACTTTCCCTCAATAAGATTACTTCTTCTGAGAAAGCCTGCAAACATTCCGAGCAAAAGACCTCCCACGGTAATATCTATAATAACTGTTATTACCTGCAAAGTATTGATAAAATGCTGCGGTTTTTCGATAAGATTAATTATTCCTTCTTTTTTCTTATCATCCGGTCTTTCCTCAAAATCACTGTCATTTACATTTCTTATCGCAGTCTTCATACCGTACAAAATGTTATTCAGTATAAGCAAAACTGCGAATAAAAGCAAGCCCCATAGGGGGTGTGCATCCTTCATACGTCATTTCCTTTCTTATGTAGTCATCTCCAGACTTATCTGCAATGCCGCATTCACCTTTAAAATAATTTCATTGTCCAGATGACATACCTTATCTTTTAGTCTTGTTTTGTCTATTGTCCTTAACTGTTCCAGCAAAATCACGGAATCCTTAACTATATTATAGTGTGCGGAGTCAATTTCGACATGCGTAGGCAGCTTTGCCTTGTTCATTTTAGAAGTGATTGCCGCGCATATAACAGTAGGACTATGCTTGTTCCCTGTATCATTTTGTATTATGAGCACAGGTCTTATGCCTCCCTGTTCCGAACCTACAACAGGTCTTAAATCAGCATAAAATATATCTCCTCTTCTAATAACCACTGAATATCACACTCCTTATATCTAGAGTATGCCCGAAAAAGTTTTGTGTATTCAGTTATTATTAAAATTCTACGATATCATCAAAATAATCTTTTGTTCCTATGAGTCTGCCTTCCCTGTAATAGCATCGAGGGATTCTCTTTCCGAGGTCACAGACGAATTCATAATTAAAGCTTCCTGAAAGTTCTGCTATCTCCTCTACGCAGATACATTGGTCTCCGTCTTTGCCGACCAACGTTACATCAGTTCCTTCCTCAACGCCTTCAATACCGCTTACGTCAACCATCATCTGATCCATGCACACGCGTCCGAGAATATTTGCACGTTTACCGTTAATCAGCACATATCCTTTATTGGAAAGACTTCTCGGATAACCGTCGCCATATCCCACAGGTATGGTGGCAACTCTTGTCTTTACGTCAGTAACATATGTAGCGCCGTAGCTTATGCCTTCATTTGCCTCTACATCCTTTACCATAATAACATGACTCTTTAACTCTAATGCCGGAAAAAGCATCAATGCCCTCTTGTTGACAAAATCTGACGGATACATTCCATACATTGCAATTCCGGCTCTGGCAAGTTCCATGGAGGTCTGAGGCATATCTATGATAGCCGCACTGTTGGCACAATGCCTGTATTTAAAGGTAACACCGAGTTTTGCAAGTTTATCGGTAAATCCCATAAAATCTGCAAACTGCTTATTTGCAGAGGTCTTGTCACACTCGTCGGCTGCTGCAAAATGAGTAAAAATTCCTTCGGCATCAAGATAAGGAAGCTCCTTTATAGACTTTACAACCGCAAGGTTAGCCTCGTCAGGCTTCATTCCTATGCGCCTCATACCTGTATCTATCTTTATGTGGCATTTAGCTCTTTTGCCAAGTCTTACGGCTGCATCATTTATATTCTTTGCAGTCTCATAGTCAAATACCGTCGCCGTCACATCATTTTCTATAAGCCTGTCATAATCATCCTTGGCTGTGTAGCCGAGAATAAGTATAGGCTTTTCTATGTGATTGGCTCTGAGATTAAGTGCCTCGTCAATGGTTGCAACAGCATATCCGAATACGATATCGTCCACCGCTTTTGCTACAGGAACTGCGCCATGTCCGTATCCGTCAGCCTTTATAACCGCAATGATTCCTGTATTTTCATCGAGTGCACTTTTTAACTCACACAGATTCTTTCTCACAGCATCCAAATCTATGTTAGCGTATACTCTGTAATACTTCTTCATTTTAAATTATCTCTTTTCTTTAAATACCTTATATATATTGTCTGCAATGCTCACTGCAGTCATGGAATATTCGGTAAGTTCTTCCGCCGCAAAATCTCCCGCCAGACTGTGAATAAGCGTGCCATAACAGGCTGCGGTAAAGCTTTCTGTACCTCCCGCAAGAAATGCTGCCACAATGCCTGTAAGCACATCTCCTGAACCGGCTGTCGCCATACCCGAATTTCCCATAGTATTAATATATACTTTTTGATTGAATTTTGCAACTATTGAACGAGAATCCTTCAAAATACATACACATTTATTTGTGACTGCAAACAGCCTGCACACGTCTGTCTCATCCTTCTTTATGTCGGACGGATTCACATTGAGAAGCCTTGCCATTTCCATAATATGAGGCGTAAATATATGATTTTCCTTAACCTTTGAAAGCATACTCTGATTTTCCGAAATGATATTTATGGCGTCAGCATCTATAACAAGAGGCTTTTGCGTATTTTCCATAACAAAGCCGAGTATTGATTTTGACAGTGATTTTGTACCCAGTCCCGGTCCTATAACTACACTGTCCGCCCAGTCCATGGCTGCATGAAGCTTTCCCCAGTCTATCTCCTTGTCATAAGTATCCGTAAGGACCTCCGGCAACACGTTAAGAAGCGGTATCTTATTGCTTACATGGGTAAACACCCGCACCATTCCGCATCCTGTTTTAAGTGCACCCATGGCAGAGAGGACGGCAGCTCCACAAATATCCTCTGAACCTGCTATTACAAGTACCTTGCCAAACGTTCCTTTATGTCCGTCTGCCCTTCTTTTTGGCAGTAATGCAATATCTGAAATGTCCATTGTAAACTTAGGCTTATCAATGGTTTTTATGGCATTTGAAGCAAATCCTATATCGTATACAAGAATTTTTCCGCAATAAGCCGCTCCGGGATAAAGAAGCTGTCCCGTCTTATAATAACCGAATGTCACTGTTATGTCAGCTTTTACGGCAGTTCCCATAATCTGTCCCGTCGTAGCATTTACGCCGCTTGGAATATCAACGGCTACCACCTGATTTTTTACGGAATTAACAGTATCAGCTACCGTCTTGTAAACGCCCTCGACATTTCTTGAAAGTCCTATACCAAACATGGCATCCACAAATATGGTATCTTCATCAAATGTCAGCTTATCAATAATCGGAATATTTAACATTCTTGCAATCAAAAGCTGTCTGTTCATTTCTTCCGTTATATTATCACTCTGCTCTGCAATATATATGCTTACGGGTATCTGTTTTTCTCCGAGTATACGTGCCACGGCAACTCCGTCAGCACCGTTGTTTCCGTTTCCTGCAAGCACCAGCACATTTTTCCCGCATATGTCTGACCTTGTCATAATGGCGTCCGCTACCGAAAGCGCCGCTCTTTCCATAAGCACCAGCGACGGTATATTGCAGTATTCTATTGAATATTTGTCAATGCTCTTTGCTTGAGCCGCGTCCAACACATATTTCATAATACAATCAAACCTCTTTCCTGTTCTCACAAACTTTTCACGGAGAAAATTCCTGTCTCAAAAGCCTTTATACATATAGAAAATACCTCCGTCTATCCTTCCAGTATAACGACACCGCTTGCAATACTCTTTAAATTCGATATGGTAACATATATATGCTTTACTCCGAGCTTATTATACATTTCAAGTGCATTTCCGTAAAGAACCACATACGGTGCTCCAGCCTCGTTTCTAAGCACTTCTATTTCGTTTGGATTTATTCCTCTGAAGCCCGTTCCAAAAGCCTTTACCACAGCTTCTTTAACCGCGTAGTTTCCGGCTAGGCTTAACGGTTTGTCTTTAAAACACTCTATTTCCCTGGCTGAAAAACAACGAGTCAAGAAGGTCTGCTTTTCGCAAGCCTTCCTGACTCTGTCAATTTCTATTATATCATTACCAATTCCAATAATCATCAGGTCTTTTCCTCGTCCGATTTATCAAATATTTCCATAATTTCCTGTCCAAGTATGTCGTGAAGATATGAGTATGTATCAGAATTCTTCATTTCCTTGTCCTGTTTTATGAGAAGCTTCTTCTTAAGTTCTATACGCATCTCATTAATCCAGCGGTTTAAAAGTTCTATATCAGCCTTGTTCTTCTTGATTCTGTCATAGCTCACCGTAACACATTCTATCATAAGTTCTACATTTGCCTCACGGATAATTCGCGGCATTTCCAACTCTTCATCTTCCAAAGCTTCTATCTTTTCATTCGCCTCAACTATAAGCTTTTGGTTCTTGGAATTGATTTTCTGCTTCTTTGGGTCGCTGTCAAGAGTTTCCATATTGGCAACCACGCCCTCAATAAGCTTAGTTTTAAGCTTTCTCAGTTCTTTTAAGTCGTTTGTTATCTGTCCCTGCTTCTTTAACGCGTCATTAAGTTTTTTTTCCAGTTCTGCTATACGCGGCGTTTTATCTTTATCCTTAAAAAGCGTATGCCACTTTTCATCAAGTACAAGTATGGGAATATTTTTGCTTTTTACAACAGAATATATCTTTTCTAACTCTTCCTTGCGCATAATAATCTCCGTTAAGATTTCCTACTCTTCTTCGTAGCCTTGCCCTGGTTTACCATATTGTAGGACAGCCTCATAAGGCTCTCCGACAAATGCACGTTTTCAACAACAATATTTTCAGGAAGATTAAGGTCCGTATGGGCAAAATTCCATATTGCCTTTATACCGGCTGCGGCAAGTCTTTCGCCTACATTAACGGCTTCTGACTTGGGAATTGTAAGAGCTGCTATTTCTATGGAATTCTTTTTTATAAATTCCTCCATATCTTCCAACATATATATATTTATTCCACGGATAGAAGTGCCTTTCAGTTCCGGCTTTATATCAAAAATACCTTTGATGACAAATCCTCTCTTGGCAAAGTCGGCATAATTGGCAATAGCCTGTCCGAGATTTCCTGCTCCTACCACTATCATAGAGTGCTTTGTATCTATTCCGAGAATTTTTCCGATTTCACTGTAAAGATTGGCTACATTATAGCCATAACCCTGCTGTCCGAAGCCGCCAAAATTGTTGAGATCCTGTCTAATCTGGGAAGCAGTAACTTTCATCCTGTCACTTAGTTCATTAGAAGATATTCTTTCAACTCCGTTTTCCAAAAGCTCTCCCAAATATCTGTAATATCTTGGAAGCCTTCTTATTACCGCACTTGATATTTTCTTCTCTTCCACATTTCTCACCTTCCAAATCATATGTTTAGTATATTATACTTCATTGTTAAGAATTTGTCAAATGTGAATTAAAATTTTGTTAAATGAAGAAGTGGATTTTTTTCTTTACGGAAAGCAGGATTTTCCTTGCTTAAAAGCTATCCCAGAACACGTTTTGCTATATCCACTGACTCCTTTGCATCTTTTGCATAAAAGTCCGCTCCTATCTCCAGAGCATACTCCGGTGTAAGAACTGCGCCTCCAACCATAATCTTGCAATCAAGCTCATTTTCATGAATAAGTTCTATTGTCTTTTTCATTGATACAAGTGTGGTAGTCATAAGAGCTGACAAACCGACAAGCTTTGCTTCGCTTGATTTTACAGCCTCCACAACTGCTTCATACGGTACGTCCTTTCCTAAGTCTATAACCGTATAACCGTAATTTTCCAAAAGTACCTTTACGATATTTTTTCCTATATCATGAATATCGCCCTTTACGGTAGCTATGACAATTTTACCTTTACTTACGGTTTCAGTGTTGCTTTCAAGCATTTTCTTTTTTATCTCTTCAAAAGACGCCTGTGTTACCTGAGCAGCAAGAATAAGCTGAGGAAGGAACAGAGTTCCCTTTTCAAACTCGTCACCGATTTTGTCAAGAGCGGGTATGAGAATGTTGTTCACTATATCCATTGAGTCAGTGGTTTCAAGAAGCTTTCTTGTTATTCTTGCTCCCTCTTCCTTCAGTCCGTTATACACGGCATAGGAAAGATCCATATCAGAAGACAGTTTCTTATCAACCTCCAAAGCACCTGACTTTGCCGTATTTGACACATTTGCATCATTGTATGCTTTAATATATTCAACAGAATTCTTATCGATATTTGCCAACAGCTTGTATGCTCTTACCGCGCCTGACATACTGGCAACATTCGGATTGATGATTGGAAGGTCAAGTCCGTTGGTAAGTGCCATTGTAAGAAAGTTATGGTTTACCAGTTCTCTGTTAGGGAGTCCGAAGGATATGTTGGATACGCCAAGCACCGTTTTGAGCCCAAGTTCTTCCTTAACTCTGTGAAGAGCCTTAAGCGTTTCCATAACGCCCTCCTGCTCTGCCGAAGCGGTAAGCGTTAAGCAGTCAATAAATACATCCTCCTTTGGTATGCCGTATTCCAAAGCCTTTGCCAATATTTTTTTTGCTATCTCAAACCTGTCCTCAGCCTTCTTAGGAATTCCGTTTTTATCAAGTGTAAGACCTACAACTGCTGCTCCGTATTTCTTTACGAGAGGAAGTATTTTTTCCATGGTTTCCTCTTCTCCGTTTACGGAATTTACGATAGGCTTGCCGTTGTATGCCCTCAGTCCCGCTTCAAGAACCTCCGGTATGGTAGAATCTATCTGGAGAGGAACAGTCACAACTGATTGCAGTGCTTTTATGGTATCTGTCATCATCTGTCGCTCATCAATACCCGGAAGTCCTACGTTGACATCAAGAATATCTGCTCCTGCAGACACCTGTTCAAGTCCCTGGGAGAGTATATAATTTATATCTCCGTCAATAAGAGCCTGCTTGAAACGCTTTTTGCCCGTCGGATTTATTCTCTCACCGATAATTCTCGGTTCCGTAATCGCAACCATTTTAGACGGTGTACACACGCATGGAGGTATCATCTTTATCCTGGTTACAGGCGTTTCTTTTGAAAGCATCTCGCTGAGTTTCCTGATAAATTCAGGGTCAGTACCGCAGCATCCGCCAAATATCTTCACACCCATGGACACTATTTCTTTCATATATACCGCAAAATCGTCAGCATCCATATCATAAGTATTTGTCAGAGGGTCAGGAAGTCCCGCATTTGGCTTTACTGCTATCGGAAGATTTGTCCAGCGTGTAAGCTTTTCAATGATAGGCATAAGCTCTTTAGGTCCAAGAGAACAGTTGACTCCGAGTGCATCGACTCCAAGCCCTGACAAAGTAACTGCCATACTCTCAACACTGCATCCCGTAAATGTTCTTTCATTTGCCTCAAAAGTCATTGTGGTCATAACGGGAAGATTTGAATTTTCACGTGCCGCAAGCACTGCCGCCTTAAGCTCATACAAATCCGTCATTGTTTCAAAAACAATCAGGTCTGCATCGCTTCCTGCAAGTATCTGCTCCTTATAATAGTCATATGCCTCATCAAAGGTCATATTTCCGGTAGGTTCAAGAAGCTGACCGATTGGTCCTATATCAAGTGCAACAAGAGTATCCGTACCCAAAGCTGCCTCTCTGGCATTTGCCACGGAAGCCTTTATCACCTCTTCGACCGAATATTCACAATGTGCCAGCTTATATCCATTCGCACCAAATGTATTTGTATATATGACATTTGCACCGGCTGATATATACTGTCTGTGTATGTCTATAATCATCTCTTTGTCCGTTATGCTTAATGTCTCCGGTATAACGCCAAGCTTCATACCTTTTCTCTGAAGCATGGTTCCCATAGCTCCGTCAAGAACCAAAAATTTATCCTGTGAAAATATATTATCCATTACAATGATTTCCTGCCTTTCTGAATCTGCATATATCTTTCATGCTGCATATGGCACAGCCCTGCTTTTTTTTCGCCACCGGAGTATCGGATATTCCCATTATACCCGTGATGGATTTTCTCGGTATCATTATATTGTCCTTAGTGACAGTAATGCCTATGCGCTTTGAAGCGTCAAGCACAGCTATAACTTCGCTCTGCTGAGCAAGGGGCAAATCTCCGTAACCGACTCCGAATCTGAAAGTCAGATACTTATCAGGCAGTTTTGATGCAATCATATCATCGAATCTGTTTCCTACCTGTTCTACCGCAACACTCGCCATACAGTCAAGAACAAGTGACATAAGCACATCGGTATAACTGTATGTTTTTATAATGTTATCAATATCTGACGAGACAGTAGCCGCAAACAGTACAGCCTGCTTACACCCCGACAGGTGCTCCCTTATATCGTCGCCATGAAGAATAAGGCTTGTACCGCAAATTTCAACGCCTTCCTCACACTCATTTATATCAAACAGCTTGTATATATATCTTGGCTTTGCAGCTTCAAGTATCTTTTCCTCTGCCAAATCCATAAGTTTATCCGTTTTTTCATCTGCATTTATGTTTCCGTACCCAAGATATTTAAGTGTTTCTGTCCTGTTAAGTTTGTCAAGTTTAATATCGTCGTACATATTTCCTCACATTCTTGCGCATGTCACCAAAGACAGCGCAATTTCTAAACATTTACGGCAAGCAGTGAATACTCACCGCGGGCGACAACCCTTGTTTATATTTCATTATAGTATACAATAGGTAGTTATTGCAAGTTCTATGTTTTTTCGTTATAATATTTGTAAAAATAATACAGAATGGAGCTTATTATGAAAAACAAGGATTATATTAATATGATTGACAGCGCCTGCGATTATATTCGCAGCAGGACAGATAAAATTCCACAGGTATCCATCATACTTGGTTCGGGACTTGGCCCCCTTGCGGATGAGATAGAAAATCCCGTGGTAATAGATTATGCTGATATCCCGTATTTTCCCGTATCAACTGTTGCAGGTCACGCAGGAAAGCTTGTATACGGAAGCATAAGCGGAAAATATGTATTGGCTATGAAAGGACGTTTCCACTATTACGAAGGAAATGATATGTCAACAGTGACACTGCCTGTACGCGTGTTCAAAAAAATGGGCATTGAAAACATTATTATAACAAATGCTGCGGGAGGATTGGGAGACTCATTGAATCCGGGTGACATTATGATTATAAAAGACCACATTTCGCTTTTCTGCCCTTCACCTCTTCGAGGAGAAAATCTTGATGAATTTGGTCCACGTTTTCCGGATATGACAAATGTATACAGCCAAAAACTTTCTGAGCTTGCCGCAGAATGTGGAAAACGTCTTGACATCCCTCTTAAAAGCGGTGTCTATTCATTCTTTCCGGGTCCGAGATATGAATCTCCGGCAGATATCAGGGCTTTAAAGATACTCGGAGCTGACGCAACAGGTATGTCCACAGTTCCCGAGGCAATAGTTGCAAGACACTGCGGAATGAACATTTTAGGTCTGTCACTTATAACCAATAAAGCCGCCGGGCTTTCAGGCAATGCCCTCGCCCATGATGAAGTTGTGGCTATCGCAAAACTTGCAGAGAAAAATATGGTTTCTCTTGTAAAAGATATAGTAAAGGATTTATAAACAAATGATTTTATCATGCAACAATATATCAAAAGCATACGGTATTGACGAAATATTAAATAATATTTCCTTTAACGTTGAAAAGCACGAAAAAGTTGCTGTAGTGGGCATAAACGGTGCCGGAAAATCCACTCTTTTAAAGATTATTGCAGGTGAAATTGCACCTGATGGCGGAAATGTTTTTCTTGCCAAGGATACCTCTCTTGGCTATCTTTCGCAGCATCAGGATCTTACCTCAGACAATTCAATATATGACGAGCTTCTTTCCATCAAAAAGGACATTATTGAGATGGAGGCTCATTTAAGAGAGCTTGAGCAGAAAATGAAAAATGCCGGTGAGACAGAACTTTCACGCCTTATGGATATGTATTCAAGAGTAAGTCACGATTTTGAAACGGCTAACGGTTACGCATATAAAAGCGAACTGACCGGAGTGCTTAAAGGACTTGGCTTTAGCGAAAATGACTTTTCAAAAAAGGTATCTGCCCTTTCAGGAGGTCAGAAAACCCGAGTAGCTCTCGGAAAACTGCTTCTTACAAAGCCCGACCTTATCCTGCTTGACGAGCCAACCAACCATTTGGATTTAAAATCCATTACATGGCTTGAGAATTATCTGTCCAACTATCAGGGCAGCGTAATCATAGTGTCACATGACCGATATTTTCTTGACAAAATAGTTACAAAGGTAGTCGGAATAGAAAATTCCAAAGCACAGGTATATTCCGGAAACTACTCTGATTTTGCGAAAAAGAAGGAACTTGTATATGCCGCGAGGCTTAAGGAATACTACAATCAGCAGCGTGAAATAAAGCATCAAGAAGAAGTTATTACAAAGCTCAAGCAGTTTAACCGCGAAAAGTCCATCAAACGCGCCGAGAGCAGGGAAAAGGCTTTGGATCGTATGGACATTATCGAAAAACCTTTGGAAGAAACCGCCAATATGCGTCTTATTCTTGAGCCTGACTGCATCAGCGGAAATGACGTTATGTCCATCAAAGACTTATCCAAAGGCTTTGACGGTTCTTTATTGTTTGACGGTCTTAATCTGGAAATAAAAAGAGGCGAAAGAATTGCACTTATAGGCGACAACGGAACCGGAAAGTCCACAATATTAAAGCTTATCACTGGTGTGCTCCTGCCGGATAGCGGCAGCATAAAGCTCGGAAGCAATGTAAGCATCGGTTATTATGACCAGGAGCACGCCGTGCTCCATATGGACAAAACAATCTTTGATGAAATAAGCGACGCCTATCCTTACCTTGACAATACAAGAATAAGAAATGTTCTGGCAGCATTTCTCTTTACGGGGGACGACGTATTTAAGCTAATCAAAGATACCAGCGGCGGAGAGCGGGGAAGGATATCGCTTGCCAAACTTATGCTATCAAACGCTAATTTTTTAATCCTTGATGAGCCGACAAACCATCTTGACATCAACTCTAAGGAAATTCTTGAAAAAGCTCTTAACAGCTATACCGGAACCGTTTTTTATGTATCACATGATCGATATTTTATAAACAGCACCGCAACGGGAATTGTTGAATTAAGCGACAAAGTGCTTACAAAATACATCGGAAATTATGATTACTACATAGAGAAAAAAGCTGTTTCTGCCACAGATGTCAAATCAGAGATATCTGATACAAAATCAGCTTCCAGAGAGGCTTACAAGGCAAGCCGTGAAGAACAGAACCGGTTAAAAAGAAAGCAGAACGAAATCGCAAAGCTTGAAAAGCTGATAGAGGAAGCCGAGATAAGACTTGGAGAAATCGAAGAATTATCATCAAAAGACGAAATTGCAAGGGATATCTCAAAACTTATGGAACTTCATAAGGAAAAGGAAATCATAGACGAAAAACTGATAAAGTATTATGAGGAATGGGATTCTCTGCAGGAATAAAGGAAGTATTAAACATCTGAACATTTTCCTGCACTGCTCTGATAGTGCTTATATCAACAAACAAGCCACAAACTTGACCAATTTCAAGTCTGTGGCTTTTATAAATCTGTCTTATATTATGAAACAGTATTCCTTACTTCTTCATAAAGTAGGTATCTACCTTCTCCTGGAATATTACTTCACCATTATATTTATAACCGCATGAAAGTGATGCTGCAATAGTTCCGTCCTGTTCTTCCTTAGTTGCCGCAACAGTTCCGATTTTCTTATGAATAGCAGAATTAAACTTATCACCCTTAGATGACTGATATATCTCTACTTTATGCTTCTCAAGTGCATCTCCCAAATCGAAAGCGTATCCTTTCATAACGCCGCTTGGTATGTCTGTTCCTTTTTCCTTATATACCTGAGACATCCTAAGAATATTCTCTCTTGCCTCAATCATGGATACAAGAAGAGGAACTACCGTATGGCTGAACATCTTGTTCTTTTCTCTTTCTACTTCTGCGCTTATTCTTGCAGTCTGTTCCGATTCAGAGAGTTCTTCTTCCGGCTTTTCAAGTACAGTCTTAACAGCAGCTATACTTTCGTTTATAGCCTGAATCTCTTCTTTGAGGTCTGCAATTTCAGCAGATGCTGATACACTGTTTGCATTATTGGTATCAGATATACTTGCTTCGAGTTTTGAAGATACACCATTCAGACTATCTGTGAGCTTTCCTGTAATTTCTTCAAGCTGCTTAGTTACATTTTCATTTACCAGATTAACAATACTTTCTGCCTGGATTGTGCTATCTGCCGAACCGGTACTGATATTGCCCAACTGATTTGAAATCTCAGCTACGATCTGCTTTGTAAGCTGCTCATTAATAGTCCTTGTGACAGTTTCCGTAACCTGCTCATTAATAGTCTTTGTGACAGTTTCTGTAATCTGCTCGTTAATAGCCTTTGTGACAGACTCCGTAACCTGCTTAGTCACCTCGGCAAGAGTCTCAGCAGTAACCTTAACTTCTCCTGCTACCGGTGCAACAGTTGATGTATTGACAGAAGCAGAAACATTAGCTGTTTGTTTATCATCATTACCTGAAAGCTGTATCTCTCCCGCAGGTGCAATAGGTACATTATCAATATTCCACTCCTGCTTTACAGTCTGGATGCTCTTGTCAACGCTCTGTTCTACCGAAGCATCAGTAACTTCCTTTATCTCTTCAACTGCAATTTTATTGTCTTCTTCAGCTTCTGCTCCAAAGCCCACTATATTTCCATTCTGGTCTACCTGTACTCGCTCTCCAACTCTTATTGGAAACGGATCAAATGGGTCAAATGGATCAAATCCATTCTGTTGTGGTGGTTGTTGTCTTGTTTTCATATCATTGTCCTTCTTTGAAATTTGAATATTTGTTGAAATAGGCATATTAAGAATGCCTTTGTCCTTCTTCTTACCTGATGTATCGTCTTTGCTACTTTTTTTATCGTCGTACGCCGGTGTAGCTGTATACGACTTGCCAAACATTGCCATTGAAATTCCTCCAACTATATTGATACACTTATATAATACCTCATTTATCAATAAATTTCAAATACTTTTTTATATTTAAATTGTGAATTTTAATATTTTCAACCTCAAAAAGCATAATAAAAATATCACATATAATACAGAGGCACCTGTATATGTTACAGATGCCTCCTATATATATCTTTACAATTATATATTATTTAATAAGGTTCTTGATAACATCAAGAAGGTTGTACTTGCTGAACAATACTGCCGCAACAAGTGAAACCGTAGACATAATCTTGATAAGGATATCAAGAGACGGACCTACTGTATCCTTAAGAGGATCACCTACCGTATCACCTACTACTGCTGCATCATGAGCAGGAGAACCCTTCTTCTGTCCTTCAACTGCACCTGACTCTATATACTTCTTGGCATTATCCCATGCACCGCCTGCATTACCCGTAAAGATTGCAAGCATAATGGCAGAAATTGTTGCACCTATAAGCACACCGCCTACAAAGTATGGTCCGAAAAGGAATCCTGAAACAAGTGGGAAAAGAATTGCAAGGATTGCAGGAACTTTCATTTCTTTGATAGCACCCTGTGATGAAATCTCAATACATGTCTTGTAATCAGGCTTAGCCTTACCTTCCAATATACCAGGTATCTCCTTAAACTGACGTCTTACTTCTTCAACCATTTTACGTGCTGCATTGGCAACAGCCTCGATAAGCATACCGGAGAAAAGAAATGGAAGTGCTGCACCAACCAAAGCACCTGCAAGAATAAGCGGGTCTGTAAAGTTAAGTACAAGTTTTTCTCCCTTATCCTGGAAAGCATAGAGGAATGAAACCATAAGTGAAAGTGCTGCAAGTGAAGCTGAACCGATAGCAAAGCCTTTACCGATAGCTGCTGTTGTATTACCTACTGAATCAAGCTTATCAGTAATCTCTCTTACCTCAGGCTCAAGCTCTGACATTTCTGCAATACCGCCGGCATTATCAGAAATAGGACCATATGTATCAACCGAAACTGTTGCGGATACAAATGAAAGCATACCGATAGCTGCCATAGCAAGACCGAACATTCCTGACACTGCATATGAAGCATATGTAGCTATACCAAGAACGATAAGAGGAGCCATACAAGACATCATACCTACTGCAAGGCCCTGTGTAATTGTAAGGGCTGCACCTTCCTTTGAAGCATGTGCAATCTTCTGTGTAGGCTTATAATCATAGCTTGTGTAATACTCAGCAATGGCACCGATGATTACACCGCTGACAACACCGATACTTGCTGCAATCCATGGTGAAAGATATCCTACGGAAAAACCTGTACCCGTAAAATCTACGTCCTTGAATACAAGCATTGTAAGGGCAAAACCTCCCGCAATAGTTATAACGGCTGCTGACCATGTAGAGATGTTAAGATCTCTGTGTGGATTGTTTGAACCTTTCTTTAAAAGAACGTATGCTATACCAAGAATTGAAGCAATCATACCGATAGCCGCAAACATAAGAGGATAAAGCATCATTTTCTCAAGTGTTGCCGTAGGAATCTGGTGAGAGGCAGAAGCAGCATGTAAGAACAAGCTTACTGCAAGAATGATTGAAGATGTAATGGCACCTACATATGACTCAAGCAAATCTGAGCCAAGTCCGGCAACATCACCTACGTTATCGCCTACGTTATCTGCAATGGTAGCAGGGTTACGAGGATCATCCTCAGGAATATGTGCCTCAGTCTTACCTACAAGGTCAGCACCCATATCTGCTGCTTTAGTGTAGATACCACCGCCTACACGGTTAAACATAGCAACGATTGAACAGCCGAGTGCATAGCAAGAAAGACACTGTGTAAATATGCTTCCTTTCTCAGCAATAGTATTCAAATCAATATAGCCCAAAGCTATACCGAATACCAGATAAACAATAAAAAGTCCTAACAAAGCAAAACCGCCTACACAAAGACCCATTACCGAACCACCCTTAAGAGCAACCTTAAGTGTGCTTCCGATATTCTTAGTTGTACGCGCAGTATTGGAAACTCTGACATTTGCATATGTAGCAATCTTCATACCTACAAAACCGGCAAGTGCACTCATAATCACGCCGATAATGAAGCATACTGAAGGCTCCCATCTTACTGTTCCTTCCTGCAAACTAAAAATAACACCAAATAAAATCGCAATTACAGCCACAACGATTGCAATAATTTTGTACTCGTACATAATAAATGCATTCGCTCCGATTCTGATTGCCGAAGCTATCTCTGACATCTTGTCAGTTCCTTCTTCTAACTTCTTAACTCCAATGAAGTTAAATGCTGCATAGCCTAATGCCAGCAAAGCAGCGACAATAACAAATACTAAAGCTACTGTTACCATCTTAAAAAGTCCTACCTTTCACAATTTAAAGTATAGTATACGTATACAAATCTCCTCCTGCATACCTGCAAAAAAAGAACGAAATCCAACTGTTACAAATAAAACAAGCCACGTCTATGCCGGAGGTTGGTATTTCGTAGTTATTATTCACAAATATACAATTCAAGTATTTCCATACATAGTTAATTTTAACAAAAAAGCCAGAAAATGTCAATACATTTTCTAGCCTATATAATATCTTTTTAACGCTTCGTATTCTTCATTTATAGCTGCTATTACCTCTGCCGAACCACACGCATTGTCAGGATGAAATATTTTAGTCAGCTCCTTATAACGCTTTCTTAAATCTGCACCATTCCTTATACCCTTAAAAAAGAGCTTGGGATCCGCATCAGTGCCTATGGCGTCAATGCGTCTCTTTTCGTCATTTATAAGCTTCTTAAGTTTCTGCTGCTCGTCAAGAAACTTCTCTCTTTCCAGTTCCAGCTTTCTCCGCTCATTGTCAAGTTCCTGCCATTTTCTGTCATACAGCATCTTTTCAGCTTCAAGCTGTCCCTGTATAAATGCATATTTATTCTTTTGCTTGAGAATTAACTCCTTTTGTATGTCAAAAAGCTTTCTCTCCTCTTCAAGTTCCTTTTTCTCATGCTCAAGGCGCATATTTTCGTTAAAAAGCCATCGCTTATCCTGTGACAGCCTGTCCATTTCCATTTCCAATTTAAGCGACTCCTTTCAAGAAAAAGTTTTATCTTAATCATCTGACACTTTACAAAAATGCCAAAGCAAGAACCTCTTACTTTGGCATTATAACATTTTTGCTTTAAAGTATCAAACCTTTTTCGCTAATATTCTTTATTGTATTCATAACATGCTCCGTGGCAAGCTTCTCAGCAAGGTCTGCATCCTTGTTCTTTATCGCACCCAGCAGCATATTATGCTCATCAAAGCATGCACTTACCCTTTCGGCAGACGAAAGGGTAATTTTTCTAACTCTCTCCACATAATGGTGAAAATCAGTCAGTGTATGCGTAAGCATTCTGCTCTCCGACGCCTTGTAGAGTATCTCGTGAAACCTCGTATCAAGTTCCACAACAGGCGCAAGATTACCGTTTTTTAAGTGAAACTCAAGAAGGCACTGTATCTCCTCAAGTTCTCCTATCTGCCTGTCAGTAATGTTCTTAACAGCCCATCTTGCACATAAACCCTCAAGAAGAGACCTCATGGCATAGATATCCTTAATGTCCTTGTCGGTAATGCCGGTAGCATAAGCTCCCTTGTTAGGAATTATCTCAACCAGTCCTTCAAGTTCGAGCTGCCTTAAAGCCTCTCTTACGGGAGTCCTTGATACTCCAAGTTCCTCTCCGATTGCCTTTTCCTTTAGTTCCTCGCCGACCATATAATAGCCCGACAGTATATTTTCTCTGATAGTATTGAACACTCTTCCTCTCAGAGAATATTTTTCAGTATTTTCAGAATGTGTGTCAAAACCGTTCATACAATAAACCTTCTTTACTTCTTGATAAGGCTTATGCCAAGCTTATTGCAGGAAGCGTCTATCACTTCCAGAAGTTCCTTATCCGTAAGCACAGTAACACGTCCGCCTTCGTATTCCTCGTCAACCCATTCTTTTACCAGTTTTACAAGTTCACTGTTCTTATCGACCTTATCTGCGTCCTCCTTCAGTCCAAAATATTGATTGATCCAGTGTGCAATTCCTGCAAGACCGGATGTATTTGAAACTGATACCAGCACAGGTCTGTTAAGTATCTTCTCGGTATCAAAAATATTGTATATCTCTTCATTTTTGAGAAGACCGTCTGCATGAATACCTGCTCTTGTGACATTGAAATTGCTTCCTACAAACGGAGTTCTTGACGGAATCTTATAGCCAATCTCCTTCTGATAATACTCTGCAAGTTCCGTGATGACAGTAGGATCCATGCCGTCAAGCGTACCTTTAAGCTGTGCATACTCAAAAACCATGGCTTCAAGAGGAGTATTTCCGGTTCTCTCTCCTATACCAAAAAGTGAACAGTTTACTCCTGACGCACCATACAGCCACGCTGTAGTGGCATTTACCACTGCCTTGTAAAAATCATTGTGTCCATGCCACTCAAGATTTTCCGAAGGAACATTTCCGTGAGTGGTGAGTCCGTATATGATACCCTGAACAGAACGCGGAATAACCGCACCTGAGAAATTCACGCCATATCCCATGGTATCGCAGGCTCTTATCTTAACAGGTATACCATACTCATCCTGAAGTTTCATAAGTTCAAGACAGAAAGGAATTACAAAACCGTAAATATCTGCACGTGTAATATCCTCAAGATGACATCTTGCGCTTATACCTGTCTCAAGACATTCTCTTACCACGCTAAGATAATGCTCCATACACTCTTTTCTGGTCATCTTCATTTTATAAAATATATGATAATCCGAACAGCTTACAAGAATACCTGTTTCCGGCATTCCAAGATCCTTTACAAGTTCAAAATCCTTTTTGCTGGCACGAATCCAGCTTGTAATCTGAGGAAACTCATATCCTCTCTCCATACACTTATATACAGCATCTCTGTCCTTCTTGCTGTATAGAAAAAATTCGCTTGCACGGATAATTCCCTTTGGACCGCCCAATTTATGAAAATAGTCATACATTGTAACAATCTGCTCAGGAAGATAAGGGGCTCTTGACTGCTGTCCGTCTCTGAATGTCGTATCGGTAATCCAGATTTCCTTTGGAAGATTGTGCGGAACTACTCTGTCGTTAAATGCAATTTTAGGCACTTCATCATAAGGAAAAAGATTTCTGAACACATTTGGTTCATCCGTATCCACCAAATGATAGAAATGCTCCTCAAGCTGCAATAAATTAGTCTTCTCATTCATATATACTTTCCTGTTATCCATATATGCTTCCTCCGTTTCTTCACTTCTAATCGTATTATTGTATAATTGTATACAATTATACAATTAGTGTCAATAGCTCCCTTGTACTATTTTCAATACTTAAACTCATTCTGACAAAAACAATGCTATGCGCTGTATATTCCGCACTTTTCCACATAATCCACAGTTTTATTCACATTATTGTTAGATTTTTTCGCATTTTTCTCATTATTGTGTCGTTTTAAGGATAATTGTGTATACTTTTGGCAAAAAAATACACTTTCACCAATTCTGCAATATTCATATTTTTAAAATAAAGCGTGCAAGTCCTATTCTCGCTCCTGGGATATTAAAAAACGCCGATGCTTTTGACATCGACGTTTCATTTATCTGCTATTCCGTATCATTTTCGGAATTTTCGTACTGTTCATAATTGCTGTAATAACTGCTGTAATATTTTCCGTATCCATAACGCTTTTTGCCTATCGTTACTTTGTTAAGGATTACGCCGAGAAACTTAATATCGTTCCTCTCTATCTGGTCTTTTATCTTTCTTGCAAACTTATAGCTTGTTTCATTGGCTTCCACCACAAGGGCAACACCGTCACATTCCTTTGCAATAATCAGAGCATCAACAACACTTCCCAAAGGAGGCGTATCTATAATCACATAATCATACACATCTCTTAACTGCTTTATAAGTGCCTTGAAGTACTTGTTTCCCAGAAGCTCAGCCGGATTAGGCGGTACAGGACCTGAAAATACCACATGCAGTCTTTCGATATTTGTAGCACATACCACTTCATCAAATGAAGCCATACCTGAAAGGAAATGTGAAAATCCCTGATTCTGCTTATTCAGTTTATATCTTCCTATAAGTACGGATTTTCTAAGGTCTGCATCTATGAAAAGAACCTTCTTTCCCGTTTCGGCAAGGGAAGCTGCCAGATTGAAAGATACTACTGACTTACCGTCATTTGGCGTACAGCTTGTAATGGCTATCACCTTGTTGTCGCTTCCCGAAAACTGTATATTTGTACGAAGCCTTTTAAACGCCTCATCACTTGCATAATCAGACTGCTTTAACTTATCTATATTAATTCTCTGCATTTTTAGCACCTGCCTTTACTTGCCCTTTTTCTTTCTGTTCTTTTTCTTCTTTGCAGTCGAATCATCGAGTATCTCGGCATACGGAATGGCTGCAAGCATAGGACATCCGAGATATTTTTCAATATCGTCCTCAGTCTTAACGGAGTCATCCAGAATAAATCTGATGATTACAACCGCAACCGATAATATAAAACCGACAAGCGCACCAATCAGTACGTTTCTGACCGTGCTCGGTGACGACGGTCTTGTAGGCACATTTGCAGGGTCATATATATTTACCTGCTCTGTCTTCATAATCTCGACTATTCTTGCACTTGAATACTCTGCAACTGTATCGGCTATCTTCTTTGCCCTGAAGGCATCCTCATCAGTTACGGCTATCTGTATAATACGTGTATTTGTAGGAGTTGTAACCGTTATTCTTCCTTTAAGCTCATTGACCGTCATATCAAGATTAAGATTGCTGATAACCTTTTCAAGCACTGTTCTTGACTTTACGAGATTCAGATAATCATTTGTAAGATATGTCGATACCTGAATATCCGAAGATGTAATACTGCCTCCGCTATCTTTATTCATAACATACATACTTGTATCCGATGTATACATAGGCGTAACAATCGTCTTGGTTATCAGAAGTGCAATCAGCCCGACAAGCACTGTAGACGCGATAATAAGCCATATCTTGTCCAAGAGCACAAACGCTATCTCTTTAAGGTCAATCTCTGTTTCAGTATTATTATTTTCCATAATACAACCATCCTCCGTACTATATTTCTTCATTTGCGATAAGCTTCAAAGCATTATACCTCATAAGCTCATACGCATAATCTTCATCAAATTTCTTTGAAATATATTTAAAACAATCAAGCATATGCGGTGCTCTGTGATTGTCACTGTGTGCGTCAGTTCCTATGAGATCTATAAATCCTTTTTTCAAAAGTTTCTTTAAAAATCTTTTGACTGAAAATCCCATATCTCCGATAATGCTTGAAGCATTTACCTGAATAACCGCACCCTTATCCCTAAGTTCTTCAATGCGCTCTGCTTTGTCCAAAAGGCACATATACCGCTCTATATGGGCAATTATCGGCGTCTTTCCCGAAGAAATTATATCATATACTGCTGATTTTATATAACTGTACTCGGTTTCCGTCCGAAACTCAACAAGAACATAATCACTGCCTGCCATGGTAATAACTTTTCCGTTCAGTATATTGTCAGGTACGTCCTGCGTATAAAAAATCTCTGTTCCGAGGTAAAATTCCATATCAATACCGACACGGCACGTTTCCTTTTTCAAAAACTCCAAAGTATCACGCCAATTTTCTATGTTATGGCTTCCTTTAGCCGGATGATAATGGGGAGTGAGTATCATGGCACCGATATTCTCCTCTGCCGCTATCTTCACCATATTTAAAGACTGTTCCATACTCTTTGAGCCGTCATCAACAGACGGAAGCACATGACAATGCACATCTATAAATTTATCCATTATCCGTTTCCTTTTGTAAACAATATACTTCACCTATTATATATGTATTCATATAAAAATGCAATATCTTTTTTCCGTACACAATCAGCACAATCTTTAATATTTGTACTTGCAAAAAACTTTAAAAGGTGTATAATGGCTTTGGTATTTTTACCAAATATTATTTAAAAAATCTAAAGGGAGACAACTCATGGAAACAAAGGAAAAGAAAAAAGCAAGCTGGCGTAATAACAAATGGTTTCGCGCTGCGATACCGGCATTACTCCTTCATTGCAGCATAGGTACCGTATACTGCTGGTCAATCTTTAGTCAGGAAATAGCTGACTACATAGGTTTTTCAAAAAGTGCAACCGAATGGGCATTCAGCTTTGCGATATTCTTCTTAGGCATGTCCGCAGCATTTCTTGGAAATGTTGTTGAAAAGGACATTCACAAAGCTTCTCTTATTGCCGCTATATGCTTTGCCGTCGGCATGGCAGGTACAGGTTTCTTCATATGGTACGGCGGAGCACATAAAGGAAGTGCACTCGCACTAATCGGAATCTACATATGTTACGGTTTTATAATGGGTATCGGACTCGGAACAGGTTATCTTTCACCTGTAAAGACATTGATGCTCTGGTTTGAGGACAGAAAGGGTCTTGCAACCGGTCTTGCCGTTGCAGGTTTTGGTTCCGCAAAAGCCATCGCAAGTCCTATCATGCAGGCTATGCTTGACAACCTTGGCAAGGGCGGAATATACAAAATGTTCATCATACTTGCAGGCGTATATTTCGTAATGATGTTCACCGGCCATCTTCTGCTCAAAAAGCCTGAAGGCTGGCACGAACCTTCACACGAAAATAAGCCTTCAATTATGTCAGTACTTAAGACAAAACCACTGACAAACTATATCGGAATATGGTTAATGTTCTACATAAATATTACATGTGGTCTTGCTCTTATATCACAGGAGAAAATGATTGTAAAATGTCTCGGACTTGCCGGTATTGTCGGAATTATTTCTACAGTTTCCGCACTCTTTAACGCAGGCGGACGTCTCGGATTTTCTGCATGGGCAGATACAATGAAAGACAGAAATACAATTTACAAGCTCATATTCATTATGTCCATAGCATTTACTGCCGTCATTATGCTGACAAACGGAATCAAGAACGGCGAAGGCAACATGCTTCTCACAGTCCTTTCGCTTTCACTTATATTTGTTGTTAATGCAGGCTACGGCGGAGGCTTCTCAAATGTGCCTACCCTCCTTTCAGACCATTACGGAATGGGAAGCATAAGTGCAATTCACGGTATCACTTTATCGGCATGGGGCTTTGCAGGTCTTACAGGAAACCAGATGGCATCATGGATTGTTAAGACATTCGGAAAAGAAGTTCCTATAGAGCATACACTTGCTGACGGTACTGTTGAAACAATTATGGTAAATCCGACCGGTTATCAGTATGTATTGTACGCAACATTGGCACTTTACATCATAGCACTTGTTATATGTCTTGTTATGGTAAAGCCTACCGATAAAGCTCTCGAAGCAAAAAAGGCAAAAAAAGCAGCCAAGCAGAACGCTTAGCCTTATCAGGAAACAGATATGATAAAAGCAGTTTATTTACGGGAAATCCCATCAAATAAACTGCTTTTTTTATACTTTACATTCTCTCCGGTGCCTCAAATCCAAGCACGTCAATTGCCGCTTCAAGTATCTCTTTGGTATAGCTTATAAGCGCTATATAGCTCTGCTTTCTTGCCGTATCCTCCTCCGACAGTATCTTTACAGAATTATAAAACGTACTGAAAGCGTCCGTCACCTCATATACAAACTGACATATTTTGTGCGGTGCTATCTCGGCAAAAGCATTTTCCATGACATCCACAAATTTGAGAAGTGTAAGCATCAGCCTCTTTTCCTCAGCAGTCGCTGCAGGCAGAAGTTTAAATCCTCCTATGTCTGACATCGAATTTTCCTGTGAAAATTTTGCCAGTATAGACTTTATTCTTACTATTGTGTACAAAATGTACGGACCCGTATTTCCTTCAAAAGAAGTAAATCTGTCAATATCAAACACATAATCCTTTGAAGCCTGATTTGAAAGGTCACCGTACTTAATCGCCGCAAGTCCTATGATTCTTGCTGTGTCCTCCGCTTCCTGTCCCACTATCTTACCGCTTTCTTCAAGACGCGCTTTTACTGCATCGTTGACTTCCTTTATAAGATATTCAAGACGCATAACTCCGCCCGACCTCGTCTTAAACGGCTGTCCGTCCTTGCCGTTCATCGTTCCGAAGCCAAGATGTTCAAGGCTTGTGCTTTCCTTTACAAGCTTTGTCTTTCTTGCAGCTCTGAACACCTGAACAAAATGCAGTTCCTGTCTTTTGTCCGTAAGATAAATGTATCTGTCAGGGCTGTACAGCTTTTCTCTTTCTATAATGGTAGCCAAATCGGATGTGGCATATAATGCCGCACCGTCAGACTTTCTTATAATGCAAGGAGGTATTTCCTTTTTGTCATCAGGAAGAGATACGTCTATTACCGTCGCTCCCTGACTTTCGTAAGCATATCCCTTCGCAATCATATCGTTAATCATATCCTCAATGTAAGGTTGTGCGTCAGACTCGCCCTTCCACAAATCAAATTCAACATTTAAATTGCCGTAATTTACTTTAAGGTCGGCAACTGATACTGCTATTATGTGCTTCCATATAGCCGTAAATGCCCTGTCTCCGCTTTGAAGCTTAAGTGTAGCCTCGTGTGCTTTCTTGGCAAATTCCTCATTCTCTTTAGCTTTCTTTGAAGCTGCCGGATATATTTCCTCAAGCTCTGATATGGTAAACGGTGCCTCTTTTGGATATTCGCCCGTAAAGCTCTCATCAAAATATGACAGCTCAGGCTTACGGCATCTGAGTTCCTCTATTATAAGTCCCATCTGCAGTCCCCAGTCACCAAGATGTACATCACCGATTACCTTATTTCCTAAGAACCTTCCCATTCTCTTAACGCACTCGCCGATAATGGCAGAACGAAGATGTCCTATATGAAGAGGCTTAGCCACATTAGCTCCGCCATAATCAACTATAATCGTCTGAGGATTTTTATTCTCCTCCATGCCGAATTTTCCGCTCGTTCTCATTCCCTCTATGTAGTCAGATACAAACTTTCCGGAAAGCTTCATATTGATAAAACCCGGAGCGACGGCTTCAACAGCATCAAATATATCATTATCCTTAAGAACCTCAACCACCTCTTGCGCTATAACAATAGGCGCTTTTCTGTATTCCTTTGCGCATGCCATGGCACCGTTACACTGATACTCACACAAATCGGGTCTGTTAGAAATACTTACCTTAGCATATTTGCTGTCATAGCTACACTGTTCAAAGGCTCTAACAAGCTCATCGCCTATTAGCTCTATCATTTTCTTCATAATACAAACATCTCCTGTCATTCATAACGTACACTACATTGTAACACAAGACCACCTAAACGTCAAACAGCTACTTTTCATATTGAGGAAGTTACATACATATACTGTTAAAAATATATTTTTAGGTATTTTATGGATGATTATTTAGACACAGGTTTACTAAAGATAAGTCTGACATCACGAATGGACGGTTCTCCCATTGAAGACGCCACTGTCGAAATCTCATATCCGGACAGTTCCACTCCCATCGAAGTTCTAAAGACGGACTCTTCAGGTCAGACAGAAGCCGTAACTCTTAGGACTCCGCCCGTTGAATACAGTATGGCTCCTTCAGAGAATGAGCCTTACGCTCAATACAATATCAAAATCACCATGCCGGGCTTTGAGGATGTATCGGTGTATGACGCACAGGTTATGTCAGGAGAAACCTCCATTCTGCCTTCTGTTCTCACACCGCTTAGTGCCATTTCTGAGCCTTATGTTTTCGTTATTCCTGCAAACACCCTGTTTGGCGACTTTCCGCCT
Source organism: uncultured Eubacterium sp. (assembly GCA_945920185.1). Classification (GTDB taxonomy): domain Bacteria; phylum Bacillota; class Clostridia; order Lachnospirales; family Lachnospiraceae; genus CAMEJP01. The sequence goes on along the minus strand of CAMEJP010000003.1, from coordinate 55,969 downwards.
AAGATAGCCGAAAGCGAGATAAAGCCTACAAATGAAACAGGAGAAATAGTATTAAGCCGTGTGGTAGTTCCGGAATATGTAGTAGTTCATGACGGTCCGCCGACTGACAGTTCAGCAACCAACCACTATGTACGCTACCGCGATTACATAAAAAATGTTGCCTCCAGCGAAATATATTCCACATGGCCTGAATCTACCCTAAGGGCAAATATACTGGCCATTATGTCATTTACCATGAACCGTGTGTACACTGAATGGTATCGCAATCAGGGCTATGATTTCACTATCACCTCTTCAACCGCCTATGACCACAAATGGATATCGGGAAGAAACATTTTTGAAAGCATTTCACTTGTTGTAGATGACATTTTTAACCAATATCTGTCCCGTCCTAACGTCAAACAGCCTATACTTACCCAATACTGTGACGGAAAAAGGGTGTCATGTCCGAACTGGATGAGTCAATGGGGTTCAAAGGCACTTGGCGAGCAGAATTATTCTGACATTGAAATCATTCAATACTATTACGGCGACGATATGTACATAAACAGTGCCGAAGAAATATCAGGTATTCCTGCATCATGGCCGGGTTACAACCTTGAAATAGGTTCAAGCGGCAGTAAAATACGACAGCTTCAGGAACAGTTAAACAGAATAAGTGATAACTTTAATGCCATACCGAAAATAGCTGAAGACGGAATATATGGCGAAAGAACTGCTGAGGCAGTACGAAAATTCCAACAGATTTTTAATTTGCCGCAAACCGGAATTGTAGACTTCCCGACATGGTACAAAATATCTGATATGTATGTAAGACTGTCACGCATAGCCGAGCTTGAGTAAATGTCCGCATAAGTGAAATTAGCCTGAGAATCACTCTCAGGCTAATTTCACTTTATGCGTATTTTCACTCTTCCTCTCATTAAAAATCAAGACTTATCCGAATCCATACTACAGTTTCACACCGTAATATAAGTATTGTATCTGTAACTTCTCAGTTTCTTTTCCATAGCTACTGCATTTGCCAGAAATTCAAATGCTCCCACCTGAACCTTGTACAGTCCGTCATCATATATAACAAATGCAGGAAATCCCTCCATAAGCAGGGAATTTAACATTCTTTCGGCAGAATCCTTATTTCTGTATGCTCCTACCTGAACACGATAAAGTTTTCTGTCAGTTCTGTTATGGTCATCGTCATACATACCGTTTCGGTTATCATCTGTCATTCCGTTGTTTGACATTCCGTCGCCCGAAATCCTGTCAGACCTATCTCTATCCCTGTCATCTCGCATACTGTCGTCTCTATCCCTGTCATCTCTGTCTGTCATAACATCAGAATACACATTGCTGCTCACAACATCCTTTGCTGAAGCCTTTGCGGTTTCATTGGCAGATAAAGTATCAAGAATACCGTCTGCTATGCCCTGCGCTATGGCATCAAAGTTGTTGTCAAATATTGCATTATCTTTGGAGCTGTTAATAAACCCCACCTCCAGGAGCAATGCCGGCATCTGCGTTCTTTTCAGAACCACAAGATTTGGTCTTTCCGTAACACCATTGTTCTTAAACCCTATCTTTTCCATATTGGCGTTAATATTTCTTGCCATTATGGCTTTAACTCCTGAATCATCATACACCAGCGTTTCAAATCCGTTATAAAGTTCAGGGCGCACCGATGAATTTCTGTGTATTGATATAAAGAAATCCGCTCCTGCCTGATTACCCTCCGTAGCCTTTTTAAAAGGCGTTTCGTACTCATCCGTAGTTCTTGTGTATATTACATTAATTCCGTTATTTTCAAGAATCTTTCCAACTGCCATTGCAAGCCTGAGTGCGTCGTCCTTTTCCTGTCTGCCTTCATAGGTGGCTCCGGGATCTGCTCCGCCATGACCTGCGTCTATCACAATCGTCCTTTCCATAAAAATCACCATATATACATTTTGATATATCTTATGTGAAAAGCACGATAATGTTACGAAAAGTAAAAAGGACATACACCCAAAAAGATGTATGTCCTGATATTCAAGACTCGCTCGAAAGTCTTGGCACCGGATTCGGTTCAGCTTTACTGACATTTCCTGTTTGACGGAAAATCCTATTCTCCGACTACCTTCATAACCTCGTCGGTAAGCATTGAAAGAAGTGCGTTTGCATCCTCAAAGCTCTTGCCCTTTACGCCCATATAGAACTTAATCTTAGGCTCCGTTCCGGATGGTCTTGCACAGCACCATGCATTGTCCGTAAGGTCATAGTAAAGTACGTTTGAAGCAGGAAGACCCGTGCTTGTCACCTCACCTGTTTCCATATTTGTAACGGTATCAAGCTTGTAATCGCGTACTGCCAGTACCTTGTAGCTTCCAAGCTGCTTTGGCGGATTAGCTCTCAAATCGTCAAGCATCTTTTGAATCTTTGCCACGCCCTCAACACCTTTAAGTGTGATAGACTTAAGACCCTCTCTGTAATAGCCGTACTTTTCAAATATATTGAGCATCTGATCCCAGAGGGTAAGACCCTGCTTCTTATAGTAGGCAGCAGCCTCACATAAAGCCATAACGGCAACAATAGCATCCTTATCTCTTGCATGTGTACCGATAAGGCAGCCGTAGCTTTCCTCAAAACCAAATTCGTACTCATAAGTACCCTGCTGCTCAAACCACTTAATCTGCTCGCCTATGTACTTAAAGCCTGTCAGTACTTCTATAAGTTTAAGGTTGTACTCGTTTGCAATGGCATCTGCCATATTTGTTGATACGATAGTCTTTATAAATGCACCGTTTGAATGAAGCTTTCCCTTTGCCTTTCTCTGTGAAAGAAGATACTCGGCAATAAGCATGCCTGACATATTTCCGGTAAATGACATATACTCGCCGGTTTTTGAATCCTTTGCGTATACACCGAGTCTGTCTGCATCAGGGTCAGTTGCCAGTACAACATCTGCGTCAACTTCCTTTGCGAGTTCAAGAGCTAAAGCAAATGCCTTAGGGTCTTCCGGATTAGGATAACCTACCGTTGAAAATTCTGAATCAGGAAGCTCCTGCTGTGGAACTACATATACATTTTCAAAGCCAAGCTCTTTAAGCACACGTCTTGCAGGTATATTTCCTGTTCCGTGAAGCGGTGTATAGACTATCTTCAAATCCTTACCCACTTCTTTAATAATCTCCGGATTAAGCACCTGCTCTTTAAGCTTTGCAATATATTTGTCGTCAAGATCAGGACCTATGACATTGTAAAGTCCATTTGCAACAGCCTCGTCCTTGTCCATTGTAAGCACATTGTTAAAGTCGGTAACTGCCTTAACCTCATCAATAATCATAACGTCCTTAGGACTTGTAACCTGTGCACCGTCCTCCCAGTATACCTTGTAACCATTATATTCCGGAGGATTGTGGCTTGCCGTAACCACGATACCTGCTATACAGTTGAGCTCTCTTACCGCAAATGAAAGCTCCGGAGTAGGTCTTAATGAAGGGAACACGTACGCCTTGATGCCGTTTGCATTAAGGCAGAGTGCCGCACAGTCAGCAAATTCAGGAGACATTCTTCTTGAATCGTAGGCAATCGCAACACCTCTGTCAGCTGCATTTTCCTTGATAATAAAATTGGCAAGTCCCTGCGTAGCCTTTCTTACAGTGTAAATGTTCATTCTGTTTGTTCCGTTACCGATAACGCCTCTAAGACCGCCTGTACCAAATTCCAAATCCTTGTAAAACCTATCCTCAATCTCTGCAACATTATCCTTAATAGATAATAATTCTTTGCGTGTTTCTTCGGAAAAGTATTCGTTTTCACACCATTCCTTGTACACATTCATAAATTCCATATGTATAATCCTCTTTTCCTGAATATTTGGGTTGGGTCCCATACCTTTGTCTATATTTTATCATACTTTTGTCAAAAAGTCATCTTCCTTTTTCAAATAATACGTCAGGTTCATATGTTATCATCTTGCCGTTCTGTCTCATAAGCTCACAAAGCTCTATGTCTATGCCATTCTCGGGATTTTCATAATCTATGGCAAGATAATCTTCGGTTTTTAGCATTATACCCATAACAGGAAATGCATCGACATTTTGCTGAAGTATTGCCCTTAGTCCGTAGCCGTACTGCCATGACGGCATTCCCTCAAACATATACTTCAGTCCTGATTTTGTATTTTTTATGCCTGCATGTAATATTTTTTTATGTCTGTCGATTATCTTTGAACATACAACAGACACATCGCCCTGTGACATCCTTGCCAGCATTTTTTCTATAAAATTATTTGAAAGAACCGTCATATTGCTGTCAATAGCTATAACATATGTCCCGGCAATGTGTTCACGCGGTATTTTACTGCTATTTTTTCTTACAATAATGTCATATTCCCGATATATTGTTTTTCCTCTTATGGAATCCACACATTTCTTGAGCTGCTTTTCACCGTAAAGGTCATTTATGATTATTGTGACATGCGGAGTAGATTCCATATGATAATTTATTCTGAAGTATCCCGGACAGTCAAGCGGACGTATGTCAGCTATTATTCCTGTTCTCTCAAAATGTGCGTTAAGGGCATTTATCATCTCGTCAGCGTCAAAATCATTTTCATAAATATCTCTGCTGTGATAAAGCATTTTTGATACGTGGATAACTTTGTCGCTTCCCTCTATGCATCTTAATGTAAAGTCATACTCCTGTGCGCCTATGAACCTGTCTGAAAATCCGCCTATGCGCTTCGCGAGTTTCTTTCTCACTAACATCGGATGTCCTATGTAGTTGTTGGTTCTAAGTAAATCATAGTTGATATTAGGTTTAAATACAGGCTTCTCGTACTGCTTTCGCCCTGCAGCTATACTGTCCTCGTCAGCGTACACCACATCCACCCTGTCACGCCTGTTAATAGCCCTTACAAGCTCATATAAGGCATTTGGCGACAGCTCGTCATTGGCTCTCACATAGACAACGTAATCTCCGTCAGCCATATTGAGTGCTTCCTCAAGATTGGCTCCCAGACCGTTTGAAGCTTTTGTACGCACATATCTTATGCGTGGATTTTTATTTATATACTGAGAAATTACGTTTCCTGCCTGCTCGCCCGCAGAATTATCTGCTATACACAACTCATAAAACGCATAAGACTGAGAACTTACAGATTCTATCATTTTATCAAGATATTTTACAGGTTCATTTCCAATCTGGGTAATGACGCTTATAAGCGGTTCATAGAAAAAGCCCGTATTCTTTTGTCTGTTTAATTCTTCCTCAGTTACATTTTTTTCTTCGAGATATGCGCTGTAATCATAGTTTTCTATTCTTGCCGACTCAAGAGCCCTCTTTATAGAATGCATTACTCCTGTATTTTTAAATCCTGTCATATTGACTCACCTTCTGCCAACTATTTCTTCACATTATATCTGTCGTAAGGAAACTGTCCGCTCCACTTTTCTTTAATTTTTTTAATCGTATCCGCATCGGATTTTTCCTTATCTCCGTACGCAATCACATTGGCATATGACGTATATACGTTGTAATATCCGTTTGCCATAGCTGAAAATGATAAATCCGCCACATACGCCGTCTTTGAAAAACTTTCGTCAAATCCGCCAATTTCAAAAAATTTCTGTTTATTTATCATGCAACAATACTTGGATGCAAGAGACACATTTCTGGTAAAATCCATATTTTTATCTGTCTGGCTTTTAAAAACATTCTTTCTCTTAAAGTTGAATACGGCACCACAATATTCCATATCATTCACATTACGGTAAACTTTAGGCGATACCAGCCCTGTTCTTGGCTTTGAAGCACACCAAAGCATTTCTTCAAGCCACTCATAGCTTGATATCTCCATAAAATCATCAATAAATACGATATAATCTCCGGATACCTTTGTAGCGGCATAATTATATATTTTGCTTACGTTTTCCTCTCCGGTCCAACGCAGAAAACGAACATTTTTTATCCCCGACAAAAGTTTATAATACCTGTATACCAAAGCATTTTTGCTTCCTCCGACACTGCTCTCCACAATAATTATCTCATAATTCTGATATGTGGTCATCATAAGAATAGAATTTACCACGCGCGACAGTGCTTCTATATCATCTGCACTTCTGATAATTATGGATACAAGAGGCTTATCGTCCGGCATCTTACCGCACTTGTTTATCTTTAATTTGTAATTCTTCAGTATATTTTCAAGGTAAAGCACCTTATTTATATGGAAAATCTGTTTTGAAAATTCCGTCATAGATTTCAACAGTTCATATGATGCTCCGCTCTGACTGTTAAGCGCAAATTCTGACGACATATCAATATTGAGTCGCTTTACTACCCAAAAATCGCCTATATAATTATATGTATCCAAATCCTCAGGCGCATAATCAGGCTTTAATATGCACTTGGATACATTATACTTTTTCTTTTTAAACACTGCACTGTCAGCATACAAAAGGTCAGCATTGGTCTGCTCAATGGCTTTTGTACATTCGGTAAGAGCAATGGGACTTAAAGCATCCACCTCATTCATAAAAACTATATAATCACACACAAAATAGTCCCAACACACGCTCTGACCATCTTTAAGCTTTCTGTATACCACTCTTGTGTCATCATAATCCGTACATACATTTGCAATATATGCATGAGCACGATCTGAATAATCCACAATATACAGAGTAAGCTTCTCATAAGTCTGTGAAAGGACCGATTCTATCATCTGCCTCAGATAATCCTCATTCGTATTTCTGATGCACACTACCACACCGTAAGAAGGTTCTATGGAAAATTTCATACCTTTATGTTCTTTTATACTCTTCTCCGATGGTTTCACAGACATTGTAGTTTTTATAGATTCATCTATGTATCCAAGTTCCTTCTGTAAAACCATCTTTCTTATATATGCTTTTGGATTATATTCTTTGTACAACGAATTCTTCTTAAGAAATTCAACCATTTCTTCAGAATACATATTTCCCATGGTGCACCCCCAAAATGCCTGTTTCAAATTTTACAAATACCGGTAGTCTTATCTATTCGTCTTCATCCGGCACTGTAGATACTTCCGACTTTGTCATATCCTGTGTAACTTTGACATTGACCTTGTAATTACCTACAATTTCTACATCCTTCTTCGATGTAATCTTTATCTGTACGGAATGTGTTCCTTCCTTAAGTCCTGTCAAATCTATCTCTGCATTCAAGTCATCAGAGGTAAATTTTTCAAGGTCTGCCTCTATACCTTTCACACTTACAAGATTAATTGAATTATCTGCAAACTCAAGCTTGTATCCGGTGGCAAGATTTTTAACCGTAATATTTGAATTAAGCAGATTTACTGATTTTGACTTTAACTGTTCAACCGTAACGGTTACCGACGCATAAGTATCTGAAGTAATATACTTCACCGTATTCGGTACATACTGAGATACACGTATGCTGTATGTCTTATCACCTGTAAGACCTGTAAGATCTATAAGATTTGCAGGTATATCTATGGAATTTATCTTTGCCAGCTCACTGTCTGTTCCTGCTATAACCACCTTCGGAAGAGTAGTATTGATAGAAGTATATCTGTAGCCTTCCTCAACATTTCCGGTAACGGCATAGTTGACATCAACTGTCTTCTGCTTTATGACATCAAGTTTACATGTTATCTGTTCCTTAGAAAATGTAAGCTTTGAAGAATTTATCCTGCCTCCGGCAGCATTATAAAGCGTAGGTGTAATATTTGTGGTTATATTTGCATTTTCACCCGTTACACCTATATTTACCTTTACACTGTCAATCTGTTCTATAATATTTTCCGGTCCTGATATCTTTATGGTGGACGGCGATATACTCACAAGCGTTTCATCAGTATAATATCCGTTTGCAGGCGTACCGTCTATAACGGCAATGACATCAAATGTCTTAGATGTTCTGTTCTGAATATCGAGCTTAACCTCGTCCTTTGCCATGGTAATAGTCAGATTATCATAATCTATATTAGACTTGATACATTCAACATCTATTTTCGCAGTTTCAGAAAATTCACTTATAATCTTTGCTTCTGCCTTAAAATCCGTATTCTTTAAATTTTCCACAATGGATCTCGGACCTTTTACGGTCAAAGTCACATAATCCGTTCCGTCTATAATCTCATACAGATAACCGCTGTCCGTAAGCACTTCCGTATTCAGAAGTATCACAGGGACTCTCGTAATGGTCACTTTGTCATATGGGTCATTTGTATTGACAATGGCTATCCATAAAATAATTGCACAAAGTATAGACAGAAGTTTAAGACCATAGTTATTCAGCAGCTTTTTTTTCATTCTTAAGCCTTCCTTTCCATAACTTAAATGCCTTAACATCTATATTTTTCTTTTGAAGATATACCAGTTTGTTGCGAAGAGAATCTTCTCCGACATTTCTTATGAGCTTTCCTCCTACCGCTATTGATACTTTACCCGTTTCTTCAGACACTATAATGGTAAGAGAATCCGTTACCTCACTTATTCCGACACCGGCTCTGTGACGTGTGCCTAATTCCTTACTCAGCTCCATATTGTCCGAAAGCGGCAGATAACAGGTGGCAGCTACCACCCTGTTTCCTCTTATAAGTACTGCTCCGTCGTGAAGCGGAGTATTGTGTTCAAATATGTTTATAAGAAGCTGACTGGTTACAATACCGTCCACATCTATTCCTGTTCTCTCATACTCTGTGAGAACCATATCCTGTTCAATAACAATAAGCGCACCCGTCTTTGCCTTTCCAAGTTCAAAAGAAGCTTTAACAAGCTCATTAACGGTCTTGTCACTGAACCGCTCAGTTTTATCCTTATTGTCATCAAAAAGAGTAATCTGCGAGAATATTTTCTTCCTTCCAAGCTGCTCTAAAGCCTTTCTGAGTTCCGGCTGAAATATGATAACAAGGGCTATAATTCCGACGCTCAGTGTCTTTGAAGCAATCCATAGAATGGTATTCAGATTAAGTATGACGGCTATAATGGCAAATGCTGCAATTATAGCAATACCCTTAAGCAGCGACCAGGCTCTTGTATCTTTAATCCACACCATAACGTAGTATATTATGAAAGCGATGATTATTATCTCGATAATATCACCTATTGAAATTTTCGGAATATATATCTTTGACAGATATTCCTCAATAAAATTACTTATCATTGCCTGTCGTCACTTCCTTTCGTCATAGTATTCAATTACAGGTCTATAAATTCTTCACTTCTATCTTCTTCGTTCTCGTAAGACTCCTGATAATCATCATAATCCTTGGTTTCTCTGTCATCACGTACTGCCGGTGAAGCCGCAGTACGCCTTGCCTTGTGAGCATTGATTTTCTTTACCCGCACATCCTTTGTGGATACGGAAACCTTAGGTACAGCTTTTACATAATAATAATAGTCATCATCTTCAAACTGCACATTTTCAGTTCGTGTATAGTCTCCCGAAAATACCAGAACATACAGAAAAAATGCTATAACAAGTCCAAGAATATTGCCTATAATAATACCAAAAATGTTAATATCTGCGCCAAGTGCAAACTTTCCGATAATCATAAGCACCAGATTGACAAGTGCACCGACAACAGAAGCTATAAGCCACGCATAGTCCAGTGCCATCTTTCTAACAATGTATATTATAATGGCAGATACCGAAAATACCAGCATATACACCAGCATAGCTTTATTGTTAAACAATCCGTCCATTATATAGTTCACATTTTCCATAATGTTTGTGGTAGTCATCTCGCCAAGTTTTTTGTCATATCCGGAAGCAAACTTTAACAGATAGTATGAAAATACGCCGATTGCAACAGGTATAAATGAAAATACGTTCATGGTAAGTCCCGCAATAAACGGAGCAAGATAAGGAACCTTGAGTGCAAACAGCACCGGAGTAAGAACTGCCATATACGCTCCCTTTGGCGCAAATCTGAAATATGCACATAAAAGCACAAAAAATACCACAAATACCACAAGTGCCAGTTCCAGTGAAGAAGATGCTATATGTCCCAGTATGATAAGTGCCGCAAACGCTACTACCGCTCCGCTTGGCAAAAATGCACACACAACTGACAACAGTAATGACACCAGCGGACTTTTAAGCTTTGTCATAAATCCTACATTTGCATTTATAACAGTAAATGTCAGAAAAGCAAAGATAAACTTAAATGCAGGAACTATATATTTATCATACTTCCCGTATATCTGCTTGCATTTTTCTTTCAATACCAATAAATTCATCATCATAGCTTACATTACCTTTCCTTATTTCTTTCTTCATTCTTGTAAAACTTCTCAAGCTTTTTAAGACGTTTCTCATATGCCCTTATATTTTTCTTGGCTTTTTCATATCTGACATAGTATATTACAAAGGCTATAACCGAAAATATAATCAAAGTTATGATATAATATTTTCCCAAGCCTACCACTATACTGTTGAAATCAAGATTAGCCAGATTTCTTAAATATTCATCTATATGGCACACAAAGTACAATGCGGCACATACCAGATATGCCAATGTTATGGCAATACCGGTCTTTAAAACACCAAGGCTTACATAATCACTTTTGAAATATCTGCATATAGCGATGTCTTCTCTGCCTTCATGCTTTTCATAGGCAGCCATTTTTGTCATCATCTTTATTTTACTTTCATTCAACATTGCTGTAATCTCCGTTCTTTTTGGACATTATTATTAGTATATCATAATTTTGTGGGTTTTTCCACTAATTATATACAATTAATTGCTTGTGAACATCATTTTTTCCGACTATAATCTGTATTTTCTTTCCGTCCACCGATACGGCTTTATCTGAAGAAGCATTCCTGTAAATGCTCATCACATTGTCATATCCCGTAGGAGTAATAAGTTTAAGCACCTCAAGAACAGCTCTGTTATACTCATCACTGTCACTTTTTGAATATATATGGACACATTTGCTTTCCAATATTATCTGACCAAGATAAACGCCGTCAGACTCATATACAAATGCATTTGCTACCTTCTTTGAAAATCCGAAGGCTTCAAGTCTTCCGTAAAGGTCCTCACTCGTAAGGGCATCTTTATTCCCGGAAGGAGTTGAAGGAGTGCCTGTTTCAGGCTGATAAGCGCTCTGTGTTTCCTTCTGACTGTTGCTTTCCTGACTGCCGCCCTGCGAGCTTCCACCTTGATTTCCGCCATGCGATGTACTTTCCTGAATGCCGCTCTGCGATGTACTTTCCTGACTGCCGCTCTGCGAGCTTCCACCCTGATTTCCACCTGAAGTGTTATCATCCTTTACGGCTTCACTGTATATCGGAAGGTCAATTTCACCCGGATCATCAACGTCAGCCGTGACTTCAACAACAATGGAATCAGACCTGTTTCCGTCCGTAACGGTTATGGAAGCAATTCCCTCGCCCACCGCCGTCACTGTTCCGTCGCTGTCAATGATAACCACGGCTTCATTGCTTGAAGAATATATGAGTCCGTTACCGCTTCCTCCGTTTGTGGTAACTATTATCTGTTCGCCCTGAGGTATCTTAAAATCATTCATGTTAAACTCGGTTTTATCCGATGCAGATAATATATCCTGAACCTCTTTGTCAGACAGATACGGCGAAGTTGTAGGTTCTGATTTCGTCTCCTTTTTCGGCACAAGACTTACAAGCAATACGATAACTCCTGCAAGCAAAGCCACTCCTGCTGCTGCCAATATATATTTTACTTCTTTTTTAAGTTTTTTCTGTGTCCTTTTAGCCATATGTTCCTCACATTCAAAATTTTATCCCAAAACTTCCGATTATGACATATAATAATCAGCCGTAACCGCCATTCCCTGTTCGATAGGCGTATACGAAAAGCCAAGCTCTTTTATGGCTGTCCCGTCATAGCTTTCTGCCTCCTCTTTCGTCAACGGAAAAGGCAGCATAATATTCCTGGCAACCACATCTTCGACGCTCATCTCAAGCCTTTCAAACTGCATATTAAGCACTTCCTCCATAAGGTCCGCAAAGCTTTCATACGTCATAAACTCACTGTCGCAAATATTATATGCCCTGTTGTATGCTGCCTTATTGCCGCATACAAGAAGTATTGCTTTTGCCACATCAAGCACAAACGCCATCTGAAAATGTCCCGTGGCGTCATATGGATGTATAATCTGTCCCGCATTTACAATCCAGTTAAAATACATACTTTCTCTCGGTGCATAATTATCGGGACCATATATAAAAGCAGGGCGTATCGAGGTATAGGCTGTATTTTTCTCCATACAGCACTCTTTCAGTTCTTTTTCAAGAGCCACCTTGCCGCTTATATAGTCACCTGCCGGACCTCCAAAATACCGTTCTTCAAAAGGTGCGTTCTCATCAAGAAGCTTACCGCTTCCTCTCCTGTACACATCGCATGTACTCACAAACACATACTGTGAAAATGAAGCCTTGAGATTATCAAATATAAGCTTTATGTCTCCTGCATTGTAGCCGCAAAAATCAACCACCACATCAAAATCCTTCTCAGAAATACCTGATATAGCTTCAATATCATGCCTGTCCATAACATACTCTATTACATTTTCTTCATAAAGAGGCTGATTTCCTCTGTTTAGCACATATATTTCATTGCATTCAGCCGCCAGTCTGACAAATGTTTTGCCAAGAAAGTAGCTTCCGCCAAGAACAAGAATTTTCACTTTTTCCTCACATTCTGCGACGCTCTTGTGCATATCATCAAAAGATTATGTCTGCGGTTTACGCGTCGCAAATATCTGTTTAAAACAGATATAACTACTCATATTTTATCTTATCACATCAACCTCACAATGTCACTAAAAAAAGCTTGAAAATCTTTACGAATTTCCAAGCTTCTTTCTGATATTACGCACTATTTTGCATATATAAATTACTTAGGTCTTACGGTAAGTCTTTCTATGAGACCGTTTTCATCCGTTCTTCTTACCGTGGCAATAGCCATAACAAGATAACCGCCGTAGTTAGCCACATACTCTGCCTGTGTATCATTTACTACCTGTGCTTCCGAAATAGAGCATTTTCCAAATGTAAATTTGTTTCTGAAAAACATATTTATGGCTTCTTTTCCATAAACATGGTACTCTGACTGAGCCGTACCGTTTGAACAGTAATCACTTATTGTTCCGTCCTTTACAAAAAGCTCCGCAAGTCCGGCAAAATCTTTATTTTCCATAGCCTTAACAAATTTTTCTATAGCTGACATAATATCTACCTCCTAATATACCTTTTCTGAGTTAAGTAACGCATCTGTTCCGCCGTCAACAAAGACAACATTTCCGTTAATTCCTCTTGCATGCTTAGAAACCAAAAATGCCATTACCTCGCCGATTTCCTCAGGATCCATAAGTGATTCCATACCATACTTTGTAGGAATAGGAAGTGCATTAAGTGCATATTTTGCCATATCACTCATATTTGCCGTCATTGCCGTTCTTACATTTCCCGGAGCGATCGCATTGATTCTTACTCCTCTTGCTGCCCATGAAGAAGATACTCTTCTTACGTATCTTGCCAGTGCATACTTTGTTGTAGCATATACCTGCTGCTGAAGGCTCAAATTTGTAGCGTCAATCTGCGATACAAGATTTAAAATTCTCTGCTCGTCACCGATATTGTTGAGCAAATCTACCAAATCCATTCTTACCGCATCAGAAGAAATGGTATTAGACGCCGTAACAAGACAGCTTCCCTTCTTCTTCTCAAGAAGGTCAAACACACCCTTTGCCAGACGAATTGTTCCGAAATAATTAAGGGACACCACAAGCTTAAGGTTACCGCATGTTCCTGAAACGCCTGCATTGCATATAATTCCGTCAAGGCCGTCCGGACACATCTCATGGAGTTTGTCCACCGCATACTGTCTGCCCTCCGGTGTAGCAAGATTTACGGTAATATCTCCATCCTTAACATCAATGTTGATTACCTGATTACCCTGTTCCCTAAGTATCTGCGCTGCTGTTGCACCGATACCGCTAGATGCTCCTGTGATTGCATAAATTCCCATATATGTACCTCCTGGTTTGTTTTATATCTATTGATTATTATACTTATATTTGATATTATTAAAATGTTCAATTTTCAATTTTTTTTTAATACCAGATGGAGGTAATATGCTTACTTACAATTTAGAAAACAGAGGCAAAATTCCTTTGTACGATTATCTGTACAGATGTATACGTGATGATATTTTATCAGGAAATATAAAAGCAGGAGATAAACTTCCGTCTAAGCGGACCCTTGCCAAGCATCTCAATGTAAGCATAGTAACCATAGAAAATGCTTATGCCCAGCTTTCGCTTGAGGGATATATTGAGCCGGTGGAAAAAAGCGGATATTTTGTCATGAAGCTTGAACACACTGAAAAAGCAAGCTGTATGATTAAGCAGGCTGTCGATGAAGAAGAATTTGAATACTCCTTCTTTGCCGACCTTCGTTCTAACAGAATACGCCGAAACAACTTTCCTTTCTCTACATGGGCAAGACTCCTTCGCGATACCGTATCCTCTCATAACGAAATGCTTTTAAAAACAGTTCCCTATAACGGAATTTATGAGCTGCGCCTTGCTTTGGCAGAATTTCTTCATGAATACCGCGGCATGAATGTTCAGCCTTCACAGATTATAATAGGCTCCGGAACTGAATACCTTTACAGCCGCCTTATAAGACTTTTGGGAAGAGACAGCATATGGGCTGTTGAAAGTACAGGCAACCAGAAAATCACAGGCATTTACAATATGTATAATGCTTCATGGAAATATGTTTCAGGTGATGAATACGGACTCAGTCCGAATGTTCTTAACAAAAGCGGATGTAACGTGCTGCATGTATCCCCCGCAAATCATTTTCCGACAGGTACGGTTATGCCTGTCAAACGCCGTCAGGAACTTTTATCATGGGCTATGCAGGAGGACAGTCGTTATATATTGGAAGATGATTATGACAGTGAATTCAGGTATTCAGGTGCCGCCATAGCACCGCTTTACAGCATGGATAACAGCGGAAAGGTAATTTATATGAACACCTTTTCCAAAACGCTAATCCCTTCCCTTCGTATAAGTTATATGGTACTTCCTCCATCACTTATGGAACGCTACAAAGAAGAGCTCAGTTTTTATTCAGGCACCGTTTCAAGCATAGAACAATACACGCTTGCACGCTTTATATCGGAAGGATACTTTGAGCGACATTTAAACCATATGAGAAATTATTACAAAAACATAAGAAACAGCTTTATAAATGCAATAAAGGCTTCCCCTCTGAACGATATTTCAACAATTGAGGAAGCCAATTCCGGAACATACTTCTTGCTCAAACTTAACACGTCTTTGCCGGATGATACGATTGCAACACGGACAAAGGCAGCCGACATAGATGTTGCCACAATGTCAGAATATATTATTTCCGGCAGCAACGATACCCATACCATAATAATAAATTACTGCGGAGTACATATGGAACGCATAGAAGAAACCGTACGACGCCTGACAAAAGCCATATGTGAAAGCACTTAAAAATCTTTCCAAATTCTTTTTGCAGGAATATGTACAATCCTGTCAACCTCAAAAGGCGTGCGGTTGTACTTTGCTGCTGAAGACTCAAATACCATACTTATGCGTCTTTCCTTCCCGTCAAAAAATATTTCTTCAAGATACGGCGGCAGTTTGATACGCCTACACCTTTTGGCTAAAACGAACTCCGTCCCTCTCTTTTTTACAAAATACCTGTTAAGAACGGACGAGCTTTTTCCATATGACGAAGACGTGGCTATCTGAAGGATGCCTCCCTCCCGCCACACAGAAATGCCCTGAAGCTTTTTCGGGGCTTTCAAGGAAAAGGACAACTTAAGACTGTTCTTCTTTTCCTCCGCAAAATCATATACGCCTATCACTCCGCATTTTTTACCGTCAAATGTTCCAACCCAAAGCTTTCCTTCAAAATAACAGCAGCACGAAGCGTGATTGTCAGGAAGAAGTCCCGTAAATATCTGAGAATACCCCGAAAGTCTGACGGATTTTACGCCCTTGCCACACAATCCGTAAACCGTGTCCAATACATTTTCTTCTATGGCAACTATCCTGTTACGATTATCTGACAGACTGTAATCACATACAAAAAGATAATTTTTTCCGGCACTTTTTCCGAAAGCAATGCCTCCGGCATGTATTCTGTCAGGCAAAATCAGGGTAGCCACCTTATTGACATCCTGTCTTCCCACAATATACACAACGCTCTCAAACTGCCCCGTAAAATCATACGCAGAAACAAGTATATACTTATCTGTGACAGTATGTCCCTGCGGTGCCATTGTAGTGCATAACCTTCCGCATACATTTGTACTTTCAAGACCCGGAACGGCAATATCACCCGCTTCGTCCCTGCGCCTTAAAACTCTGTATCTTTTTTCCGTATTATTTTTGTATTTATTATCGCTGACATAACGTATTGACGTGTCTTTCCCGTCATTATACTCTATGAACTTTATCTTTTCTTCCATATACTTTTCCTATGTTTCTCTCAAAAAAATCCTTTATCTAATGGTATAACAGTTATAAAGATTTTTCAATCATTTCGTGCATTTTTCTGATTGCCTTGTCAATGCCGCCGAGTTCACATATAAGCCCCTCGTCAACCGCCTGACTTCCGACAAGAATTGTTCCCAAATCCTTGGCAAGCATTTGGGTATTAGTCATAAGCTGCGAAAGTCTTTCCTTTGACACCTTACTGTGAGCCTCTATAAAAGTAAGTATTCTGTCTTCGATTATCTTAAAATAATCATACGTCTGGCGTGCACCTATTACGGTTCCGTTCAGTCTTACCGGATGTATAATCATGGTTGCACTCGGAACTATAAATGAATAATCGCTCGCCACAGCCAGAGGTACGCTTATAGAGTGAGAATCTCCGATAACAAGCGATATGGTAGGCTTACTTAAACTGGATATCATCTCGGCTATGGCAAGTCCCGCCGCCACATCTCCTCCTTGGGAATTTATGATAAACAGCACACCCTTTACTTTTTTATCCTCCTCTATCTGTGCAAGCCTTGGAATCACATGCTCATATTTTGTAGTCTTACTGCTTTGAGGAAGATTTTCATGTCCTTCTATCTCTCCGATAATATTAAGCATATATATACCGTTTTCATCAACCTCGCCTAATTCTTTAATATCCTCTCTGTCCATATCTTTCTCCTTCCGAAATTCTAGTGCAGCCTGTTATGCCTGTCTGTTATTACAAAGCATATCACTAAAATCTTTTTGACTTATTATGTCCTTTAAAAGAGCGGTTATTCATAATTGTATTTTTATGTGTTTTAGGTATATAATATGTTTAAGCACAATTATCATACGAGGTGCAAAAATGATTTCACGATATATTTTTCATATAGACGTAAACAGTGCATTTTTATCGTGGGAAGCCTGCCACAGGCTGAGTCTTGACAAAAATGCTCCCGATATAAGAAATATCCCCGCGGTTGTCGGAGGCGATATTAACAATAGGCACGGCGTAGTTGTTGCCAAGTCCGCTCCTGCCAAAGCACTTGGAATAACCACTGGCGAACCCATTGTACATGCTTTAAAAAAATGTCCTACACTGCTTTTGTGCAGAACTGATTTTTCAATCTATAGAAAATATTCTGACGCATTTATTGCCATACTCCGCCAATATACCAATGTAGTGGAACAGTTTTCGATAGATGAGGCGTGGTGCGATGTCACAGAGCTTGTAAACAGCAGGGAAGAGGCAATTTCGCTTGCCAATACCATAAAAAACCGTATAAGGAACGAACTTAATTTTACGGTCAACATAGGCATCTCATCCAACAAGGTTTTGTCAAAAATGGCAAGTGACTTCACAAAACCTGACAGGATTCACACTCTTTTTCCTGATGAAATTGAAAAGAAAATGTGGAATCTTCCTGTAAGAGATTTATTCTTTGTCGGCAAACAGACAGAGAGCAAATTAAAAAATATAGGCATAACGACCATAGGCGAGCTTGCCCACTCTGACCCCAAGCTTATCGGCAGGCTTCTCAAAAAACATGGTGCTTTGCTTTATGAATATGCCAACGGTATAGACCCGTCGCCTGTAAAATCCGAGAAAGAAAAGCCAAAAGGTTACGGAAACTCGACTACCGTGCCGTTTGACGTAACCGATATGGATACTGCAGCGCTTATCATCAAGGAATTAAGTGAAAGCGTAAGCAGGCGTTTAAAAAAAGATTCTGCCAAGGCTATGTGTATAAGCGTCACCATAAGGGATACCGATTTTTGTGATACGTCAAAGCAACGTACCCTTTCCGCATCAACCGATGCATTTGATGAAATATATGACACAGCCATATCCCTGCTTTCTGAACTATGGGACAAAATAACTCCTCTAAGGCTTCTCGGCGTTGCCACATCACATATAATTTACGATGAGCCTTTACAATACTCCATATTTGATTACAGCGAGCAGGATTTCATCAAACAGGAAAAGCTTTCAAAAGCTCTTGACAGTATCAAAACAAAATACGGTGAAAATGCCGTCACACGCGGAAGCAATTTTAAAAAAGCAGATAAACAGTAACCTGATATTTATATGTTACCGTCTATCTGCTGATTTTTATTTTCTGAGTGTTTTTAAAAGTGCAATCTCTCTTTCATATCCGCTAAGTTCATTTGGCGTTTCAAGGTAAAACGGAAGATTTCTCAAGCGCTTGTCGTTGATTATCTCTGTGATTGCCTCAATTCCGATAGAACCCTCGCCTATCTTTTCATGCCTGTCCTTATGACTTGCAAAAGGATTTTTTGAATCGTTAAGGTGTACCGCTTTGAGGCGTTTCAATCCAAGAACGCTGTCAAATTCGGTAAGTACCCTGTCAAGTTCTCCCACTATATCATAACCGGCATCATAAACATGACATGTATCAAGGCAAACGCCAAGTTTGTCTTTAAGCTCTACCTTGTCTATAATGGCTCTGATTTCCTCAAAGCTTCTGCCAATCTCGCTTCCCTTGCCCGCCATAGTTTCCAGAAGCACTGTGGTGGTCATTTCCCTATAAAGTATGGTGTTAAGCATATCGGCTATATAGTCTATGCCGGCCTCCTCACCCTGACCCACATGGCTTCCCGGATGAAAATTATAGTAGTTATGGGGAGTATACTCCATTCGTCTTATGTCATCAGCCATGGTTTCAAGTGCAAATTTCCTTATGTCGGCATCCTTTGAACAGCCGTTTAAAGTATAAGGAGCGTGAGCAAGTATTACGTCTATACCGTTTTCTTTTGAAAATGTAAGAAACTCTCTTACATCTGCTTCATCTATCGGTTTTGCTGCACCGCCTCTGGGATTTCTTGTAAAAAACTGAAATGTGTTTGCGCCTATGCTAAGCGCTTCCTTTGCCATATGCATATATCCTTTGGATGAAGACAAATGACAGCCTATAACAAACATCTCAAAGCTCCTTTCCTATGCATTGCCGTCCACATGGACGTCAACCTGTCTGAATGGTATTTCAATACCTTCTTTATCGAATGTCAGCTTATAGTCCTCCAGGAGCTTCCATTTTGTATCCCAATAATCCGCTCCCAAAACCCATACTCTTGTTTCAAGAGTTACGCAGTCATCATCAAGGCTTTTTACAAATACGCTTACATCCTTATTATGCATTATTTTATCATTGCCGGCTATAACCTGTTCAAGCACTTTTTTTGCCTTCAAAAGGTCTGCCTTGTAACTTATGCCAATCTCTATGTCAAGACGCCTTACAGCCTGCTGTGTAACATTTGTGAGACTTGAATTTGCAAGAGTACCGTTAGGTATAATCACGGTCTTATTATCCACCGTTAAAAGTTTAGTATACAAAAGGTCTATTGCAAGCACGGTACCCTCGTTCTTGTGAGAATCCTCAACAATATAATCATTTACCTTAAAAGGCTTAAAAAGAAGTATCAGAACGCCGCCTGCAAAGTTTGAGAGGCTTCCCTGAAGAGCAAGACCTATTGTCAGTCCCAATGAACCTATTATAGTGATTATTCCTGTTGTAGGTATGCCAAGTATATCTATGATTGCGATTATAAGAACTGCTTTGGCTATAAACACTAACAAGGACTGTAAGAACTTGCTTACGCTGATATCCATATTTGTTCTTGCAAACGCTTTTGCAAGAAATTTCTGAAAACATTTTATTACCTTGCTTCCTACAACCCATACAATCAAAGCAAGAAGTAGCGGAAGCACTATGGGACTTGCGATGTCCCAAAGATTTTTTATTACATTTACCAAATCATTCATTTTATTTTTTTGTATGATGTCTTCTAAAGGTCAGACACATACTTTTCCTTTCTGTTATTTTAGTGATTTCATTATGCGGTAATTTACGGAACATTAAGTATCTGCCGACGGCTCATACTATTCTTCCGTGCACCTGAATACGGATATTCCAAGTGGCGGAACCGTTATTCGTATGGAATCCTCACGTCCGTCGCACTCGTCCTTTTTGGAAGTTTTAACTCTCCTGTTGATATATCCGTTTCCTCCGTAAGCCTCGCTATCGCTGTTGAATATTTCTTTATATTTGCCTGCAAACGGAACTCCAATCTTATAATTTGCCCGTGCCACAGGAGTGAAATTGGCAACAACAAGGAGATTATTGCCCTTTGAGTCTTTTCTTAAGAATACGGTAATTACCTCGTTTGCCGATATGTTGTTAATCCATTCGAAACCGTCTGTAGTATAATCAAGCTCATAGAGAGGTGCATTATCCGTATAAAACTTATTGAGGTCTGCAACGTACTTTTGCATTTTGGCATGCTCGTCATACTTTAAAAGCCCCCATTGCAGTTCTTCACTTTCATTCCATTCATCAAACTGTCCGAAATCCTGACCCATGAACAGCATTTTCTTTCCCGGATGCATAAACATATATCCGTAAAGTACTCTTAAATTTGCGAATTTGAGCCCATGAGTGTCTCCCGGCATTTTTCCTATCATGGAAGCTTTTCCGTGTACTACCTCGTCATGTGAAAATGCAAGCATAAACTTTTCACTGTATGCGTATATCATGCTGAAAAGAAGTTCTCCGTAATGATATTTTCTATACAGAGGGTCAAGACTCATAAATGAAATGAAATCATTCATAAAGCCCATATTCCATTTCATATCAAAACCAAGTCCGCCTTCTTTTACATTGCCCGTAATCATAGGATAAGCTGTTGATTCCTCCGCAATAAGGCATACATCAGGTACACGCTTTTTAATAATTGAGTTTATATGTTTTAAGAACTCACACGCTTCAAGATGCTCGTTGCCGCCGTATATGTTCGCTATCCATTCTCCCGGTCTTCTCGAATAATCCCTGTAAAGCATTGACGCTACGGCATCCATTCTTATGCCGTCAATGTGATACTTATCAATAAAGAACAATGCACTTCCTATAAGGAAATTCTTCACTTCATTTCTTCCGTAGTCAAATACGAGAGTTCCCCATTCCTTATGTTCGCCTATGCGGGGGTCTGAATACTCATAAAGACAGCTTCCGTCAAACCATGCCAGTCCAAAGGCATCCTTTGGAAAATGTGCAGGAACCCAGTCCATAATAACACCGATTCCAGCCCTGTGTAGTTCGTCCACAAAGTTCATAAAATCCTTTGGTGTGCCATATCTTTTCGTAGGAGCATAATATCCGGTTACCTGATAGCCCCACGAGCCGTCATAGGGATGTTCCGTAATCGGCATAAGCTCAACATGGGTATAATTCATTTTTTTGACATAGTCAATAACCATAGGTGCAAGCTCTGTGTATGTATAGAATTCCCGTCCGTCCTTAGGTTTCATAAAAGTACCAAGATGAAGCTCATAAACCGACATCGGTTCATTTTCAAAGCTTTTATCAGCCCTTTTTGAAAGCCACTTTTCATCCTTCCACAAAAATCCATCCAAATCACATACCATAGAAGCAGTGTCAGGTCTTAATTCACTCTCAAAAGCATAAGGGTCTGCCTTTAGAAAAGCTATACCCGCCTTGTTCTTAATCTCATACTTGTAGCACTGTCCCGACAAATCCTCCGGTATAAACAGCTCAAAAACACCGCCGTTTCGTCTTACCATCTGGTATACTCTTCCGTCCCAGTCATTAAAATCTCCGACAATGCTTACTCTCAAGGCATTAGGAGCCCATACGGCAAAACGTGTTCCAAAAGTTGTATTACCGGACACGCTTCTTACTTCGCATCTGTGTGCACCCAACATATTATATACTTCATAATTGACACCTGCATTGAAAGCCTTAATATCTTCCTCAGCTATGGTAGTGCCGTAAGCATAAGTATCTTCTCTTACGAAAGTTCTTCCGTCTTCCATGGTAACTTCAAATTCGTATTCAAATACCCGCTTGCCCGGAACCAGTACAGCAAAAAAACCTGCTTCATCGGCAAGTTCCATCTCATACCTTTTTACCGGCTTCTTTTTCACAAGCGTAACGCTTACTGCGCCCGGCATAAAGTACTGCACCAAAATACCGCTCTTTACGACATGTGCACCTAAGAGCTTGTCCGGTCTGTCTTCCTCTGAATATACAATACCCTCTATCGCAGGCCAGTCCATCAATTCATACAACTTATCTGTCATAGGCTACCTCATTTCTCTGCATATTTTACAGATACATTATAGCACAAATAAAATCGCTTTAAAACCCTTGTGTTTTACATTTTTTTTTTAGTACAATTATGGCAGATAAATTTGACTCGGAGGAACAAAAATGCTTCACGAAACGATGGAAATCAATCTTGATTATGCCGCGCTTAATATACCGCATGACGATACACGTGCTACACTTACATCATACATATTGGACAGGGATGAGGATCTTATGGGTACATATGACAGACCTCTCATTCTCATATGTCCCGGCGGCGGATACGGACACCTTTCATTCAGAGAGGGTGAACCTGTTGCCATCAGAATGAACAGTCTTGGATACAATGCCTGCGTATTAAGGTACAGCCTTGTTCCAAACGCATTTCCGTGCCAGCTTTTTGAACTTGCATGTGCAATATCCTTCATAAGAGCAAACGCTAAAATTTTCAAATGCAATCCTGACAAGATAATCGTTGCAGGCTTTTCTGCCGGTGGTCACTTAGCAGCATGTCTTGGAACCATGTGGCATGACGATTACATATCTTCTTCCCTTAATATTGAAAAAGAGCTTTTAAAGCCAAACGGTCTTCTTCTCGGATACCCTGTAATAACTTCGGGACAGTTTGCACACAGGGACTCTTTCTTACGACTTCTTGGCAGCAATTACAACGGGCTTTTAGAAGAAGTATCCATAGAGAACAGGGTAAATGAGTACACTCCTAAGACTTTTATGTGGCATACTTTTGAAGACAATTCAGTTCCTCTTGAGAACTCTCTTCTTATGGCACAGGCGCTTCGCGCCCACAATATTCCTTTTGAATACCATGTTTTCCCGAGAGGATCTCACGGTCTTGCTCTTTGTACACAGGAAACAAACACAAAGGATGGTACAAAAATTCAGCCGGAAAATGCCTGCTGGATAGATATGTTTAAAAACTGGGCTGACAGGCTATAAATACATTCTTCTGATTTAACCGGATAAAATATACGATTTTCCGTGAGATGCAAAAAGCTGAGAAGAACATCAACAATTCTTCTCAGCTTATTCTTTTTATTTCTATATGAGATATAACTATATTCTGTGAATAAACAATCCGCTTCTAAGCTTTGGTTCAAACCATGTAGATTTTGGAGGCATCAAAAGTCCTGCGTCTGCAACAGCAAAAAGCTCGGCTATTGAGGTAGGATACATTGAAAATGCCACTCTCATATCTTCGTTGCAGCGTCTTTCAAGCTCTGTCAGTCCCCTTATTCCTCCGACAAAATCAATTCGCTTATCAGTCTTAGGGTCACCTATGCCAAGTACGGGTGTGAGCAGATTATTCTGAAGTATGGCTACATCAAGTCCCTCTACAGGGTCATCACTCTTCAAACTGTCATTTGCCACAAGCTCATACCATACGCCATCAAGAAACATTCCGAATGTGCCTTTACGCTGAGGTTTGTACTCCTGCTTTCCAATTTCATTTACCGTAAAGCCAGCCTCAGAAACTTTTTTGATAAATTCGCTTGACGTATTTTTGTTAAGGTCCTTTACCACTCTGTTATAATCCATTATCATAAGCTGTTCGTCAGGGAAAAGGACAGATAAAAAGAAGTTAAATTCTTCATTACCGGTATATCCCGGATTTTCTTCTCTTCTCTTTAATCCGACCTTGACAGCGGAAGCTGCCCTGTGATGTCCGTCGGCTATATATGTAGCTTCTACGTTTAAGAAAGCATTTTCTATAGTTGAAACATCCTGCGGATTTCCAATCTTCCATACGGTATGTCTTATGCCGTCATCAGACTCAAAATCATACAGAGGCTTATTCTGTCTTACCTTTTCTATAGTGGCATTAATCACCTCATTTGCCCTGTAAGCCAGGAAAATAGGTCCTGTCTGTGCGCTGCACACATCGACATGATTGATTCTGTCTACTTCCTTATCAGCACGGGTCTTCTCGTGCTTTTTAATAACATCATTCTGATAATCGTCTATTGATGAACAAGCTACTATGCCGGTCTGAACCCTTCCGTTCATGGTAAGCTCATATATATAGTAAGCCTTATCCGTATCGGTGATAAATGTTCCGTCAGCAATCTCTTCATCAAGCATCTGGCGTGCCTTTGCATACACTCTCGCATCATATGTGTCAACACTGTCATCAAACTGTGTTTCTGCCCTGTCAATCTTTAAAAATGACAACGGCTCCCCTGCTACTACCTTGCAGGCTTCCTTTCTGTTGTACACATCATATGGTAATGCTGCAACACGGCTTGCCACTTCTTCATTTGGTCTTATACATACAAACGGTTTTACTATTGCCATACTTTTATCTCCTTTTCTTTCGGTTTATAAAAGGCTTTCAGATATTGTCCTGAAAGCCTTTTTAATTTGCAGATTCTTAAAATATCTTAATCTGATATATTACTTTATAATTCTTGCCTTGATAACTCCGTCAATAGCAGAAATCTTATCAGCCAAATCCTTTGTAGCCTCGTGGTCAAGGTCTAACATTGAATATGCATAATCGCCTCTGCTCTTGTTTACCATATCCGAAATATTGATGCCTGCCTCAGCTACTGCTGTTGTGAACTGGCTTATAATATTAGGAATGTTTTTATGGCATATTGCTATACGTCCTGCCTTTGTGCAGACACCCATATCGCATGCAGGATAATTTACGGAATTTACGATATTACCGTTTTCAATGTAATTTCTTATTTCCTTAACTGCCATCACTGCACAGTTATCTTCTGACTCCTCAGTAGAAGCTCCAAGGTGTGGTATGACAATCGTACCCTCTTTGCATACTGTCGTAGTATTAGGGAAATCTGAAACATACTTCTTAACCTTCTTAGCCTCAAGTGCCTTGAGCATAGCAGGCTCATCAACAAGAATATCTCTTGCAAAGTTAAGAACTACGACTCCGTCCTTCATCTTTCCTATGGCTTCTTCGTTAATCATTTCCTTTGTAGAATCAAGAAGAGGAACGTGGATTGTAATATAATCACTGTTTGCATATATATCATCCAAAGTCTTTGCATACTTAACTTCGCTTGAAAGGTTCCACGCAGCATTTACAGAAAGATATGGGTCATAACCATACACATTCATGCCAAGCTCTATTGCAGCATTTGCAACCAGAACGCCTATGGCTCCAAGTCCGATAACGCCAAGAGTCTTGCCCTTAATCTCACATCCGGCAAATTTCTTCTTTTCCTTTTCTGCATCAGCAGCTATAGTCTCGCTTCCTGCCTGTGAAGCAACCCAGTTGATACCTCCTGTAATATCTCTTGAAGCAAGAAGCATACCTGCTATAACAAGCTCCTTTACACCATTGGCATTTGCACCCGGTGTATTGAATACTACAATACCTTTCTTTGCACACTCATCAAGAGGGATGTTGTTAACTCCGGCTCCTGCTCTTGCAACTGCAAGAAGCTTATCAGGGAGCTCCATATCATGCATCTTGGCACTTCTTACAAGAACTGCATCTGCCTCTGACAAATCTTCAACCTTTGTATACTCATCTGTTAAAAGATTAAGACCTACACCTGCGATAGGATTTAAACAATTGTACTTATACATTTTATGCCTCCGACTATTACATATTTTCAGCTTCAAACTTCTTCATAAACTCAACAAGCTTCTCTACGCCTTCAATAGGCATAGCATTGTAAATGCTGGCTCTCATACCGCCGACTGTTCTGTGACCCTTAAGGTTCTCAAAGCCTGCTTCTTTAGCTTCCTTAACAAACTTAGCGTCAAGTTCTTCATTTCCCGTAACAAAAGGAACATTCATAAGAGAACGATCCTTAGGTACTACCGTACCCTTGAAAAGTTTGCTTGAATCAAGGAAATCATAGAGAATCTTAGCTTTCTTTTCATTGCGCTCTTTCATAGCTTCAAGACCGCCCTGCTTCTTAATCCACTTGAACACCTTGCCGCAAATATATATACCATAGCATGGAGGAGTATTGTACATAGAACCGTTATCTGCATGAGTCTTATACTGAAGCATGGTTGGTGTTCCCGGAAGCACATCCTCTGTTATGAGGTCCTCGCGGATAATAACTATAACCACACCGGCAGGTCCGATATTCTTCTGAACACCGCCATATATTACTCCGTACTTTGTAACGTCTACCGGCTCAGAAAGGAAGCAGGAAGACACATCTGATACAAGAATCTTTCCTTTAGTGTTAGGAAGTTCCTTATACTTTGTACCGTAAATTGTGTTATTCTCACATATATATACATAATCTGTATCATCATCAATATCAAGGTCGCTGCAGTCAGGAATATAAGAGAATGTCTTATCTGCTGATGAAGCTACTGCCTTTGCATCACCATACTTCTGTGCCTCCTGATATGCTTTCTTTGCCCACTGACCTGTAATAATATAGGCAGCCTTCTTATTCTTCATAAGATTCATTGGAATCATAGCAAACTGCTGTGAAGCTCCACCCTGCAAGAATAGTACCTTGTAATTGTCAGGTATATTCATAAGCTCCCTGAGGTCCTTTTCTGCATCATCAATTATCTGCTGATAAGCCTTTGATCTGTGGCTCATCTCCATAACAGACATACCTGTACCATTGTAATCAAGCATTTCTGCCGCAGCTTCTTTCAAAACCTCTTCCGGTAATACAGCCGGACCGGCTGAAAAATTATAAACTCTTGCCATTTCTTCCTCCATTCCGAAGAATTTTTCTTCGTCATATGTTATATTTTTATCAATACACTTAATTTTATTACTTCATTAAACTAAAGTCAATACTTAATTGTTATTCTTCAAATCATCAGCGTCAAATGCTTTTTCAATGGCTCCGCCAGGAGATACCATTGGAAATACCTTGTCATCTTTATCGATTACGCACTCGATAACAACAGGAATATTAAGATCTATCGCCTCTCTAAGTACAGGCTCAAGTTCCTCTTTTGTGGTAACTCTGTAAGCCTTCGCTCCCATAGCCTCTGAAAGCTTTACAAAATCAACGCTGTCCTCAAGTATTGTTGAAGAATATCTCTTTCCGTAGAATAAAGTCTGCCACTGCCTTACCATACCCAAAACGTGGTTATTAAATATAACCTGAATAATAGGTATATTGTATCTTGTAGCCGTAGCAATCTCATTCATATTCATTCTGAAACATCCGTCACCGGCTATATTGATAACAGTTTTATCCTTTCTTCCAACCTTAGCACCTATGCACGCACCAAGTCCGTAACCCATTGTTCCGAGTCCGCCTGATGACAGGAAGGTTCTTGGCTCCTTATACCTGTAATACTGGGCTGCCCACATCTGATGCTGTCCTACATCGGTAGTAATAATGGCATCACCGTTTGTAACCTCGTATATTTTTTCCATAATATAAGGACCTGTAAGTATTGAAGTGTCATACTTTAACGGGAACTTTTCAGAAAGTGCCTTTACCTCTTCTACCCATTCAGTATGCTTCTGTTGCTCAAGTCTTCCGTTTACTCTCTTTAATATTTCTCTGACATCGCCTATTACGCTGGCATTTGTCATAATGTTTTTATTGATTTCAGCAGGGTCCACATCAAACTGCAGCACCTTTGCATTGTTTGCAAACTGACTTGTGTTTCCTGTAACACGGTCAGAAAATCTTGCGCCGACAGTAATTAAGAGGTCACATTTTGTAACGCCTAAGTTAGCAGCCTTGGTACCGTGCATACCAAGCATGCCCATATAATAGTCATCACTACCATCATATGCACCCTTGCCCATAAGAGTGTCTGTAACAGGTGCGTCAACCTTCTTAACAAACTTTCTGAGTTCTTCAGAAGCACCTGACGCGATAACGCCACCTCCCACAAATACGAAAGGCTTCTTTGACTCGCTTATGAGTCTTACCGCTTCCTCGATATCAGCTTCCTTTATCGTCTCCGTAATTCTCTCTATTGGCTTTGGTGTAACTCTTGTATACTCTGTCACATTGGATGTAACATCCTTTGTAATATCGATAAGAACAGGACCCGGTCTTCCGGTCTTTGCAATGGCAAATGCACGTCTTATTGTATCAGCCAGCTTTGTAACATCCTTTACAATAAAGTTATGCTTTGTGATAGGCATTGTCACGCCTGCAATATCAATCTCCTGAAACGTATCTTTTCCAAGAAGGCTTACGCCTACATTACAGGTAATTGCCACCAAAGGAATAGAATCCATATAAGCTGTTGCAATACCTGTTACAAGATTGGTTGCACCAGGACCGCTTGTAGCAAAGCATACTCCGACCTTTCCGGTTGCCCTTGCATATCCGTCGGCAGCGTGAGAAGCACCCTGCTCGTGCGATGTAAGTATATGTGTTATTTCATCCTGGTGCTTATACAAAGCATCATAGATATTCAGTATGGTACCGCCCGGATAACCAAATATTGTATCTACATTTTGTTCTTTCAAACATTCAATAACTATTTCTGCGCCTGTTAACTGCATATCGCACCTCTTTTTCTAATTGTTCTTAATTTCCAATACCGCACCCTTGTTGGCTGATGTAACCATAGATGCGTATCTGGCAAGATAACCGGTTGTAACCTTTGGTTCTCTAGGCTTCCACTCTTTTCTTCTTGCTTCCATTTCTTCATCGGAAATGTCCACGTTAAGCGTATTCTCAGGAATGTTAATCTTGATAATGTCGCCCTCACGAACCAAAGCAATAGGACCGCCTACTGCTGCCTCAGGTGACACATGTCCGATAGAAGCGCCTCGTGATGCACCCGAGAAACGTCCGTCCGTGATAAGTGCAACACTTGAACCAAGTCCCATACCTGCAATGGCAGATGTAGGATTAAGCATCTCTCTCATTCCCGGTCCGCCCTTCGGTCCTTCATATCTTATAACGACAACATCACCTGCTACAATCTTTCCTGACTTTATTGCTGCAATAGCATCCTCTTCACAGTCGAATACTCTTGCAGGTCCTTCATGAACCATCATTTCAGGAACAACTGCCGAACGCTTTACAACGCCTGAATCAGGAGCAAGGTTACCTTTAAGAACCGCAATTCCACCTGTTTCACTATATGGATTTTCTATCGGTCTTATGACCTCAGGATTTTTGTTTACGCAGCCTTCAATATTTTCTCCGACTGTTTTTCCTGTAGCCGTAATAATATCCGTATACAGAAGACCTTTCTTGTTAAGCTCGTTCATAACGGCATATACGCCGCCAGCCTCGTTAAGTTCCTCAATATATGTATGTCCGGCAGGAGCAAGGTGACAAAGGTTAGGTGTCTTTGCACTTATTGCATTTGCTATATCAACATTCAGCTCAACGCCTGCCTCTCTTGCTATTGCAGGAAGATGAAGCATACTGTTGGTTGAACAGCCGAGTGCCATATCTACCGTAAGAGCATTCATAAATGCCTTTTCAGTCATAATATCTCTTGGTCGTATATTCTTTTCAAGAAGTTCCATAACCTTCATGCCGGCATGCTTTGCAAGCTTAATTCTTTCAGAATATACGGCAGGAATCGTTCCGTTGCCCTGAAGTCCCATACCAAGTGCCTCAGTAAGACAGTTCATACTGTTAGCGGTATACATTCCCGAACATGAACCGCATGTAGGACATGTTTTGTTCTCATACTCGTCAAGCTCTTCCTGTGTAATCTTTCCGGCCGCAAATGCTCCCACAGCCTCAAACATACTTGAAAGCGATGTTTTACAGCCTTTAACCTTACCTGCAAGCATCGGTCCGCCGCTGACAAATACTGTAGGGACATTTACTCTTGCTGCTGCCATAAGAAGTCCCGGCACATTCTTGTCGCAGTTAGGCACCATTACAAGTGCGTCAAACTGATGTGCCGTAGCCATACACTCCGTGGAATCAGCTATCAGATCCCTTGTAACAAGAGAATACTTCATTCCCACATGTCCCATTGCTATACCATCGCATACTGCTATTGCAGGAAATACAACAGGTGTACCGCCCGCCATCGCAACTCCGAGCTTTACTGCCTCGACAATCTTATCGATGTTCATATGACCCGGAACGATTTCATTATATGAACTTACTATACCGACAAGCGGTTTCTCCATTTCTTCCTTTGTGAAACCAAGTGCATTAAACAATGACCTGTGAGGTGCCTGCTGTGTACCTCTCAAAACTGTATCACTTTTCATCAAAATTTCCTCCTAAACTCTTGCAGAAATTAAATCGCCCATTTCGGTAGTACTTACCTGTGTGCAGCCCTCTGACATAATGTCAACGGTTCTGTAACCTTCCTTTAATACCTTTCTTACTGCTGCTTCCACAGCGTCAGCCTCAGTATCAAGGTCAAAAGAATATCTAAGCATCATAGCTGCTGACAATATCGTAGCTATCGGATTAGCTATGTTCTTTCCCGCTATATCAGGCGCAGAGCCATGACTTGGCTCATATAATCCAAGCTTGGTGCTTCCAAGGCTTGCAGATGACAGCATTCCGATAGAACCTGTAATCATGCTTGCTTCGTCTGACAAAATGTCACCGAACATATTCTCGGTAAGTATAACATCAAACTGTCCCGGATTCATGACAAGCTGCATAGCGCAATTATCCACGAGCATATCCGTTACGGTGACTTCAGGATAATCCTTTGCAACCTCCCTGACCACCTTTCTCCAAAGTCTTGAAGAATCAAGGACATTTGCCTTGTCGACACTGACAATGCGTTTATTTCTCTTCATGGCTATTTCAAATGCCTTAACAGCTATTCTTCTGATTTCATTTTCATCATATGTCAGCATATCCGTAGCCTTGAGAACGCCGTTCACTTCTTCGGTATGTCTCTCTCCGAAGTAAATGCCTCCTGTAAGCTCACGCATAATAACCATATCAAAACCTTCGCCTATGACATCTTCCTTTAAAGGACATGCACTCTTAAGCTCGTCAAACAGATACGCCGGTCTTATATTTGCAAAAAGTTCAAGCCCTTTTCTTATGGCAAGAAGTCCTGCCTCCGGTCTTAAATTCGGAGCTACATCATACCACTTTGAATTGCCGACGTTTCCTCCTACCGCTCCAAGCAGTACCGAATCACTGTTCTTTGCCGTATTAAGTGCCTCTTCTGTCAAAGGAACTCCATAAGCGTCTATTGAACAGCCTCCCATAAGTATCTGAGTATAGTTAAACTTATGACCGTATTTTGAAGCCACGGCATCAAGCACCTTCATAGCCTCAGTGACTATCTCAGGGCCTATTCCGTCGCCTTTGATAACTGCAATATTAAATTCCATTTTCTTTTCCTCTATTTTATTTAATCCTGATTAGCTTTTTCAATATCTGCAATTGCACTCTTTTGCATAGGAATTCTGCAATTTTTGTTACCGAACTCCACAATAACCGTATCCTCTGTTATATCAATAACTGTTCCGTAGAAACCGCTTGTTGTAAGAACGCTGTCTCCAACCTCCATAGCTTCCATCATAGCGTCATGCTGTTTCTGCTGTTTTTTCTGCGGTCTTAATATTATGAAATACATAAATGCAAACATAATGACCAGCCACACAATCATAGCCGTAACGGAAGAACCGTTTCCTGCACCTAACAATAATGTCATATTAATTTCCTCCTAATTCTTTAAAACCTTCAAGCTTATTTTGCTTGAATTGTTCATATTTATGTTCATCAATCGCGTTTCTTATCTCCTCCATAATGTGATTGTAGAAATACAGATTGTGAAGCACACAAAGTCTCATACCCAGCATTTCCTTAGCCTTAAGCAAATGTCTGATATATGCCCTGCTGTATGTTCTGCACGCAGGACACTTGCAGCCCTCTTCTATCGGCTCATTATCTGTTTCAAACTGAGCGTTAAAGAGGTTCATTTTACCTCTGTTGGTATATACATGACCGTGCCGTCCGTTTCTTGACGGGTATACACAGTCAAAAAAGTCAATTCCTCTTCCTACCGCTTCCAGTATGTTTGAAGGTGTTCCAACTCCCATAAGATAGGTAGGCTTATTTTTAGGAAGATACGGTACCGTCTTTTCTATAATGTCATACATTTCACCGTGACTCTCGCCGACCGCAAGTCCTCCAAGTGCATAACCGTCGAGTTCAAGCTCTGATATCGTCTTTGCGTGTTCAATTCTTATATCAGAAAATGTACCTCCCTGATTGATGCCAAAAAGCATCTGTTCCTTGTTGATGGTGTCGGGAAGTGAATTAAGCTCACGCATTTTGTTCTTACAGCGGACAAGCCATCTCGTCGTTCTGTCAACGGAATTTTGCATATATTCTCTCGTTGCCGGATGCGGAGGGCACTCGTCAAATGCCATGGCTAGGGTAGAAGCAAGGTTTGACTGTATTGTCATACTTTCCTCAGGTCCCATAAATATCTTTCTGCCGTCCACGTGTGAATTAAAATACACGCCCTCTTCCTTTATCTTTCTCAAAGTACTGAGGGAGAATACCTGAAACCCTCCGGAATCCGTAAGTATAGGCTTGTCCCAAACCATAAACTTATGAAGTCCTCCAAGCTTTTTCACAACTTCATCACCAGGTCTTACGTGAAGATGATAAGTGTTCGACAGTTCTATCTGCGTACCTATTTCCTGCAAATCAGTGGTAGCCACCGCTCCCTTTATGGCAGCTATGGTACCGACATTCATAAATACCGGCGTCTGCACCGTTCCATGCACAGTTTTAAATTCAGCTCTCTTGGCACTTCCGTCCGTAGTGAGAATGTTGTACATAACTTCCTCCATAAAAAATTTTATACGAAGTATAACATTCGGGAATTTTATACGAAGTATAACATTCGAGAATTTATACGAAGTATAACATTCTTATTATACAAAATGACTCTTGATTTTTCAAGTGCGAATTAAAAAAGAGTTTTGCACCCGTGTAAGGTGCAAAACCCTTTCGTTTTTCCTGTATTTTAAGCCTGAGCCGGCTTTTTAGGCCGTATCATATTATAAATGTAGACAAGTGCCACTACACTGACGGCAAAAGCCATCGCAAATATTACGGCAATTCTTATCCAATCGTCCGTCAGCACACAAAGCAATGCACTTGACGCTATACTAAAGACCGTAAATCCTGTTATGACCGCAAGCACTCTTGCAAGCGTTTTCTTTATGCTGAAGGATATAAGCGATATTCCCCAAAGAACTATTCCAAGTCCAAGCTTAATAAGCGTATCCTTTATAACATAATCGTCTTCAAAAATTTCTTCGGTCAAGGAAACATTATCCAAAAAGTGTGCTGCTATCGATACTGCCACCACAATGACTATCATAAGTGCAATATACACAACAACAAAAACAGCAATGCACTCTAACACAAATACCACTATTGACATTACTCTTCTTTTGCTTGAAACAGGAAGAACAGTTATATAGTTTTTATCTGATGTTAAATATAACATTGATACAGCCGCAACATAGGAAAACAGGTATAAAATAAACCATCCGCCGTATATTTCAAGGTCTGTTGCCGCGCTTATTATTCCGCCGCTCACCTGACTTCCTAAAACACACAGAAATACTGCGGCTATAATCTGATTTCCTGAATTATTCACTCCGAACTGCCATAATGCATTCATTTTCTTCATATCACTTTTCCTCCTCGTACTGAACCATTATATCCTCAATGGTAGGCGTATGCCCCATAACCTTAGTGTACTCGTCTGTCAGTTCATTCTTATCCTTTGAGAATACAATCTCGCCATTGTCAATAAGTGCCACATAGTCTGCTACCTTGTCAAGATCACTTGTTATATGTGTCGAAAAAATCACCGTATGATTTTCATCCTGCATATAGTCAAGTAGCATATCCAAGACCTGTACCCTTGAAGTAGGGTCAAGATTTGCCGTAGGTTCGTCAAGTATAAGTATCTGCGGTCTTGTAGCCATTGTAAGCACAATGTTCAATTTCTTCTGTACGCCCAGAGAACATTTTTGTATTCTCATATTTTCATCAAGACCAAAGATATCCATATATTTTTTATAGAAATCATAGTCAAAATTCTTATAAAAAATATTCAAAAGCTTTGCCAGCTTCTTTGGCTTAAGATTCTTATTTACATAAAAATCATCAAAAACACAGTTAAGCATTTCCTTAACCTTAACTTCATCCTCATATACCTTTAAGCCGTTGTAATCTATGAATCCTGCCGACGGCGTGTAAATATTCATTATGGTCTTTATGAGGGTAGTCTTTCCTGCTCCGTTTTTTCCGACAAGTCCGAATATAACTCCTTTAGGGACTTTAAGGTTTATATTTTTCAAAATGTTCTTTTTGCCTAAGTTTACGCTCAGACTGTTTGCGGTAATTGCATTTTCCATCTATTCTTCCTCCAATATCCTGATAATTTCCTGCTTTGTAATGCCTACACCGGAAGCGTAAGACACTATGTCCATAAGCTGTTCTCTTATAACCGCAAGGTGCGCCTCCTTGACGGCATCAGAGTCAATATCCGACACGAACACTCCTTTTCCCGGAACGCTTACCAGAAGACCCTGTGCACACAGGTCCTCGTAGGCTCTTTTCACAGTTATAATTCCTACTCTCAATTCCTTTGCCATAAGACGGATTGAAGGCAGACATTCTCCGGATTTTAATTCTCCGGAAAGGACTTTCTCTCTGAGCTGAGTCTCTATCTGCTCATATATCGGAATTTGTGACACCATGGAAATGTTTATGTTCATTTGTATCACCTCCTATCGTGTTACTACTGTAACTATACAATAGATACAGTTTCGTGTCAACAACTTTTTTATTTATAACAGTATAAAACAGTTGACAACAGTTCTATACTGTTATATACTGTTATGCAAGAAGAATAAATTTATCTTCGCTTACACAGCAGAATGTGAGGAAATATGCATATTATAATCAACAATTCATCCATGGTACCTATTTACGAGCAGGTTGTAAATCAAATTAAATCTGCCATCATAAGCGGCGAACTTTTAACCGATACAGCCCTGCCCTCTGTGCGTAGTCTGTCAAAGGAGCTTAAAATAAGCGCTCTGACTGTCAAAAAGGCTTATGACACTTTAGAGGAAGAAGGTTTTACCGTAACGGTACACGGCAAAGGTACATTTGTGGCAGCCGCAAGCCAAAATTTGCTTAACGAGGAACTAAAAAAACGTTTTGAACTCAGTATGGAAAATACTGTTTCAGAAGGAAGACGCTACGGATTAAGCAACGAAGAAATTCGAGAAATATTTGAAATTATAATGGAGGAATAATATTCAATATGATTGAAGTAAGTAATCTTACCAAAAGTTATGAAAACTTTACCCTGAATTGTTCCATATCCGTTCCGTCCGGAACGGTAACAGGACTGATTGGTCAGAACGGTGCCGGAAAAAGCACTGCTTTTAAGGCAATTCTCGGACTTATAAATCCTGATGGCGGTTCTATAAAAATATTTAGCAAGGATAATACCAGACTTACCGCCAAAGACAGACAGCGCATAGGCGTGGCTCTTTCGGATTCGGGCTTCAGCAGTTATCTAAGCATCTCAGACATTGCTGATATTTTAAAACATTCCTATGATAGCTTTGACAGCAGCAGATTTTTCGGGCTTTGCGATAAATTCAGGCTTCCGATAAAAAAACGCGCCAAAGAATTTTCAACAGGTATGAAAGCACGTCTTAAGCTTCTGATAGCTATATGCCACAATGCTTCGTTGCTGATTCTTGACGAACCCACACTGGGGCTTGATGTTATGGCACGAAATGAGCTTCTTGACCTTCTGCGCGACTATATGGATGAAGATGATTCACGCTCCATCCTCATAAGTTCGCACATTTCCTCAGACCTCGAAACTCTTTGCGACGACATATATATGATTGATAACGGCAGCATAATATTGCACGAAGATACAGACGTACTCCTCAATAACTATGCACTCATAAAGCTGTCACCGCAACAGTTTGAACATTTTGACAAAAAATATATTATACAGCAAAAGAAAGAATCTTTCGGATACAGTTGCCTCACAAACGAAAGGCAATACTATCTTGAAAATTTTCCGGATGCAGTGATAGAAAAAAGCAATATTGATACGGTAATTACAATGATGATTGGAGGAGAAAAAATATGACAGGTCTTCTGATAAAAGATTTCCGGCTGTTTTTACAGCAAAAACGTTTTTTTGCGATTTTGGTTTTTATTGCCATCATTATGGGATTGAATTCCGACAGTACATTTGCAATGGCGTACCTCACATTCGTATGTGCATTCTTTGTACTCAGCACCATAAGCTATGACGAATTTGACAACTCTTATCCGTTCCTTATGACTTTGCCGGTCAGAAGAAGTGATTATGTAAAATCAAAATACCTGTTTGGCATTATACTAAGTGCCTCGGCATGGCTTGCAGGCTTCCTGATATCCTTAGGTCTGACGATTGCCAGAAATACGGGTTTTCCTGATTTTTATGAATATCTGTGTGCCACTATCATATATCTGCCGCTTACACTGATTATAATGGACATTATCGTACCTTTTCAGTTAAAATTCGGCGGTGATAAGGCAAGGATAGCCATGTTTTTATTCTTCGGCATAGTGGCAATAGCAGTGTACGCTTCCGTAAAGCTTCTTGAAAAGAGTACTCTTAACGTAGATAATATTATAAAATTTTTTAACGAAAACCAACTACAGTCAATGATACTAATCATTGTGCTTTCATTCATTGCCACTTTCATCTCCGGTCTTATCAGTTCACACATAATGAACAGGAAAGAATTTTGATGATGTCTGCAATGGTTTATATATCAAAAGCGGGCGGTGCAAACTTAATTGCACTGCCCGTTTTTAATGACCGGTTTTAATTATAGCTAAGGCTTGTAAGATACCATGTTCCGTCCTTTCTGACGAATACATAATTGATATCACTGACCTCGACTTTACTTGAAATAGACCAGCCTCTGAAAAGTACGTTTACCTCGTAATATACATCACAGCTAAAACAGTCTTCGCTGTAATATACGAAGTTCTTTACTTCCTGCTTCAAAAACTCATATCCTGCCATATATTCTACCGGATAGAAATATGTATCCGACAGTCTCACGGCCTCACGAAGTTCTGAATCAGGCATAATATATTTCAATATGCCTTCCTTTACATTGATGAAATTCTTTACATATACACTTGATACTTTAAGTGCATATTCCTTATGCTCTGCCTCTACGTCATCGCTTGGGGCAAAGCCGATAGTGTAAGTGTAAGTATTATTGTCCTTTACGGCTTCTACCGTATTACCCTTTGAGTCAACGGCAGTTACATCCGGCTCATTTATCAGCTCTACCTCGTACACTGCCATTTTAGGAAGTCCCGTTGTGTAGAGAGCTGCCTGACTCAGCCTTTCTATTTCCTTCTCTTCCTTCTTATATTCATCCGAGAGTTCCACGCCGTTTACGCTTACTTTGGTAGTACTTGGAGCTTCAATCGTATATTTCTCGTATTTTATATAATCTTCATAAGATATGGAGTCGTATCCCCACTCGGAGAAATTACTTCTGTTCTTTCCCGTCTTCTTAAGCGTAACGCTTGCAAATGCCTTTCCATCGGCAAGAAGTTCAAACACCGGCTTTGAAGCAGTATAGCTCTTAGCCTTTTTACTGGTTATATTCTTGCCGTCATACTTTTCCAAGATATATTCCTTAATCTTGTCAGTACTTTCAAAAGCTCCATCCTGTGTTTTGGTTTCAAAATATTTATCCCATTCTGAAGCATTCATATCAGCAAGAACCTTATCTACGCCATGATGAGGCATAGACTTCTCATAATCAGCAATAAAATTCCAGAAAATAACGGCAAATATAGCTATAAGCAGCACCGAAACGCCTGCATATATCATAATTCCCATTTTAAATTTAGATATTTTTTTCTTTTTCATCACAAGTCCTCCTACTTTACAATCCAAGCTGTAGGACATTTTCTCGGTCCTGCCGGAGAGTATGGGCTGTTGACAACCTCGCCCTCGTATACCATCTGTGTAGATGTTCCGCCGTCCATGGCGCTGGCATTTACCGCTCCGTACTTAGCCATAATGTCTATAAGATCCTCAAAAGTTGCTCCTATACTGTTGCCCTGTCTTCCGTCTACGACAAGAAGAAGAATGGCACCGTCCGCTCTCTGTCCGATTGCAGTACGAGGATTTGTACCTCCTCCGTATACGGTTGTATCAGGCACAGTCATAGGCTCACCGTTAAATATAAGTACAGGACCTGTTGTATGTACGGTATGAACTGCATCCCTGACGCCCATTTCAAGGGCTTCCTTTACGGTCATCTTGCCTACAACCAGCTTATTTTCTTTAGTGATTCCCGTGATATTGTAAGTGCTGTACAAGTCACCAAAGATATGCTCGCCTTGAGATATAACACATCCGATAGGCATGGCGGTATAGCTGTAACTTCCCATATCGACAAACTCACCGCCGTTGATACCTGCTATTGCTCCGTATCTTTCACATATATCCGAAACAACCTTTCCCGGACCTTCATAAAAGGTTTCAATTGTTCCTACAGACACCCTCGAAGGGTCTTTTACGATAATCATCTTACCACGGTAGGTTTTTCCTTTAATGTCAAGAAGCTGTATATCAGGAACATCCTCATTTCCACCCGACGGTATCACAACCAAACCAGTATCAGATACTTCGCCGTCATCAAGCTCCTGCAAAAGATTGCT
The DNA here is from genome assembly GCA_945920185.1 of uncultured Eubacterium sp. Lineage (GTDB taxonomy): Bacteria > Bacillota > Clostridia > Lachnospirales > Lachnospiraceae > CAMEJP01. Next base: position 16,693 of record CAMEJP010000003.1, on the reverse strand, counting down.
TGATGTTATCTGCTTAATCTCACTCTTACTGAGATAAAGATTTGCCAGAAATCCCATGGCACTTGATTCGTTAACCGCACACACGAACTGATTCTTAGCAGTTTCTGAAGGTCCTTTTACAAGAATCCACATTACCACATAAAGAAATACAACAAGAATAATCACTGTGGTAAGAAGTGTTATAAGAATTTTGCTTGCCACATTCCATACCTTGTTTTTCTTTTTAGTTTTTCTTGTCTTTACGGTTTTTTCTTCAGATATGTCATTCTCTTCCGAAGAATGCTTATTCTTAACCTTCTCCTTCAACTGCTTCTCCTGCTTTTCAGGACTGACTGACACATCTTCAAGCTGTATAAACTCATCTTCCTCCAGTTCTCCGAAGGAATTGTACTTTATGCCGCTGTCGTTATTGTTTTCACTGTCCGAATCATTATCAAACACGTCTATAAAAAGATCTTTATCGTCCTTCATTATTTTACCTTCCTTTCTGAAATCTATTTTTTAAATACCCATTTCTTCTGCAGCTTGTAGCTTGCAAAGAAAAGTGTTGTGTCCACTATCATCTTTATAACGGTAATCATTATCTGTGTATTAATCCTGAACAACGTTGTAATCAATGTAACAAAACCTGATGACAGAATAATCTGTGCTGCTGCAAGCACATAATATTTTACTATGGATGACCTGACAGGTTCATCCGAAGCAAATACGGCTTTCCTGTTCATGGTATAATTAAACAGAGATGAGATTGCTCTTGCAACCGCAGTGGCAGCAAATATGCTTTTGTCCTTAGACAGTACCTTCTTTGCAAAGAACAATACCACATTAAACACGGATATATCTACCAGCGTGGCAGACAAAGAACTAAGCACAAATTTATATATATACCTAAATATAACCTTATATATTTTTATGGAGTCTTTAACAGGGTTAAAATGCGATGACTCATTTTCTTCTATATACACAGTCTTTATAGGAACTTCCACAAACTCTATTCCAAGACGCTTCATTTCAAGAAGCATATTTGTTTCATACTCATAACGTTCTCCCTCCATAGCCGCAAACTCAGGAAGTCTTGCAAACGGTATGGCTCTGAGTCCTGTCTGGGTATCGGAAATCTTTATTCCGCATCCTACACGAAATATAAATTTAGTCATATTATTGCCAAACTTGCTTCTTGCAGGCACATCCTTTCCGGAAAAATCCCTGCAGCCTATGACAACCTTGTCCGGTGCCTCTGAAAGCCTGTTGGCACATTTTACTATATCCTCAGCGGTATGCTGGTTATCACCGTCAACAGTAATTACTCCGAGTATACCGCTTCTGTTGGCTGATATATATTCAAAAGCTGTCTTTAAGGCTCTTCCTTTTCCTTTGTTTACCTCATGTGTAAGCACATGACAGCCCGGATATTGACTGACTTTCTCAAACACAGCCTTGTATTCTTCCCTGCCGCCGTCATCAACAACCACTATATCATCAAAACCGGCATCACACAAGCCGCTGACCACGGATATAAGCTTGTCGTCAGGCTTATACGACGGCACAATTATCGTAACCTTAGGTAACATACAGTTCTCCATTATACGCACATATTAAATATATTGACAACATCATTTTCACTAAGAGGAACATAAGCATTTGAAAGACCGTTTGCGCATGCCTTTTTTGCCATAATTTCAAATTTGTTGCCGTCTATTCCAAGCTTAGACAAATTCATCGGTATGCCAAGGCCTTCAAAAAACGCATAAGTGGCATCTATCGCTTTATCTGCAGCCGCAAACTTGTCCTCATCACAGATACCCCATACATTTACGGCATATCTGTAAAATAAATCCACCGTATTTTCACTTAGTATGTATCTAAACCAACGCGGCGTCAGAATCGCCAGTCCTACTCCATGAGTTATATCATAAAATGCACTAAGCTCATGCTCCATGGGATGGCACGAAAAGCTTCCGCTCTTACCTGCACCACACAGTCCGTTAAGTGCCATGGTGCTTGCCCACATAAGATTGGCTCTTGCCTCATAATCATCCGGAGTATCTATTGCCTTCTTTGCATACTTTATGCAGGTTTTAAGAATAGCCTCTGAAAATCCGTCCTGAACGCCTGCAGTCATATCTGACTTGAAATAATTTTCAAACACATGCGACATAATATCTGCCACACCCGCAGCCGTATGATAAGCCGGGACGGTATATGTATATGTAGGGTCAAGAATTGCTGCTCTCGGTATAAATTTAAGGCTTGACGTACACAGTTTTTCATTAGAAGCCATATTTGAAATAACCGAATTTTTGTTCATTTCAGATCCGGTAGCGGCAATGGTAAGAACCGCTACAACCGGAAGTACGTCTCCTATAAGGGAAGAATCCTTTACAAAGTCCCACGGATCACCGTCATAGTAATATCCGGCAGCTATGGACTTAGCACAATCGATAACACTTCCTCCTCCGACAGCGAGCACTACGTCAACATTTTTCTTCTTTGCAAGCTCTGCACCCGCTCTTACGGATTCTATCTTAGGATTAGGTTCTACACCCGAAAGCTCACAAACCGAAAATTCCGAAAGCCTTTCCGTTATCTGATTGTATATCCCGTTTTTCTTTATACTGCTTCCGCCATAAACAAGAAGCACATTTTTTCCAAATTCATTTAAAATATCAGGAAGGTTATCCACCTGTCCCTTTCCGAAATATATTTTTGTTCTGGCATTAAATATAAAATTGTCCATTATATCTCCATTCCAAAGCATATCTCAAAATGCTTTTAAAGCCAAAATTCCACAGTATGAAGAATTGTATAATATAAATCAACATTTCCGTACTTCATCGAATTATCTATGTCCGTAAATACGGCAAAGCCCTGAACACATACCGTGACAAACAAAAGCACAAACACAATATTTCTGAACCAGCGGCTATAATTAGCATTATCATATGTGTGTTCATATATAACCAAAGCCGTAAGTGCCGCACCAAGAGCAAATACCCACAAAAAATCGCTTGTATATCTCATATATATACCGCCAAGCTGCGTATCCACAAGCACAAGCAATATTCCTGTCACGGCAAACAGTACCGTAAGCACAAAAATGCGTGTATCCTTAAACCAATTTTTCACACGCCATAGCGCAAAATTGAGCGTTAAAAATACATTTGCAACAAAAATGCCCGCATAAGGATTTTCAATGCTTGTCACACCCTGATAATAAGTATTCAAAGTATTCCGCCTTATATACGGAAATCTCACATCAAGGCTCAACGGCTGAATCAGATAGGCATACAGTCCTAAAAATACCCTGTTAAGGGATATTCCCCTATGCGTCATATCATCAATGGTCAGGTTATATGAAGCTCCAAAATCAAGCACCGAACCAAAGCGCATATAATTATACCACAGAATTGCCGCCGCGACTACCACATATGGCAAAAAAAACAATATTACTTCTCTTTTTTTCTTCCAGACCTTCCAAAATATCACAAGACCTGCAGCCGAAGCAAGCACAAGCTGAGGACGACAACCCGCCACAAGTGCCATACAAAGCGAAGCTGTACACATTTTAAAAAGATTTATGCTGCCATCCTTTCGGACAGAGGATACCCACATAGAAAGACCCAAGAGAGAAAATGTAACTCCGCATATTATAGGAACTATATAAAAGTCAGGCCGCTTCATCATATACCAAAGGCCTGAGCTTACAATAACGCCCTCGCATACGGCAAGATACATAAGAAGGGATGTTCTTTTGAAATACCTCCTAACCATACTGTATATAAACCACATTACGGCAAGTACAAAAAATATAGCCGCAATTCCTACCACAACTGAATTTTCTATTGACTTTCCCGTAATCAGCAAAAACGGCAGATATACTAAAATTACAGGCACAACGCCGAAATACACATAATATTTTCCATCAAAATATGCCGTATCCCACATATAGTCTTTTCCTGTTTTTGCAGCATAACTTTCCCTCGCACTGTAGTCATAAGGATTATCCATCTCGGCAAGATATGCCGGAGGTTTTTCATCAAGATATAAATGACCCTCACAAAAAGCCTTTGCAAGCTCCTGATACTGTGTATGATGTTCAAAAATATTAGGATTAAATATAAGATTTAACTGCGACAGAAGCACAGCCGCCATAATATTAACTGTAGCAAACAGCGTAATTACAGCTAAAGCTCTCTTATCTTTGGCATCCGCCTTTATGTTACGCAAGCTGCCTGCATTCCTCAATATAAGAAAAAGCCCCGTCACGCATAATACGATAAACACTCTTAAAACATTAAAATCAAACGGTCTTGTAACATTTATCTCAAGTTCATTAAGGTCTGTCTTTGCACCCTCCGCATCAGTCAGTTTAATTGTCATTCCCTTGCATTTTCCCGAAAGATCCAGATTAATATAATGACTCTTTTTCACATCAAGATATATTTCTCTTTCCGGAAGCCCATATTCCTTTGCATGACCTTCATCGGAAGCATATATTTTTACCTTGTATACGCCTGCGGAATCCTTTTTCTTATTCTCTATATCTATGTGAACATTTCTAACAACAGCATCCACGTCATACACTGTAATTATACCGTCTTCGTATTTATATCTGTAATCAACATTCTTAAAAAACAGACTCTCATAGAATCGAAAATTGAAAACAGTCAATTCCAAAATCAGTGCAATTGCCACTGTAAATGCCAAGTTCCTCAATATCCGCATATTATCTTTCCTTACATTTCCATATCTTTGACAATCTGATATACGTCAATCTTAAACTGGTCAGCACTGCTTATTCCCACAAAGCGGCAACCGTACAGGGTATAATCAGTATCAGTGCTTTCCATTCTGATAATCTCAATTACTGCCTCAAATCGCTCCTTTGTCCAAAGTACTACATCGACATTATAAAATGTATTAAGCAGCATTTTCTCGGTACTCTTAAAAGCAATACCGTCCTTAGATACATTTACCACATCCACTTCAAACTCGTCTTTAATAGGGATCAGGTATTCATAGGTATCTATTTTTCTTACCTTAACCTTTACATTAAGTTCTAATCTTCTTGATCTTCTCTTTTCAACACCCATCTACTTTTCCTCCTTGGTTGTTATAAACATAGCATCACCAAAACTAAAAAATCTGTATTTTTCTTCAATAGCCTTCTGATAGGCATTCAGCACATTTTCCCTGCCTGCCAGTGCTGACACCAGCATAACCAGCGTGGATTCCGGCAAATGAAAATTTGTTATAAGATTATCCACGATTTTAAACTTATAACCCGGATAAATGAATATATCCGTATTGCCGCTGCACGCCTTTACATATCCGTTTTCGTCCGCAACAGACTCCAGTGTACGCGTACTTGTAGTTCCCACGCATATTATTCTTCCGCCGTTTCTTTTGGCTGAATTAATCTTATCTGCTTCAGACTGCTCTATATTATAATATTCCGAATGCATATGATGCTCGAGCACATTCTCAACCTTCACGGGTCTGAATGTTCCAAGACCTACATGGAGAGTAACACTTGCAATGGATACACCTTTTTTTTCAATTTCTTCCAAAAGTTCTTTGGTAAAATGCAAGCCCGCCGTAGGAGCCGCCGCCGAACCTTCGTAAGATCGGAAGAGCGTCGTGTAGGGAAAGAGTGTAGATCTCGGTGGTGCTGCGGCACTGCCCTCATTTTTGGCATATACCGTCTGGTATCTGTTCTTATCCTTAAGTTCATGCGTTATATAAGGAGGAAGAGGCATCTGTCCGAGCTTGTCAAGAATTTCTTCAAATATGCCCTGATACTCAAAGTGAATAAGCCTGTTGCCCTCGTCCACAACATCAACTACCGTCGCCTTTAAAAGTCCGTCGCCGAATGAGAGTCTGGTCCCTTTTTTCGCCTTTTTACCCGGTTTTACCAAGGTTTCCCATATGTCATTCTCACGTCTTTTAAGCAAAAGCACTTCTATGCCTGCTCCTGTATCTTCCTTAACTCCGTAAAGCCTTGCCGGTATAACCTTTGTATTGTTGATTACAAGACAGTCTCCCGGTCTTAAATAATTAAGGATATCTCTGAAAATTTTATGTTCGACCTCACCTGTATTCTTATCAAGCACAAGCAGTCTTGAAGCTGATCTGTCTTCAATAGGGTCCTGTGCAATCAACTCCTGCGGAAGGTCAAAATAAAAGTCATGTACATTCATTACCGTATTCCTTTTAACCACAATTTATGAACATCACGGTGTCATTGATATATCTGACCGAATGCTCTTATTTCTTCATGATATATTATATATCATAATATGTCATTTTTCCATTGTACTTTTGTACTATTTCTAGTACTTTTCTCACATATCGGAATATATTTCCCATTTTCGCCTTACAATATAACATTAAAAGGCTGCAACGGAAATATATCCGCCACAGCCCTATAAATCTGTCTTGTCAATACTCGCGAATTGCTTCGCAATTTGCTCGTTATAAAAACGGCACTTTGTACATAATTTTACCATTTACTGTCTGAGTTCAATGTCCATAGCCGCCAGATCCTTAAGAATTTTTTCCATAGCCGGAGCTATATCCTTATCCTCAAGAGTTCTTTCAGCCGACCTGAATGAAAGTGTGTAAGCTACTGACTTATAACCTTCCTTAATCTGCGCTCCCTCATATATATCAAAGAGCTTATAACTTTCAAGAAGATTTCCGCCACGCTTCTCGATGACCTTCTCTATCTCGCTTACAAGTATCTCCTTCTTCATAACCATACTTATATCTCTTGTAACGGCAGGGAATTTTGCTATTCCTGTATACTTTCTGTCAAATGTAGCCTTATCGACAATCATCGGCATATCAATATTTATTATATATGCCCTTTCGCCTATCTCATAATTGTCAAGTACCTGTGGATGCACCTCGCCAAGATATCCTATTACCTCTCCGTCATATACAATATTTGCCTGTCTGCCCGGATGAAGGAAAGTAAGTCCTGCCTTAGGATTGTACTCAGGTTTCTTTCTGAGACCCAGTTTTTCCAAAAATTCTTCCACAACACCTTTCATTGTGAAGAAATCTCCGTCACCATACATTCCAAGCATAAACTGCATACGCTCGTCAGGAAGCTCTGTAAGAGGAAGTTCCTTAGGAATGTATATATTTCCAAGCTCATAAAGCTTAACAGCCTTATTTCTTCTGTTATAGTTTGTGGCAAGAGATGTAAGCATACCGTTTAACGTAGTCGTTCTCATTATGCTGTAATCCTCGCCGAGAGGATTTGCGATGGTAATAACCTTACGAAGACTTGAATCCTCAGGTATAAGCAGTTTATCAAATACCTTAGGGCTTTCAAATGAGTATGTCATAGCCTGTGAGAAACCGCAGTACTCTGCTATATCCCTTGCAATAGCCTCAATTCTCAGTTTGAACGAAAGTTTTCCTGTGGTAGCCTCGCCGCTAGGCAAAGATACCGGAATATTGGCATATCCGTAAAATCTGGCAACTTCCTCAGCAAGGTCTGCATTACAAAGCAAATCCTGTCTGAATGTAGGCACAATAACCTCATCCTTGTCATAATCATACTTAAGGTCAATCTTTTCAAAGTACTTTATCATCTGTTCCTTAGAAATGTCTGTTCCAAGAAGTGCATTAACTTTCTTCCAGTCAAATGCTACACGCTTCTCTTCATTTTTCTCAGGATAAATGTCTACAACGCCGCCTACAACCGTACCTGCTCCCAGCTCCTCTATAAGCTGGCAGGCTCTGTTCATGGCCTCGATAGTATTATTAGGGTCAAGTCCCTTTTCAAACTTTCCTGACGCGTCTGTTCTGAGTCCGACCTTCTTAGCCGAAAGTCTTATATTTGTTCCGTCAAAGCATGCAGCTTCAAACACAAGAGTTTTTACATCATCGGTAATCTTAGAATTTTCACCGCCCATGATACCGGCTATACCGACCGGCTTCTCTCCGTCATTTATCATAAGAATTGAAGAATCAAGCTTTCTTTCCTGTCCGTCAAGCGTCATAAAGGTGTCGCCGTCCTTAGCCCTCTTTACAACAATCTTTTTGTCTGCAATGGTATCATAATCATAAGCATGCATTGGCTGACCGTACTCTTCCATAACATAATTGGTAATGTCCACAAGATTGTTTATCGGCCTGATACCGCTTGCTGCAAGACGTCTTTGCATCCATTCAGGAGATGGGGCAATCTTTACATCCTTTACCATTCTAAGGCAATATCTGCTGCAAAGTTCCTTATCCTCAACAACTGCGCTGATCATAGTATTGACATCTTCATCATTTCCTGTTTCCTTAACGACAGGAGGAACAAATTCCTTGCCAAATGTAGCCGCTGCCTCTCTTGCTATGCCCAAAACAGAATAGCAGTCCACTCTGTTTGATGTGATTTCATACTCAAATACCGTATCCCTGAAACCGAGATACTCTATGGCATCTGCGCCCACAGGAGCATCTTCGTCAAGAATATATATTCCGTCCTCAGGTGCATTAGGATAGAAATCTCTTGTAGAGCCAAGTTCTTCTATGGAACACATCATACCGCATGACTCAACACCACGGAGCTTGCCCTTCTTTATCCTGATGCCGCCCGGTGTTTTACTTCCGTCATGACCGCCTGCTACCCTTCCGCCGTCAAGGACTACAGGTACCTTCTGACCAACCAGAACATTTTTTGCGCCTGTTACTATCTGTACGGTTTCATTTCCTACATTTACCTGACACACAACAAGCTTATCTGCGTCAGGATGTCTTTCTATACTGAGTATCTGACCTATAACAATTTTGTCAAGGTCAGCGTCAAGTTTTTCAAAGCCCTCTACCTTAGTACCCGTGAGAGTCATGGCATCTGTATACTCCTGGTCTGTTACGTCAAGGTCCTTAACATATGCCTTAATCCATGATAATGCTGTATTCATCTACATTTCCTCCATTCTAAAACTGCTTCAAGAAACGTGTATCGTTCTCGTACAACAGACGCATATCGTCAATCTCATATTTAAGCAGTGCTATTCTCTCAAGGCCTACACCAAATGCAAAGCCCGTATATTCATCAGGATTTATGCCGCTCATTTCAAGAACCCGCGGATGAACCATGCCGCAGCCAAGTATCTCTATCCAGCCTGATCCCTTACACATTCTGCAACCCTTGCCTCCGCATTTAAAGCAGGTTACATCAACTTCTGCGCTCGGCTCGGTAAATGGGAAGTGATGAGGTCTGAATTTAACCTTTGTGTCAGGTCCGAAAAGTTCTACCGCAAACTGAGCCAGAGTTCCCTTAAGGTCTGCAAATGTTATATTCTTATCAATAACAAGTCCTTCTATCTGATGGAAAGACGGTGAATGTTTGGCATGTAGTTCAGCGGGTCTGTATACACGTCCCGGAGCTATCATTCTTATAGGGAGTTTACCCTTCTCCATGGTTCTTACCTGAACAGGAGAAGTCTGTGTTCTAAGAAGAATGTCATTTCCTATGTAGAATGTATCCTGTTCATCCTTTGCAGGGTGATTGGCAGGTATGTTGAGTGCCTCAAAATTGTAGTAATCATACTCTACTTCAGGTCCTTCGACTACTTCGTAGCCCATACCGACAAATATTCTTTCAACTTCTTCAAGAGCGATGGTATTCGGATGACGGTGTCCTACATTATTCTTCTTGGCAGGAAGTGTTACATCTATAACCTCTGACAAAAGTTTAGCTTCTCTTAGCTTGGCAGTCATATTCTCTTTGACCTTCTCCAAAGCTGCCTCTATGCTGCTTCTCGCCTCATTGACCCACTGACCCACGCTTGGTCTTTCCTCAGCAGGAACGTCTCTCATTCCCTTCATAACCTCGGTCAGTTCGCCCTTTTTTCCAAGAAATGCAACTCTTATTTCATTAAGTCTGTCAAGACTTTCGACTTCTGAAATCTGAGCCAACGCTTTCTGTGTGATTTGCTGCAATTTTTCTTTCATAGCCTGTTGATTTCCTCCATCTTTCTAGCTTAAATGCTTTTACTCTTAAAGTGGACTGCAAAACAATTGTCAATATACAAACATTTACAACAAAAAAACTTCATCCCAAAAGGGACGAAGTCAAATTCCGCGGTACCACCCAAATTCCTGCAAACGCAGGCACTCATATGTGTAACGTACATCTACGTCGTCCCCTACTTGATTCAAGGACGCAGCTCCTGTGGGAAATTCATCACATTCTTATACATAGGCAGCTTCCAGCCGATGACTGCCACTCTCTGATATGCAAGCTAATGTGACTACTGACACATTCACAGCCTTTTAATATAACAGCTTTAGCTGTATTTAACTAAAGCTTATTGTATCACATTTTTTAATGTTGTCAAGCCTCTTCGACAACATTATCGGCAAATACCTTCTTAATCTCTTCTATAAAAGGCTTTTCAATAGGATTAACCTCTACCGTAAACGGCTGTGAAAGGTCAAGACTGAAAATTCCCATAATGGACTTTCCGTCAACCCTGTATCTTCCGCTTACTACATCAACGCTTGTGTCTACCTTTGATGAAATCCTTACAAACTCGCTGACCTTACTGCTAAAGTCAACATCCTTAAAACATAACGTAACTTTCATTGGTTCTACCATAGTAACCACTCCATTCTTTCTTAAACACTTAACATATCGTTTCACACTTAAAGTATGCAACCATTGGCAAAAAGTGTCAATAATTATTTTTCTCCCTATTTCTCCTTTTAAAAAGTATAAGTAAAATAATTAGGCAAATTGCCAAAATACCCAAAACAGCACAGCCACCTATTATCAAAATTGTTGATAATGAAAAGAGCTTACCCTGCTTATCACTACTATTTTTACCATTATTGTCAGTTTGTTTCAAAGAATTTTCTGCATTTTTACTACCGGTAGTATTCTGTTTGTCCAAAGAAGACTTCTCAGACACCTTTTTTGTAGTGTTCTCCTCATTCACTTCAGGCACCTCTATGTCATATGTTCTCACCACTCCGTTAGATGCCTTTACAGTCAGAGTTGTCTTTCCGAAGCCGACAACCTTCATACTGTTCCCTTCAAATCTGATTACGTTCTCGTCAGAAGATGCAAAAGTATACCCGACACTCTCTTCCTGAGAAGGAACACACATTACTCCTATGTTTTCATAGACTTCTCCCTTGTTAAGCTTTACGCCGCTTATAGGGATATCGTTTATGGTAATTACCATTATATTTATAGTGCTTATTCCGGTATTGCCGTCAGCAGGCGTACCATTTGCAGAGGAATCAGGATTCTTTGTCTGTTCCTGTGTGTTAGCAGATGATTGCGTTTCCTTTTCCGTCGGTGCAACGGTCTGCTCCTCCGTCGGCGGCTGCGTAGCGGCTTGTGTCTGCTGCGGAAGCTGTCCTCCGTTTACGGTTGATGCTCCTGTACTCAAATCAATGCTTATATCCTGCGTTCCGGACCGATACACCTCATTTGCCGTACCGTTTGCAAAAAACTGTGTCCAATAATAGCCATAATCCGAGTTTTCCACATACACACAGGAAATTCCTATTCTGGTAAACTTTGCATTGAGTATATTGGCTCTGTGTACCTCAGAGTTCATCCAGTCGTTTACCACATCCTCCGGAGTCCGGTGACCTGCCGCAATATTTTCCCCACAGGTAGTAGCGTCTCCTCTGTTTACAAATGCCGTAAAACAATTGCTTCCGTCAGGTCTTGTGTGAGAAAACTTCACTATTATCTCAGGACTTCTCACATTTGCCACATCAATAAGCACAGCGTCCATTGTAAGAGGTTCAAGACCTGCATTGGCTCTCTCTATATTTACAAGGCGCAAAACCTCATAAGCATAATCATAATTGATTGTGCCCGAAACCATATCTGTCGCTGATGCACATTTTATATGACATATGCTTACCATAACTGCCGTAAGCATACATATAACCGTATTTAAAAAAGCTTTTTTACACTTGAGTTTCATACCTTTTCCTTTCCTCTCAGGTGTAATCCTGTCTTCTCATTGCAGAAACAGACATCACGCAACGCGAAATGTCTGTTCTTGTCTCTATGATAAATAATTTTATCACATTTCTCCAAAAGATAAAAGTATTATTTACGTTTTAAATCAAAATGTTTTAAGAACCTCTTCAAGTGCGTGAAGTGTTTCCTTTACATTTTCCATAGTGGCATTCTCACCCATATGACCTATTCTGAGAACCTTGCCGGCAAGATATCCGAATGAGCCTGTTATCATAATGTTATATTCATCACGCATACGTTTCAAAATCTCACCGCACTCTATTCCATCAGGTACGTCCACCACCGTAACGGTATTTGAAAAGCCGTCCTCAAGGTGCAGCTTAAGACCCATCCTCACCACTTCTTTTCTTGTATATTCGGCAACCTCTCTGTGGCGTTCAAGCATATCCTTATCAGCCGCAATATTGTCAAATGCTGCTCTGAGTCCGTATATGTCACTTATAGGCATGGTATAAGGGAACCATTTTTCCTCATAATAGTTAAAAAACACGGAAAGATTGGCATAAAATGAAGCAATAGGAGTTTCCCTGTGTGTTATGGCATATTTTGCATCATCACTTACCGTTACAAAGGTAAGTCCCGGAGGTGCTGATACTGCCTTTTGTGAGCCGCCGCATAATATATCTATGCCAAATTCATCGGCTCTTACCTCTTCGCCGAACATAGCCGAAACTGAATCTACAACCGTCATAATTCCGTATTTTTTAAGAAGCGGACATATTCTGCTTATATCGTTTAACATACCGCTTGGAGTGTCGCAATGTACAACCGTGGCATACTTAAAGCCGTGGTCGCTCTCAAGATACTTTTCAAGCTTCTCAACCGATATAGGGCGCTTATAATCATCAGTATAAATCACTGCTTCTCCGCCATACATCGTAACAAAATCAGCAAAACCCTTTCCGTATATGCCGTTATCAAGCACCAGAACCCTGTCGCCTTTCTCCGTAAGCGAAGCGCAGGCTGCCTCAAGTCCGAGTATTCCCTCGCCGCTGAGTATAAATGTTTCATTCTTTGTATATAAAAGTCTGCTTATAAGCTCGCAGGTTTGCTTGTAAAATTCAACAAAGCTCTCATCAATATCAGGATTTGTGCACGGAAGACTCCTTGCCAGCCTTACATTTTCTGCTACCTGAGTAGGTCCCGGTGTCATAATTTTGTACATTAATCTTTCACTCTTTCTTTCCAAACATATTACTATGCAAATATCTTATTTGCTGCTCTCTTTAACGGTTCAATAATGATAAGTACTATAACTGCGGCAACGACTATCTGTACCACATTACCCGGTATACTGCTTACAGGAACTATAAAATTCTTGTATATTATGCCTTCTGCTATATAGTATCCGACAATCTTTACTGCCAAAGCCACTACCATGGCAATGCCATATGTAACATAATTTTTCTTCTTCTCAGTTATAAGTCCTACAAGATAACCCATAAGTCCTACAATGACAAATGTAAACGGAGCCCAAAGTGTCCATCCTGACAAAAGGTCAAACAAGCCCATTCCGACAGCTCCTGCGATAGTACCTGTTTTCTTTCCGAATATTATGGCACCTATAAACAAAGGAACATTGCCCAAGTGGATAAGTCCGCCGTTGGCAACTATCGGAAGACGTACGTTGACAAATGCGGTAAACACATATGTAAGTGCAGTAAATATAGCTATTACAGCCAAATCTCTTATAGTATTTTTTTTCATGATTTCCTCCATAACCGTTGACTGTACGCTAAAAGCCACAGTATTCACATTTTTTTATTTTTGGGAGGTGACGTCATCTTCATCAGCATTTTGCTGTATAGTCATATTATACCAATTGTGGATATTTTTATATATCCACTTATAAACTTTTTAACCATACCACTTTATATCCGATATTCTCCTAGCAATTTTTTGAAAAAATCCCCGAAATTAGCTTTCTTTATATTCTCTCTGGATATTATATCCACACTTCCGATTACCGTATCCTTATATCTGTACACGCATTGCCCTACACATTCTCCCTTCTTCACGGGAGCAGACAGATTTTTTCTGTATTCTAAAGTCTTTGTTATGGAAGCAGGGTCATAATTTTCCGTAAACATATAGCTGAACTTATCCCTGTACTCACATTCTATTTTGTCCTTTATTCCTCCCGAAACCTTTACATCAAGCTTGGGTGTCTCTTCATCCTCATATATATGACATACGCTAAAGCCGTAATTAAGAAGACTTATGGCGTCAGCGAAACGTGTCTTACTGTTAGGTGCAGCCATAACTACCGCAATAAGCTCAGTGCCGTCCTTATTAGCCGTTGCGCTGAGACAGCACTTTGCAAGTGATGTTGAGCCTGTCTTTAAACCCGTTGCCCATTGATACTGCTTTATGAGCTTGTTTGTGTTTGAAAGTCCGAATTCACTGCTTCCCCTTGCCGTATTATGAGTTATCGTATCCATCCATATGGTAGAATAATTGTGTATCTCGGGATATTTTGTTATAAGTTCACGGCTCATCAGTGCTACGTCCATGGCACTCATTTTATGCATACCGTCATCAAGTCCGCAGCAGTTTACAAAATGTGTATTTTTCATTCCAAGTCCTGCCGCCCTCTCATTCATCTTTTCCACAAATGCACTTTCCGTTCCGCAGATATGCTCTGCCATAGCCACCGATGCATCATTTGCACTTGCTACACTTATACATTTTATAAGTGTTTCAACTGTCTGTACTTCATTTTCCTCCAAAAACACCTGACTTCCGCCCATACCGGCAGCATAGGCAGATACCGTCACCTCGTCCGTCAGCTTTATCTGACCGTTGTGTAATGCGTCAAATATAAGAATAAGAGTCATTATCTTTGTCACACTGGCAGGATGCAGCTCCTCGCTTGAATTTTTCTCGCATATTACCTTTCCTGTCTTGGCTTCCATAAGAACATAAGAAGGGGTATCTAAATTTAAGGTATCTTCTGCATAAACTCTTGTCACGCCAAAACTTAAGGTAAAAAGAATGGCGGCAAGTATGACGGAAACACATTTTTTCATAAAAAAACTCCCTACTGAAATACTATTAATATTTTAGTAGGAAGTCTTATGTTTTATGACTAGATAACACTCAGATATATAAGATACCAGCATCCGTTTTCTCTATAAAACACACACCGGTAATTAAGTTCATCTTTCTTTGTAAATTTCTCGCAGACTATTGTTATCTTCATATATACATTTGCCGCAAACACGTTGTCATTTATTCTGATAACATTTTCCATTCGCGCTTCGTCACTGCTCATTTCCAATGCCTCATCATTCCACTTAATGCTCTGTTTAAGACTTAACGCCACCTGCCACATCTGAGTGTCAGGTTTTAGGGTATCCCTATACTCTTCATAAGGGATTTTAAGGTTAAAATATTCTGCATACTCAAAAACTCTTTTCACTGCAATTTCATACACAGTGCTGCTAAAGCCTTCATAATTACCTGAAGTGTAGTCATACAAATTTTGTGTATAAACTTCATTCAAAAGTTTATATCCGTCACTGCTTACTGCATTTACAACAGGTTTTTCATATAAGCCGCTCACAGAATACTCTTCGACAATATACTCGCCGCCGCTAAACTCCGAAGTAGCTGCCAGCAGCTCATTTTCACATACATTGCTGCTTTTTAAGTCAGAAGCATTGACAGACACACCGTTTATGGTAACTTTATCACCTTTTCTTACACGTATTGTACATTTTTCATCGGCACTTACATAATTGCCGAAACATATCTGCTTCATACTCCATATGTCAGGTTCATTATGATCCAGCCTCATTTCACGTTTAAGACAAATAAGGGCTATCGGCTTATTATCAGACTTCAAAACGTACACGGGAGCATTGTCCTTATATTTTTCGTGCTTTTCATAAGAAAATGAACCGCTTAGATTAAGCTGTTTTGATATACTTTTCAAAACAGCTTCTTTTGTTTCATACGGAGTATAGGATATCGTATTATCTTCCTCAAGATACTCCATTAATGCTCCTTTATCAAGCGAAGCCATCCATTCGTCCATAAAAATCTCAGGATGCGAAGCCTCCAGTGCTTTATCATAATCCTTCTGATAGCGTGAAAGCCCCTTCCACACCCATATGCAGACACTTATTATGCCGACAATCCATACAAAGATATATATAAGCATAAACACGTTAAATTTTTTAACTCTTCTTCTCATAATTACCTCGTATTCCGAAGCGTAAGCGTAGGAACGCGTCGAAAAATTTTCACTCTTACTTTACCAAAATGGCTGTCGGAAGGTCTCTTAACATTCCTCCCGTAGAGACAGAATTTATTATTTTTCCGTCATAGAACAGAGCGCTTGAGCTTCCTCCGTCAAGATTAAACGCATTTACGGCGCCATACTGATACATTATATTTGCCACATCCTGATATGAAGCTCCAAAGGTCGATGCCTGCCTTCCGTCTATGACAAGCAAAAGTACCGCACCGTCCTCACGCTGCCCTATTGCCGTACGGGGATTGAGTCCTCCGCCCGTACCCCTAAACTCTGACACAACGCCATTCACTATAAGCACCGGTCCAAACGATACAGCATCACGCACGCCTTTATTCAATGCTTCCTTGGCTGTCATTCGTCCGACTATCATAATGTTCTCTTTTGTAAAACCACACAGTTCATAAACTTCATCAAGC
>CAMEJP010000002.1 GCA_945920185.1 uncultured Eubacterium sp. | reverse complement strand
CATTTATGGCATACCACACCATACATTTACCCAAAACCTTATGAACCACCTTCGGAAGCTTAGACTTCATTCTTGTTCCCTGCCCTGCTGCAAGGATAACTGCTTTCAATTCTGACATAACCTTATATGCAGACTGCCTGCATTTCCTCCTGACTTTACATTGTAAAACGGTATGGAAAAAACCACACCGTTTTAAACTTTTATTCTTCTATATTCGCATATGCATTTAATATTGCATTCTGCATTTCTTCTCTGGTCTTTGAATTGATTGGATGGGCGATGTCCCTGTATTCCCCGTCTGTCGCCTTTCTACTCGGCATTGCTATAAACAGGCCCTTGTCTCCTTCTATTATCTTGATGTCGTGAATAACTATCTCATCATCAAGTGTGATAGAAGCTACCGCTTTCATCCGACCTTCCTTTGTAACTTTTCTGATTCTTACATCTGTAATCTGCATAACTACCTCCAATACGGCTTTCGCCCACAATACTTCTTCTTAAAAGTAACTGTTACATCTGATAACGTTCATTTGACTCAATTACGATTTTAGGTTCACCTTCTCCTATGAACTTAGAACCGCTCTTTATGGTACTTCTTGACTCTATAATACAATTCTCGATATACGAATCATCAGCTATGTAAACGTCATTAAGAATTATGGAATTCTTGATTGTACAGTTATTGCCGATGTAAACCTTTTTAAAGAGTACCGAATCGCTTACCTGACCGTTAATGATACATCCGCTTGACACAAGGCTGTTCTTGACCTGCGCCGTCTGGTTGTACTTAGCAGGCGGCAAATCCTCAACCTTTGTAAATACATCAGGATATTCCTTGAAGAAATAATCTCTTACATCCTTCTTTAAGAAATCCATATTGGTCTTGTAATAAGAATTTAGCGTTGACATATTGCTCCAGTAAGAATCCATCTCATAAGCGTAAACCCTCTTTACATTCTTATATCTTACGAGAATATCCTTAACAAAATCATATCTGTCCTCCTCGGCAGCCTTCTCCAAAAGCTCTATGAGGAGTCTTCTTCTTATCACATACACGCCTGTTGATACTGTTGTAATATCAGTATCTATAGGCTTCTCTTCAATGTCGGTTACACGTCCGTCCGGTGCGATTGAAACAACTCCGAATCTCTTTGCTTCATTCTTGTCCTTAATATCCTTAACAACAACCGTAAAGTCTGCTTTCTTTTCAATATGATACTCGAGCACCTTTGAATAATCCAGCTTATACACGCCATCGCCGGATGCTATAACCACATATGGCTCATGACTTCTCTTTAAGTACTGAATATTCTGATAAAGTGAATCCGCCGTACCTCTGAACCAACTGCTGTTCTCGGCGGTAATGGTAGGGGTAAATACGAAAAGTCCGCCCTGCTTTCTTCCGAAATCCCACCATTTTGAAGAGTTGAGATGCTCATGTAATGACCTCGCATTATACTGCGTAATGACAGCTACATTCTTTATGCCTGAATTTGTCATATTGCTGAGTGCAAAGTCGATGGCTCTGTAACTTCCCGCTATCGGAAGTGCAGCAATCGCTCTCTTATTTGAAAGTTCTTTTATCATTCTGTTGTTACCTGCTGCAAGTATAATACCTATTGCTCTCATGCTGTTTCACCTGCCTTAATAAGAGTGCGTCCGCTTGGCAGTTCGCCGTTCTCGTAATCCTCATATTCCGTAACGCCCGATATGGCCGTATTCTTGCCTACCTTTACATCCGGCGGAATAAATGAATTCTCGCCTACGGTAACTATTCCGTCTGTATATATCTTAGGGAATCTGTCGTTCGGAACAGCTTCTCCCATACCAAGTACGACATTGTCAGATATAACTGTGTCCTCAGCTATAATAGCCTTGTCAATGCGGCAGTTCTTTCCGATTGTTGCATTCTTCATAATGATGGAATTTCTTACAACCGCACCTTCTTCTATGGTTACGCCCGAACCTATTACTGAGCTGTATACCTCGCCGTATATGCTTGTACCTTCACCCACAATGGCTTTTTCAACATGCGCATCTCCTGAAATATACTGAGGCGAAAGCGAATCGCCGCCCTTTGTGTATATCTTCCAGTATTCCTCATAAAGATTGAATACAGGTATAAGATCAATGAGTTCCATATTTGCTTCCCAGTATGAACTTATCGTTCCTACATCTTTCCAGTATCCGTTGAACTCATAAGCAAATATCCTCTTGTCATTGCTGTGGCAATACGGAATAATATGCTTGCCGAAATCGCATTCCTGCTGGTCTTTAAGCTTTAAAAGAGACTCTTTTAAAGTCTTGAAATTGAATATGTATATACCCATTGACGCAAGATTGCTGCTTGGTTTCTCAGGCTTTTCCTCAAATTCCTTAATCCTGTTATTCTCGTCAGTAACCACAATACCGAAACGGCTTGCCTCCTCAATAGGAACAGGCATGGTGGCAATGGTAATGTCTGCATTGTTTGCCTTGTGATAATCAAGCATTATCTTGTAATCCATCTTGTAAATGTGGTCACCCGAAAGAATGAGAACATACTCAGGATTATATGTTTCCATATATTCAAGGTTCTGATATATGGCGTTGGCAGTACCTGTATACCATTCACTGTTAGTGCTTTTCTCGTATGGCGGAAGCACCGTAACACCTCCGACATTTCTGTCAAGATCCCATGGAATACCGATACCGATATGTGTGTTAAGTCTTAATGGCTGGTACTGGGTAAGAACACCTACCGTATCGATTCCGGAATTAATACAGTTGCTGAGCGGGAAATCAATAATTCTGTATTTTCCGCCAAACGCAACGGCCGGCTTTGCTACCTTAGAAGTCAGCACACCCAGTCTGCTACCTTGTCCTCCAGCCAGTAGCATGGCTATCATTTCTTTTCTAATCATGGTCTCACCTCTTGCTGTAATTTTTTTGATCAGAACGAGCGTCAAGCTCGCTTCCTTTTAAGCACAAAACATCAAAATGCTTACGCGATATTATCTTTGATAAAATTATATCATAAAATATGACGAATGCCAACTAATTTTGAAACATTTTTTTGTATACTTTATATAATAATTTAGCCGGATTTTTCTGTTGAAATTTGCCCCCGAAAAGTCTATACTATGATGTGACATAAACTATCGATTGGAAGTGACGATTTGTATAAAATTGATTTTGACAAACCAATATCCGTACATTTTATAGGTATCGGCGGAATTAGCATGAGCGGGCTTGCAAAGCTTCTTATAAGCAGAGGCTTTAAGGTATCAGGCTCCGATAACAATGTATCAGAACTCACTAAAGAACTTGAAAATGAAGGTGCGCTTATACTTTATGGACAAAGAGCTGAAAATATAACAGAAAATATTGATTTGGTAGTTTTTACCGCTGCCATCAAAGAAGACAATCCCGAATATGCGGCTGCCGTAAAGGCAGGAAAAAGCCTTATGACAAGGGCAGAACTCCTCGGACAGATTATGGCCAACTATGATACAGCCATAAACATAGCGGGAACTCACGGAAAGACAACCACCTCGTCAATGGTGTCTGAAATTCTTGTCAATGCCGGCATTGACCCTACCATATCTCTCGGCGGAATACTCGATTCCATCGGCGGCAATATGCGTATCGGAAATTCGCCTGTATTTGTCACAGAAGCATGCGAGTACACAAACAGTTTCTTATCCTTTAACCCTACCATAGATGTCATCCTAAATGTAGAAGAGGATCATCTGGATTTCTTTAAGGACATAAACGACATAAGAAATTCTTTCAGACTTTTTGTCGAGAAGCTGCCTGATAACGGCACTCTCATTATAGGAAGCTCCATCGATGACATATCATATTTTTATCAGAACAAAAAATGTAATGTCATAACATTTGGAATAGACGATAACAGCACATTTTCAGCAAAGGACTTAAAATGCGATGAGCGCGGAAATTATTCCTACACCCTTGTTGTAAAGGGAGAAGAAGCAGGAAAGATATCTTTATGTATTCCGGGTACGCACAACGTGCTTAACTCTCTTGCCGCCATCGCCGTGGCATACACGCAGGGAGTGGACCCTGACATCATAAAAAACACTCTTATGAATTTTCACGGTTCCCACAGACGCTTTGAGATAAAGGGAAGTTTTGACGGCGTTACCGTCATAGATGATTACGCACACCACCCTTCTGAGATTACGGCAACCTTAACCGGCGCCGCAAATTTTCCTCACCAAACGCTCTGGTGCGTATTCCAGCCTCATACTTACACAAGGACAAAAGCTTTTCTTCCGGAATTTGCAAATGCCCTTTCGCTTGCCGACAAGGTTGTGCTGGCTCCCATCTATGCCGCCAGGGAAACCGATACTCTCGGAATAAGTTCAAAAAACATTGCAGACCTTATAACCTCTGCCGGAAAGACGGCATACTATTTTGACACATTTGAAGAGATAGAAAAATTTTTACAAAAAAATTGTACCAACGGTGATGTGTTGATAACCATGGGTGCAGGAAATGTAGTAGAAATCGGAGAAAACCTTGTAAAGAATAAGTAATCCACACAATCCACATATTCTAAACATTTTTACGGTTTAAGTATGTGGATTTTTTGTGAACTTATCCACATGCCGCAATGTGCTTTCTGCAAGTATTGTGATATTTTATCCACACAATCCACACACATATCCACTTATCCACACCCTTCAAATGTGCGTGGTTGAGCGAAAATTTGCTATTTTCTTTCACGGATTTATGTGTTATAATTCATTTTGCCCCTGAAAGATAAGGGCATATCAGGCAGAACGCTTATGCGTCACATGCCTTTACACGGAGATTGCCATGGAAAATATTACACTTAAAAATTATATGGGAAATGACACTATAAATGTACCGGCTGAATTTGTTGACAGATACATTTGTGCCAGCGGCGACAGCATAAAGCTCTATCTGTATCTTCTGCGCGAACTTAACAGAAAGGACAGCGACAACACTTTGTCCGTTGCAGCTATTGCAGACAAGCTTGACATTACAAAAAACAGCGTCACAAGGGCTCTAAGGTACTGGGAGAGTGAAAATCTTATAGCCTGCAGTTATACCAAAAATACGCTTACAGGCATAACTCTTCTCCCTATTCCGTCAGTTGCCGAAAGCGAAGATGAAAACACCGTAACGGAACTTGCAGGGACTATGGACATATCTGATACAGCAACCCACATGCTGCAGGACAAAGCCCCTATAAGCGACAGTGAGAAAGCCGCCATACAAAAAATATTTGAAAAGTATCTCGGCATTATATCGCCTCGCAAATCTCAGGTAGTTACCGACATTATCGAAGAACTTCACTTTGATTACGAAATGTGCGAACACCTTATAGAATACTGTGCAAAGCACGATCGCAAAAGCATTGATTACATACACAAAGTCGCAGCTAACTGGAATGAAATGGGACTTGATTCCGAAAAGAAAATCTGCGATTACATATCCGGAAATGACATTACCGGCCTGTATAAAACGGTCTGTAACACACTTGCTCTTGATAAGCTTGCTGTTCAGGAGGAAGCGCTCGTCCAGAAATGGTATACCGAGTGGCATTTTTCTGCCAAGATAATTGAGGAAGCCTGCATAAAGGCACGGAAGCAACGATACGGTATAGACAGAGCCGACACCATACTGGCTAAGTGGCTTGAATGCGGTGTAACGACTATTGATGATGTAAAGCGACTTGACGACGAATTCCTTGCAAATCTTAACAGCAAGGCTTCTCCGAAAGGTTCCGTCGCTTATAAAAAGACTTCAGCAGAGGTCAACACTAAGTTTACAAATTTTGAACAGCGAAACACCAACTACAAGCAGTTTGAAAAGGAGCTTGTACTTAACTATAAATTATAAATTGTGAGGAAAATATGTCTCTTACTAATTCACAGGTTGATGAGCTGATGCGAAATTACAATCGCACGCAAAACAGAAATAACAGAATACATGAGGCTCGTCTCAAAGAGGTCGCAGACAAGGTGTATACCGACTTCGGCGTAAGCCTGTCAGAACTTAATGCTGAGAAAATATCCCTGTTTAAAAGCAAACTTTTTTCGGATGCCGATACATGCAGGGCTGCCGATGACAAAATCGCCTCCATAAACGCAAAAGAAAATGAGCTCATTAAAAAAGCCGGATTTTCCGAAGACTACCTTAATCCCATCTACACATGTGAACTTTGTCACGATACCGGGTATATCGGAAACCAAAAATGCCAATGCTTTAAAAAGGCAGGCATAGAGCTTTTATATAAAAATACAAACAACAAAAATCTTGACAGGACCCACACCTTTGAAAACTTTAACTTTTCTCTTTTTCCGAAGGATACCGAGCCTCGCTTTGGCGTTTCTCCTTATGACAATGCAAAGAGCATAGTAAAGTTCTGCAAGGGCTATGTCAGTGATTTTGACGCAAAATCAAGAAACATATTTTTCTACGGAAATGTAGGTGCAGGAAAAACATATCTAACCGACTGCATATCTAATGAGCTTATAAAAACGCTCCATTCGGTAGTATATACGTGTGCCCATGACTTTTTCAACATGGTTGCCGATTACGAATTTAACAGAAATACTTCCGACAAAAGCCCGGCATATACAGCCTCTCTGCTTGAGTGCGACCTTCTTGTCATAGATGACTTAGGTTCGGAAAATATCAACTCATTTACACAGAGTACCTTATTTTACTATATAAACGAAAGACTGCTTCTTAGCAAATCTACAATAATATCAAGCAATTATGCTCTTGATGACATACGTCAGATGTATTCTGAAAGAATATCCTCAAGGATATTCGGCAGCTACACACAGATTCCCGTATTCGGAAATGACCTGCGTGTACAAAAATAGAAGCTATATTGACTTATCAAAGTCATTAGTGATACAATTACTTATAAACATTTACGGAGGACTTTTTTATGCCAGACAATAATTTTATTGAAACTATACCGGTGGGCGCACTTGGTATCATTGCTGCAAAGAGCTGTGCCACACTCGGTGATAAGGTCAATCAGTACCTTGTTGACTGGAGGCGTGAGCGCGAGAGCGAGCATAAGTCTACTATTGCATTTGCAGGTTACCAGAGGGATTCTTACCTTATGAAGGCAAGTGTTCCAAGATTTGGTTCAGGTGAAGCAAAGGGAACAATCAACGAATCTGTCCGTGGTTATGACCTTTACATTCTTTCGGATGTATGCAATTACAGCCTCACATATTCGCTTTGCGGAAAGCAGAACCATATGTCACCGGATGACCATTATCAGGATATCAAGAGAATTATTGCTGCCGTAGGAGGAAAAGCACGAAGAATATCCGTCATTATGCCTTTCTTATACGAAAGCCGCCAGCACAAGAGAAACGGACGCGAATCTCTTGACTGTGCTCTTGCACTTCAGGAGCTTACAAGTATGGGTGTTGAAAATATCATCACGTTTGATGCTCATGACCCAAGAGTACAGAATGCCATACCTCTTAAGGGCTTTGAAACAGTCCAGCCGGTTTACCAGTTCATAAAGGCTCTTCTTCACAATGTGGACGACCTTCAGCTTGACTCTGACCATATGATGATTATAAGCCCTGACGAAGGCGGTATGTCGCGTGCAGTATACTTTGCAAACGTACTTGGTCTTGATATGGGTATGTTCTACAAACGCCGTGATTATACGCAGATAATAAATGGCCGCAACCCTATTGTTGCCCACGAATTCCTCGGTTCTTCCGTAGAAGGCAAGGACGTACTGATTATCGACGATATGATTTCTTCAGGAGAGAGTATGCTTGACGTGGCAAAGGAGCTTAAAGAAAGAAAGGCTAAGCGTGTATTCGTAGCCGCTACATTCGGTCTTTTCACAAACGGTCTTGAAAAATTTGACGAAGCCTTTGATAAAGGAATCATCGATAAGGTTCTTACAACCAACGGAACATACCAGACTCCGGAGCTTCTTACAAAGCCTTATTACATCAATGTAGACATAAGCAAATACATTGCTTTGATTATAGACACACTCAATCACGATGCTTCCATAAGCGCACTTCTTGACCCTGTAGAGCGTATCCACAAGGTCGTAAAAGAATACAAGGAAGCACACAATCAGCTTTAATTTCAATCACACTAAAATAAAACCCGGCTTATCATAAGTCGGGTTTTACCATATATTTTTCTGATGCTTAAACTCTAGCTCACACTATACTCGTTTCCGCCTTTTTTGTATTGAAGATACGTATCTGTATCCAAATCCAACCAGCCACCCACTTTAAGCATATTGTTATAGGAATCATAAAAATCGTTATATCCGACAATCCTGTTAAGATTGCCAATGAAATCCCTGTCAGTATTAACAACCCACTCCGTGCCATTATATGATAATACTTTATCAATCAGTTTTATAGATATATCTTTGTCGCGGGGTTCTCTATATACATATCTTGCAATACATTCTCCATTGTCATCCGATATGGCTGTTATATAGCCGCTTTCATCATTTTCAAAGGTATATTCCCTTCCTTCATATGTAAATCCTCTAAGCTTCCAGACATATCCCATGGCAGATTTGATTTCTTCCTTTTCATACAGATAAGTCATTTCCTTTCCGTTAATTGCAATCCTTGATATATGATTATCTGTGTTAAGAATTCCTACATTCCATATTATATCGATAATCTCATTCTCATTCATAATTCTTGAGAGTTCCTTTGTCTGCACCGGTTTAGAAAAAGCACCCATATACTCGTATGTCTCATATTCGTAAGTCGTAACTTTATCACCTTTATACAGTTCCTCTAATCTGTCACCAATTTTTGCGCTTATATTCTCATTGATATAATATATATTATCCGGAGGAGTAAGTGTTGGTGCAGAAGATAAGCTTTCCTTTTCTGTAGCTGCCACTGACGAAGATGTCTCATAAATACTTACACTATCAGAAGGAGCCTGTGAAATTCCTTCCTTACCGGCACAGGCGGTAACAAGCAACGCAATAACAGCTACGCATAAAATCTTTTTTTTCATATTCATTTCTCCCTATAGGTTGAAAAATATATTACACAAATTACTATAACTTACAGCTGCGGCTATAATCTGAGCCTTTGTGTACAGATATCCTTGTCCTGCTATTCCGACTGAATATATATTACGCCAAGTACCGTCCATACAGTATTGAAGCTGTCCATCATTATCTCTTATCATATCATTGTTCATTGCCCATTGGTATCCCACGAAATAGCACTGATTACCGATTCCGCTTATATTACCCACTATCACACTCCATTCAGCCTTATCCATAGTCACTTTTAACAGACAGGCTAAAAATGTAGCATTGCTCCATGCATTATAAGCGCTTGTATCATTTGGATGATCTTCAATATACTCTCCGACTGTTCTTGCATTTACCGTTCTGCTTGCCGAGCCAGTCAAAGCTTCAAACGCATTCGGATAAATAGCCACTCCCTTTAAAGTATCTGTCGAACTTCCGTCTCCGTCAAAGTCTGTGCTGGATGCTACTCTGTTCATCAGAACATATGCCACTCCAATCTGATTGCTATAATAGATAGTATTTTCTCCATATATAAGCCTTGCTATAATTTCAACATCATCCATACATTCATTATACCATGCTGAACTGTAAGCAATACTTTTTCCATAGTTACTATTGGACATGTACATATTCTGCATATTTGCAGCTTCTAACTCTGCATCTTCCCATGACATTCCTGAATATGACGAACAGAGTTCATAAAGCTGTTCCAGCAACACCTCTTCGTTTTCATCATACCCCGTTGTATTCTGCAATCCTTTAAACCCATTTTCCTCTGCCGCAAACACATTCATACTCATGCCAAATACAAACGCCATAATTAAAACAATCGCTACTTCCAACTTTCTCATCATAATAACAACCTCTTTCCTTTTATATCATCTATAAGTTACCAAAGCAATTCTTCACAGAATCACTCTAAACAAAAAGTATCACAAAATGCAACCTTATTCAACATATTTTTCAAATAATCAGCATTTGTGTCAAATAAATGTCCGGCAAAGCTCTCGGATTTCTTCCCATATTCCCATAATAATATGACGCAACACCTCTCGTTTTCTATTCGGTTCGCGCACCCATTAGCCGGCAATCGCCCAAACTCGCCCTCACGGGCTCAGACAGTGGGCTTTGTGCCGGCAGCTAGCGCAAACCTCATTACGAAAGCCTCGCTAAGTCTTTGCTCTATATCATTATGGGAATTATGGCTGTTACCGGAAAATGCCGTTCGAAGCTGTATTATAACATCAGGACACGGAACAATGCTACAGTTATCTCCACAGTCAGCTTCAGAAGGAGGGAAATGGATTCCAATAAGGGACATTTGCGACCGCCGGCACTTAATGAGTGCGAAGCACGAATTTAGTACCGCTGCGAGGCGCAACTAAGCGCGAGCGGTCCCGGTTGGAACCATTGCCTCCTACTGAAGCGTACGGTTTACTACCGCTGCGAGGAGCAACTAAGCGCGAGCGGTCCCGGTTTGGAACCATTGCCTCCTACTGAAGCGTACGGTTTCTGTTGGCAAAATATATTTCTATCTCAGATAATCATCGCCGTCTTCGGGATGTCCGCCTATGCCTCCAAGACTTGGTCTTTCCGTGGTAGGCTGTAAAATCTCCTCATATGCGTCCGGTTCCTTTGAGTACGGACCGCTTGGCTCAAATGCCATAAGCTTCTCTCCCTTATGCAGATATTCCATCGCATACTTCCAGATGGAAGTGCTGTCAGCAAGCGTCCTTGCTGACATATCTTCATTGTCAGCCACATTTCCAGAATAGCCGCTCCATACAGCCACAGTGTACAGACGGCTGTAGCCTGCCATATAGGCATTTCTTCCTCTGTCCGAAGTTGATGTAAGCGCTGCAGTTATAGCATTTTCAGGCGCATGGGATTTAAGGTAGCCGTCTGTCATATTTTCAGCCAGTATTTCCGTCATTATTCTTGAATCATTTGCCGCATACACATTTTTGTCTGACGTATCCCTTGAATATACACTCTGCTCATATGCGTTTGTAACCTTGACTATACATGTTGCTTTCCTGTAAGCTCCGTCATTTGCAAGCGTTGCATAGCCTGCAGCAAGCTCCAGGGCAGTTATCTGAACATTTCCGTAATCCGTTGCCCTTGCAGGTGAATTGAGAGCTTCCGCAAAACCAATATGTGACAACAGTGACAAACCGTATGACGGTCCTATGTTCTCATATACCTTCTGTGCGAAATCACCGTTCCATTTGAGTATCGCCTCGCGAAGCGTCACCTTATTTATAAGAGTTCCGTCCACCGCTTCTTCCTGATATACTATGTATTCCGGATTATGGTGCCACTCTATGAAAGGAGTATATACGTTAAGCGGTGTTATCACATTTCCGGCAGGCTTATAATCCTGAAAAGCATGATTATATGCGTATTCAGAAGCGTCGGTGCTTCTTCCGCCCACTATTGCAATGACATTTCCGGTGCCATTGTCAATACAGACCACAGCTCCCTGCATGCGGTAATCTCCGTTTTCATTGACGCCAGAATTGTAACTTAAAGTATTGTCTACCTGATTTTGCAATTTATCCTGCAAATCCATATCAATGGAAGTATAAATCCTGTAACCGTCAGTAAACAGCGTTCTGTACCAGTATGTATAACATTTTGTATATTGTTCCTCGTATAAATCCCTTACAGCCGTGCTTTCAAAGCTGTCCCTGAATACAAAACCGTCCTTTTCCATAAGCTCCCTTACCACGCAGTTTACCACATATGCCTCCACATAATTATGTTCCTTTATCTTCTCGCTGTTTAAAACTATCTTCTCGCTTATGGCTCTGTAATACTCAGCATTGTCGATTATTCCGTCATTTAAAAGGCCTGTGACAATGACGTTACGCTTCACAAGAATACTATCCATATCAGTGTATGGGTCCAGTGAACTGTCCTCAGCAACGGCCGCGAGAAATGCTTTTTCAGAAGTGGTAAGCTCACTTATATCTTTTCCGAGATACCCCCTGGCGGCAGCCTCAACACCGTAATATCCGTTGTTAAAATATATATTGTTCACATAGTACTCAAAAATCTGCTCTCTTGTATATGCTTTTTGCAACTCGTTTGCCACAAATACTTCTATAACGGAATTATCCTTATCGATGTCATATGAGAGAAATATATCTCTTGCCATAAGTCTTGTGACAGGACTTACATCCTTCACCGTTTTGGCAGCCCTGTCCGTGTCCTTAACTATAACTATAAGCGTTTTTTGCTTAGCGTATCCTCCCTCAAAGAAATCCTTATCCACCAGTGCCACAAATGCCTGTTTAAAGACATCATCCATCTGCGAAGACATTACATAATACTTGTCTATGTCGCTTCTGAAGCGTGCTATTTCATTGCCGTCCTTGTCATACACAATGCTGCTCTGTGCATTTTTAAATATGGAATCACCTCCGCTTTCCACCTTAGCCTTCGCATCATTTTCATATGTCTTATACAGCACTACATAGGGACTGATAATTATAAATGCAATAAGGACTGATGACAGTACCAAAAGCAATATTATCAATATCATCCGTCCTTTAGACTTTTTCTTTCCTTCTTCCACGGCGTGCCTCCATGTTCTAAAATTAGTACATCTTTTTTCAAAAAATATGTCCCCTTTTTTCCTCCTGAACCGTTATACAGGTGAAAGGGTTCTTAACATACAAATCTTTTTATCTGATTGAAGGAAGAGTACGGCATTACTCTTCCTTTTTCCCATCTATACGGCTACTCTCTGTAATATGATACATACACATTTCCAACCTCTTGTGCTTTCCCTGAAAATTCTTCCCTGGAATAAGTAAGAATTTCATCACTTACCGGGTCATAGACCGTAATATTTTTCTTGCCATAACCTGTGATAATAACAAAATGGTCATAGTCAATCATAGCCTCAACCATGTATCCTGACGCAGTAAATCCGAGTGCCGTGTCAAGACTATTTCCGGTAAGGTTCAATGCTCCTATGCCCTGACATGCGTCAATTAGGCTAATCGAGGTATTTCCTTTCGCAAACTCTGATGTGACATTCTCACTTCTTCCCAGAGTATTCAGTATAATATCCGTACATACCGCAAGGCTGTCCGAAACCTCACAAGCTCCTCCCCTGCTTATGGCAGGGAGCTTATACGAGGTATTGCAGGTCACGTTCATAGCTGCCTTCTGCCTTGCCCTTACTGACCTGTCAGCCTCTATTGAAAGACTCTTACTGTCCTTACTGTTAAATACTACTTTTCCGGAATAACGTATCTGTACGTCTTTTGCATTAAATACCGTAGACGAAAGCTGCAGATACAGTTCATTTTTTCTCACATCCGTAGCTACCCGGCGCAGATACGCTCCATCTGCCTGAAGATTATCACTCTTATTCATAAGCTGGTCAA
The DNA here is from genome assembly GCA_945920185.1 of uncultured Eubacterium sp. Lineage (GTDB taxonomy): Bacteria > Bacillota > Clostridia > Lachnospirales > Lachnospiraceae > CAMEJP01. The sequence goes on along the minus strand of CAMEJP010000002.1, from coordinate 93,319 downwards.
TCTCTGCATACACAAATCTTCCGTTTGAATTTTTCTTCATACGGGTGAGGTTAACACGCTTTCCCTGTATCTCAAAATCCACAACATACATTCCGTCAATGCCATATTCCTTTATAACTTCAAGCTTATCATTCAAAATGTATATTTTGTACATCGGGAAAATACGGTTTCCAACTTTCTCATTTACAATATCGGCATTTTTTGCCGCTCCGTAAACAAAATCTCCGTCAATATATCCTATGGTTTTAAGCTGTTCATCCTCATTGTGCGAAATTATCTGCTCACTTTCATCCTTAAGCGAATAAAGCCTTAACTCGCCTCCGCTTACATAGGCAAGAGTCATTCCGTCACTGCTTACACTGTAAGCATCCTTTTCTATATTGTCCACAATCACGGTCATCTCATTGCTCTTGGTATCTATGGCATATATCGTACCGTCTTCCATAAGTGTTACCGTTCTGTCCGAATCTATATAAATGACATCTCCGAAATTTTCCTTCAAAGTTTCAAAACTGCAATCCACAGGCACAAATGCTATCTCTTCTACATTTCCATTTTCTCTCGTATATACACACACGGATATTCCCATCTGTCCCTCATGAAGACCTCTGTTCATATATCCGTACACGGCAAATGACACATTACCGTTCTCCGATATGTTTGCAATCTTTATGTCGTGCTTCTTATATGCTTCACGCACATTGTCAGTTTCCTTTTCGGTAAATGTAAATACGCTTGTCAAATCATTTTTCTTCATATCATACAGATATAATTCTCCGTCCCTTACAAAAGCTGTATAACGCTGTTTTTCATCCTCCTTAAAACTTACTTCTTCATTAGTCACTCCAAAATATACCCTTGAGCTTGGCATTATGGCATTTTCCATATCAAATACCTGCTCCATATACCTTTCGTATCCCATAAGATATATACCGCCTGTGCTTCCTTCACTAAGAGTATAAATCTCCCTGACATTATATGAAACCGCATCGCTGCCCTGCGTTCCTGAAACCTTAAAATCAAGATATACTATGGCATCCGGTCCCGAAATCTCTCTTATATATACATCTCCCAAAGACTCCACCCTTACGTCAAGGTCTCCGTATCCGAACATCGACAGACTCGAATATATATTAACATAGGCAAAATTTGTGTTATCGGCGTCTGATTTTGTTTCTATATATTTTTTTATATCGGAAAGATTTTCCCTGTCAAAAGTCTTGTCGCGAAACCATCTGACAAAATCTATCTTCTTATCCACGTCTGTGTTCTTTTCCTGCTTTATAAGCGTATAAAAACTAACCTCCTCAAAATTTGAAGTGGTCAGTTTTATTTTCAATATATATTCCTCATTCTCATCAAGCAGATTTTTTATGTTTAGAACAGCCTTTATTGTGCCGTTCACATCCTCGTAATTCTTTACAGCCGTATCCTCGTAAAGATTGCTGCCGTCCCTGCTTCTTACCTCATAAGCGACCGCCGTCACATCTGCATTATATTTATCTATCTCAATGGCAAGACGTCTGTCCTCAGGAAGCATTGTCACGTTCTCACATACCGAATACATATCAACGGTGCCTGTAAAGCCGTGCATCATATTATATGGATTACCCCCGTCTGACAGTGCATACACAACAGGCAACGTCGCCTCCGATATGGTAGTCAGTTTAATATCAGTCTGTGCCTCTGTATTCTTAAGTACTATAAAAAATGTTACGGCAAATGCCACTGCAAGGGAAAATGCCTTCAAATATGTTTTCACGTCGTCACCTCCGTCCTCTTTAGTTTAGCAAACGAAAGGCTTAACGTCAATATTTATAACCAGTTTCGTTTCTGTCTTCTCGCCGATATTTCATTTAATACAAGAATTTCTATGATAATGTCAAGCATATCGTTCTTTTCTTCCCTGAAGCACCCTGCATTTCTTGATTTGTCACTTATGGATGACACTATTCTGTATATAGTTATTTTATCAGGAAATTCATCATATATAAAGCTTCCGAAATACTCGTACTTGTCGAGTTCCTCCTCAACATAAACCTGAAGGCACTTCACTTTCATCGGATACATTTCCTTTACATACTCAAAATCCCTCTCCAATCTTCTGGCATTGTTATAATTTAACATAAACGGCGAAAAATCATAATAATTCATATTACCCCTTACCTTGTGCAATACGGCACACACAAAATGAAATTTTTATACATTATATGCCTAATATTCCATATTGTTAATAGGTGTGGCAAGATATACGCTTGTTATGTCACTGTCCTTATCATAGGTTATTGAAAGATTGACGTTGATTTTTTCATTTGAACATGTAATGTATCCGTCTATTGCATCCGTAAAACCATACATGGTAAACATATCATTTTCTCTGTTTGCCGATATCACATTCGCGTCTATATTTCTGAAAAATGCGTCCGCCAGTACATTCTTCTGTGCATAGTCAAGATATCCCTTAACGCGTCCTTCCATGCAAAGGGTTACATCCGCATCCGCATTAAGTTCCTCATAAGCTGACTGTATGGCTTTCTTGTAGGTCATTACGGACTGTACGTTGTCGGTTATATTCATATCCACAAATATATACTGCGTGGTATTTATATTGCTTTCACTTTCGATACTTTCATATGTTACAAGTTTCAAGGTTACTTTGGCACCCTCGCCCTTTGCCGTTATCACGGTCTCCATACGCGAATTTTCGAGTCTAGTGTCCGTAACATATTCTGTAATTCCAAGACATTTTGCCATTCTTCCCAAAAGTGCCTCTTTTTGCTCCACCGACAAATACATTTTTCCGTACTCTGCAAATCCGCTTATCGTTGTGTTTACGGTCGAAAAGTTATTTTGTGAAAATGCGCTTATAACGCTCTCTTCATCTTTTTTTACCGTTTCCTTTGTAAATATATTGACGGCGGCTATTATCCATAAAAGTATCGCCACTAATATTGCTGCTTTTCTCAATTAAAAAACCTGCCCTTCATACGTTTTACCATATTATGGACAGGTTTTTTTACGTCTATTCAATTTTACTTTAACGTTTCTATACGGGCAATAGATTTTCTAAGGGCAATCTCTGCTCTTTTTAAATCGCCTTCTCCTTCGCTTATACGTCTTTCTGCACGCAGTTTGGCTTCATTTGCTCTGTTCAAATCTATCTCCTCAGGCCATTCGGCAATCTCAGCAAGTACAACCACTCTGTCGCCCAATACTTCCATAAATCCGGAATGTATGGCAGCCTTGCGCTCTACCGTTTCATTGTGTATTTTGGCAACACCCGGTACAAGAACGGTGGTAAGAGGTATGTGACCTGCATATATACCTATATCGCCTTCGTTCGTAGATATTTCAAGCATGGTTGCCTCACCCTCGAAGAAGGTTCTTTCAGGCGTTATTATCTCTAACTGAAATACATTGTTATCTGCCATTATTTCACCGCCCAGTCTACTTTACTCTGGCAAGCACATCATCTATGTTGCCGGCATTAAGGAAGTAGCTCTCCGGAATATCATCATGCTTACCTTCAAGTATTTCTTTAAAGCCCTGAATGGTATCGCTCACAGGCACATATTTTCCCTCAAGTCCGGTAAACTGACCTGCAACGAAGAATGGCTGAGAAAGGAATCTCTGAACCTTTCTTGCACGTGACACTACAAGCTTATCCTCTTCCGAAAGCTCGTCCATACCAAGAATTGCAATAATATCCTGAAGTTCTTTATATTTTTGCAGGATTTCCTGCACTCCTCTTGCCACCTTATAATGCTCTTCGCCGACTATACGCGGGTCAAGTATTCTTGATGATGACTCCAGAGGGTCAACAGCAGGATAAATACCAAGCTCAACTATTGAACGTGAAAGAACCGTAGTCGCATCAAGATGGGCAAATGTCGTAGCCGGAGCAGGGTCAGTCAAATCATCTGCCGGCACATATACAGCCTGAACTGATGTGATGGAACCGTTTTTGGTTGATGTAATACGCTCCTGCAAAGCACCCATTTCCGTCTGAAGCGTCGGCTGATAACCAACCGCTGAAGGCATACGTCCGAGAAGGGCTGAAACCTCAGAACCTGCCTGCGTAAAACGGAAAATGTTGTCTATGAAAAGAAGTACGTCCTTTCCGCCTCTGTCACGGAAATATTCTGCCATGGTAAGTCCCGTAAGACCAACTCTCATTCTTGCTCCCGGCGGCTCGTTCATCTGACCGAATACCATGGTAGTCTTATTGATAACTCCTGATTCCTGCATTTCATGGTAAAGGTCATTTCCTTCTCTTGTTCTCTCTCCAACGCCTGTGAATACCGAATATCCGCCATGCTCTGTGGCAATATTACGGATAAGTTCCTGAATAAGAACCGTTTTTCCAACTCCGGCACCGCCGAAAAGACCTATCTTACCACCTTTCTGATACGGGCAAAGGAGGTCTACTACCTTGATACCCGTTTCAAGCATCTCAGTTGAAGTAGCCTGCTCGTCAAATGCAGGGGCTTTTCTGTGAATAGGCCAAAACTCTTCTGTTTCAGCCTGTGGCTTATTGTCAATAGGTTCACCGAGAACATTGAATATTCTTCCCAGTGTATTTTCACCTACAGGTACGCTTATCGGAGCACCTGTGGCTACTGCTTCCATTCCTCTTTTCAGACCGTCCGTAGGACCCATGGCGATACATCTTACGGTATCGTCACCAAGATGCTGTGATACCTCCACAACAAGCTTGTCACCCTCCGGCCTGTCTATACGAATGGCAGTATTGATTTCCGGAAGTTTGGTGCCCTCGAATTTTATATCAAGCACGGCACCTACAACCTGGGTTACTTTTCCAATATTGTTTGCCATTTTTCCTCCTATCTATTAGCTGATAGCTTGTGCGCCAGCAATAATCTCTGTCAATTCCTGTGTTATCGAGCTCTGACGGGCTCTGTTATATTTAAGTTCAAGGTCTGAAATCATCTCGTCCGCATTGCTTGTGGCATTGTCCATAGCCTGCATACGTGCACCGTTTTCACTGGCTACAGCCTCCATAAGTGCTCCGTATATAAGGCTTGTCACGTATTTCGGTATGATGATGTCGAGAACCTCGTCCTCGTCCGGCTCATAGTTCATAGGTGTAATCCTGTCGAACTCACTCCTGCTCTCTTCCTCTTCCATATCCTGCGGACTTATAGGAAGCAGCTTCATCAGGACAGGAATATGAGATACCGTATTTTTAAAATTGGTATACGCAAGATATATTTCACCGATTTTGCCTTCCTCAAAATCAGAAAGCACCTTCCCGGCTATATCCATGGCATCCCGAAACATCGGCTCGTTGATTACCTCAGAATAATCGGAATCAACCTTGTAACCGTATCTTTCAAGAATTTCCCTGCCTTTTCTTCCGACCGTATAAATAATCGCATCCTCTTTGGATATATCTCCTTTTGTTATAAGCTTGGTTACATTTGTATTATAACCGCCTGCCAGTCCTCTGTTGGAGGTTATGACTATGACTCCTTTTACGGGAGACTGACCGCTCTTTAAAAATCTGTGATCGATATTTGAAGATTTTGCCAATATGGAATATACTGCATTATACATATGCTCAAAGTAAGGCTTTGCACATTCTGCTTTTCCCTTGGCTCTCTGAAGCTTTACGGTAGACACAAGCTTCATTGCCTTTGTTATCTGCTCAGTGCTTTGGATACTGGACTTACGCCTCTTAATATCTCTCATTGAAGCCATATGCCGTCACCTCCGTTATTTAAATTCTGATTTAAATTCAGTGATGGCCTTAACAAGTAATGCTTCAAGTTCGTCATCCAGCACTTTCTTTTCCTTAATACCTTCAGGAAGTTCAGGATATTTTGTATCAATAAATGCAAAGAGCTCTTTTTCAAAATCTCCTATTCTGTCTACCTCTATATCAAGAAGATACTTTTTAGTAGCTGCATATATTATGATTATCTGATACTCAACAGGCATAGGCTTGTACTGTGGTTGCTTAAGAACTTCCTTAATGCGCACGCCCTGTGCCAGTTTCTCTGCCGTATCCGCATCAAGGTCTGAACCAAACTGTGCAAATGATGCAAGCTCACGATATTGGGCAAGCTCCACACGAATAGGAGCGGCAATCTTTTTCATGGCCTTAATCTGTGCCGAACCGCCTACTCTGGATACCGAAAGTCCGGCATTTACGGCAGGTCTGAAACCTGAGTTAAACATTTCTGTTTCAAGATAAATCTGTCCGTCCGTAATAGATATGACATTTGTAGGAATGTATGCAGACACATCTCCTGCCTGTGTTTCTATTATAGGCAGAGCAGTAAGTGAACCTCCGCCGTACTCAGGAGCCATTCTCGCAGCTCTCTCAAGAAGTCTTGAGTGAAGATAGAAAACATCTCCCGGATATGCCTCACGTCCCGGCGGTCTTTTAAGGAGAAGTGAAAGTGTTCTGTATGCAGTGGCATGCTTGCTCAAATCATCATATACGACAAGCACGTCCTTTCCCTGCTCCATCCACTCTTCTCCGATGGCACAGCCTGAATATGGTGCTATATACTGAAGCGGTGCAAGTTCACTTGCCGTAGAAGCTACGACCGTGGTGTAATCCATGGCTCCGTATTCTTCCAGCGTTCTCACTATTGATGCTACCGTTGATGCCTTCTGACCTATGGCAACATATATACACAGCACATCCTGTCCTTTTTGATTTATAATCGTATCTATGGCAATCGCCGTCTTACCTGTCTGTCGATCACCGATAATAAGCTCTCTTTGTCCTCTTCCGATAGGAACCATGGCATCAATTGCCTTTATTCCCGTCTGAAGCGGAACATCAACAGACTTTCTTGTAATAACACCCGGTGCCACTCTCTCTATCTGACGAAAGCGTGATGTATTTATAGGACCTTTGCCGTCTATCGGCTGTCCGAGTGCATTAACTACACGTCCTATAAGTGCATCGCCTACCGGCACCTCTACAACTCGTCCCGTAGTCTTAACGGTATCTCCCTCGTTAATATTTTTATTGCTTCCCAAAAGTACTGCACCTACATTGTCTTCCTCAAGATTGAGCACCATTCCGTACACATCTCCCGGGAATTCCAAAAGCTCGCCCTGCATAGCATTCTCAAGACCATACACACGTGCAATACCGTCAGCAACCTGGATTACCGTTCCTACATCAGACACATCAAGCTTAGTCGAATATCTCTGTATCTGTTCCTTTATAACCGAGCTAATCTCTTCTGGTTTTAAATTCATAAGGCTTTCGCACCTTCCTTCTGAATGATAATTATTATAACTGGATACTCAGCAAATCCTTTGTTATTTCATTTAATTTTGTTCTGATACTGCTGTCCACTACCCTGTCGCCGATTCTTATAACCATACCGCCTATCAAAGAAGCGTCAACGCTGTAATTCATTTCAAGCTCTCTGTAATCCGTAAGAGCTAAAAGCCTTGCCTTAACATCGGCTTCCTGCACGGCGCTTAAAGGCTTTGGCGTGGTCACATATACAATACCGATATGTTTGTATTCCTTTACTCTTGCTATGAAATAATCATAAATATCTATAAAGCTGTTGTATCTTCCCTTGCTTACCACATGCTTGATAAAGCCTGTCATATCAGGACTTACAAACTGCCTGTAAATATTCTCCATAGTTTCAATTTTTTCTGCTGATTCAATGTTGGGATTATTAAGGAACTTAAGCAAATCCTCATTCTCCGCAATGGAGCGTCGCACAAACTTAGCTTCCTCAAATAACACATCAATGGATTTTTTCTCTATGCCCAGCTCAAACAGGGCATCACCATAAGTCTTTGATACTAGCTTCGCCATGTACTATCACCCATTTCGTTTAAAGTTTCCTCAACAAGATAATCCTGCACATTTGTATCGATTGAAGCTGACACTACCTTTCCTGCGAGCACTGATGCTACATTGATAATCTCTTTCTTGACATCATCCTGCACGGCCTTCTTTTCAAGCTCGGCTTCATTATGTGCACGTGCGGTAATCTTCTCGGCTTCTTCCTTGGCTTCTGCAATAATCTGATTTTCACGAAGAAGTGCTTTCTTTCGGGCATCAGAAAGAATTACCTCTGCTTCCTTATCAATCTCTTTGAGTTTTTTCTCGTACTCAGCCTTCAGCTTTGCAGCCTCTTCTTTATCAGTTTCCGCCTTTTCAATATTTTCCTTAATCATATTCTTTCTCTTTTCGAGAAAAGCCCTAACCGGGTTATATAACAGGTATGAGCCTATTAAGAACAGCAAAAACATATTGAACGCAAGTATGCAGGCATCTACCACAAATTGCATATCAAGGTCAAATATTCGTTCCAAGATTTCGCCTCCTTTTTTGTATTTTTGCTCTTATCACTTATGTCTGAAAAAATGCAGACAAAGCCCATTATTAAAGCTTCTTGATAAGTGGGTTAGCAAATAACAAAATGATGGCTACGGCGAAACCGTAAAGGCCTGTTGTCTCGGCAACTGCCTGTCCAAGTAACATAGTTGAACGAATCTGTCCCTGTGCTCCCGGATTACGTCCTACTGCCGCAGCACCGTGTCCTGCCGCAATACCCTGTCCGATACCGGGACCTACACCGGCGATCATGGCTATGCCTGCGCCGATTGCCGAACAACCTAATACGAATGCCTCATTTGAAATTCCTTCTGTCATGATAAAAGTCCTCCTTAAAATAAATGTTTCCTATAATTATTCGTCTAATATTTTGTCGCTAATGTATACCATTGTCAACATACAGAATACATAGGTCTGGATTGCTCCTGAAAAAATATCGAAATAAATGTGTAATGGTGCCGGTATACCGGTTGTAATATAGGCCGGTAATAAACCATAAATCAGGCCCATCATAACCGTTCCTGACATAACGTTACCAAAAAGACGAAGTGATAACGAAATCGGAACTGCAACCTCACCTATGAGGTTAATTGGGAATAGAAGTGGTATCGGTTCAAACAGTGCTTTAAAGTGTCCGAACTTATGCTTCTTCATACCACAATACTGAACCATACAGAACGTTATAACGCCAAGCGGAAACGTCACTGAATAATCGGCAGTCGGCGCTCTTAGTCCAAACATACCGGAGATATTGCTGAATAACAGAAAAATAAACAGTACTCCGATATAATTTCGGAAACGCTTGTCTTCTTTTCCCATTATCTCGTTAACCATATTGTCAATCATTTCAACAATAATCTCTATAACATTTTGGAAACCTTTCGGCTGCATCGTTGCCTTCTTAATACATTTTCTCGCACAGATCATAAAAACAATCAGGCAGATATCCACAATAAGCAAGCTTACATGCGTTGTCGTAATCCACAACTCATGACCAAACAAATGGTACTTTAAGAGGCCATGTATCGCAAAATCTGCGTCTGCAAGTATCATTCCGGCATAATGTCCTACCACATTCTCAACCTCCTTTTTTTCTTATTTTCTTGAATAATTTATCAGTAAACGGCTGTAAATACGCCGCTACCTTCAAAGCCATAATTCCAAGCAGTGAAAGAATAATGTTGCCTGCCTGAAACACTACCATGCCAACCATAACGGCCAGCACAACCAAAAGTCTTATAACATAATGCTTTATAATATAACCTTTAACCGAGTCCTCCGGAAGCATAAGAGCATTATTGACAGCTCTGTTCATATGCCATACCATAAAATACGCTATGGCTGCTCCCATAAGAAAACCTGACATATCATAGAATTTGTCCTTTGAAAAAATTGCCACGAAAATTCCTGCCACAAGAATAAAAAGGCTCATCACCGCCAAAAGTTCCTCAAAGGTATAATCCGGCTCATCCGGATTAAAATTCTCCATAATAATCTCATCATCTTCGTATTCTTCTATCTGCCGTGATTCTCTAATTATATTCTTCATCAATCTTTTCCTATAACTTTCTTTATCAGGATATATGTATTCCTTATCCCCGCAAGAATCCCTAATATCATAAGAGGTATGAAAAACGAAGTTGAAAACTTCTCGTCTATATAATACCCTGCATACACACAGATAAATATAGGCACCATCATACTGAGTGCAATCTGGCTTATAAGTGATAACATTTTAAAAGTTTCTCTGTTATTGTTTTTCATAATACCTCACTTCAGTCTAAGCCTATTTGACGAAATTGTAACATATTTAATCAAAAAAGTCCATATTTTAACTTACAATTTTAGTGCTGTCCGTCTTGTTTTTTTGTGTTTTTGTGCTATAATTTTCTATAATATTCAATATTTAGGAGATTATTTATGCCAAGCTTATTCAGAAAACGTCTTATTCCCGACGAGTGCATTGCACTGAAAAACGACACAATCATTTACAACGAGAACAATTTTATTATAACCAGTTGGAAAACTCTTAAGCCAAAGACAAGCCTTGCTTTTGGTTTTTCTCTCTATGATATTGAAAAAGGCTTCAAAATAAGCAAGTTTTTCGACCACGACGGCAAATTTATCTGCTGGTACTGCGACATCATAGAAACAGACTATGATGCAGACAGCGATACATATATTTTTACCGACCTTCTGGCAGATGTCCTCATCTACGACGACGGCACTGTCAAGATTGTGGATTTGGACGAGCTTGGTGACGCTTTTACCTCAAACCTTATAACCGGAAATGAGCTTAATGATGCATTGCACAAAACTGACGCACTGTTAAAACTTATCTATTCCGGTGAATTCAAAGAATACACCGACTGGATTGACAGTTTTGACGCGTAGTCTTATTATACATCCCTGACTCAGGAGTTTGTACAGACATTTTGAAAAAAATGTCTGTTTTTACATAATAAAAAGCAGCCTAAACCTGATGTGACACCAAAAAGTCTAACTTTTGAGGGTCAATCAGATTCAGACCGCATTTATAAATCAGCTTTCTATATTATATTATCTGTATTTCAGACTTTTTTCATAATACAAATTACCAGTCGACAAGAACATACCATTTTCCCTGACTTCTGTAGACATATAATTTATTTGAATATGTATTCCAATCACCGTTATGTCCCTCGTCAAACTGAACGATAACTTCATACAATTCATCAATATAGGCAGACATTTCCTTTGAGTAGTATTGTTCAGATATATCATCTATTTCCAAATCCGAGAGCTGAAACTTTTGAACTACCCGTATATTTTTGTATGAAAAAGCCTTAAAATCATAGTTCTTTCCAACGACCGCCTTCATGTCTTCTTCACCGACATTAAGGCTTTCGCAAAAATACGCCAACATACTCGGTGACATGACAACATCAGCAAATTCCTCAATACTTTTGGCTTTAAAGTATCCCTCTACGGCGGTCTCGATTGAGGTTCTTCCTGTAGTGTTTCCGAACGCTTCAGCTTCCAATACATCTTCTGATACGACTTGCGTTACTTTATTTTCCGATACAGCATCCGCCGCATCTATTATGGATTTTACGGTAATGCCAACACCTACTGCACCTACCGCCAGCAAAATACACACACCAATTATCACGGCGGTCAGGATACCACTGTTTTTCTTTGCCGGCTGATAATAAGACGTTGCAGTTTGCACAGGCGATATGGTCTGTATCTGCGGTCTTACGAGAGGCTGCGGTGTAACATATCCGTCCGGCATCCCGAAAAAGTCAGGCTGTGACGGTTCCGGAGTCATTTCCAAAAAATCAGGCTGCACGGAATCAGTCAACTCGTCCGATAATACCCTTACAGGCATACCACAATTAGTGCAGAACTTCGCGTTATCCGCAATCATGCTTCTGCAATTATTACACAATCTCATATTTTCTCCGTTCCAAAGTATACAAAACTAGCTCATCTTTATTTTTAAGTACTGTTTTACTATCTCAACGCATTTTTCAAAGCTGAGTTCCCTGCTGTTAAGGCACAAATCATAATTCCTCGCATCATTCCAATTTCTGCCTGTATAGTAGTGATAGTAAGCCGCTCTGTATTTATCTTTCTTGATTATCTCCTGCTCCAAATCCTTTGCATTAGAACTGTTCATGCTCTCAAGCACCTTCACGCAGTGTTCAAGCGGAGCATGCACAAATACTCTTACAACATTAGGATAATCCTTGAGAATAAAATCGGCACAGCGTCCAATCACGACAAAGGACTCCTTCATAGCCAGTTCTTTAAGAACCTTCGCCTGATAATTGAAGAGATTATCATTTGATATAAAATTCTCGTTATCCGGCAGAATCAGCTCACCTTTGTAAACATTTTTTGCCGTTCTGAAAAGCGACGTACCTTTAAGTTTTTCGTCGGCTTTGGCAAAAAGTTCCTCGCTTATACCGCTATCGTCCGAAGCAAGACGCAGTATCTCTCTGTCATAATAGTTAATGCCAAGCTCTTTAGCAAGCATCTTTCCGATGGTTCTTCCACCGCTACCATATCCTCTTGCTATGGTAATAACATAATTTTCCATATGTAAAACCTCCTTTACGCTTCTCCAAACATTTTGACCGTCAAATCATAACTTACTCTCCCAGATAAGCCTTCTTTACGCTCTCATCATTAAGGAGTTCTGCTGCAGGACCGCTCTTTACAATATTTCCCGTTTCAAGCACATATGCCCTGTCTGCTATCGAAAGAGCCTTTTTTGCGTTCTGCTCTACCAAAAGTACCGTGGTTCCCGCATTACTGATTTCTTTTATAATGTCAAATATTTCCGACACAAGGATAGGTGAAAGTCCCATTGAAGGTTCATCCATAAGCACTATCTTTGGTCTTGCCATAAGAGCCCTTCCCATCGCAAGCATCTGCTGCTCTCCGCCCGAAAGCGTTCCCGCAAGCTGTTTCTTTCTGTCCTCAAGTCTTGGAAATCTTTTATATACATTTGCAAGTGATTCTTCTATTTCTGCCGGGTCTTTTCTTGAATATGCGCCCAGTTTAAGATTTTCCAGCACGGAAAGCTGTGAAAATACCCTTCTGCCCTCAGGCACATGCGACATACCCATATATACAATCTTATGAGCCGGTATTTTTGATATTTCCTTACCCTCAAACTCTATGCTGCCAGATGATATGGGAACTATGCCCGTTATGGCGTTAAGTATTGTAGTCTTTCCGGCACCGTTTGCGCCTATAAGCGAGATAACTTCTCCTTCATTGACACTAAAGGATACACCTTTAATAGCCTTTATGACTCCGTAATGTACCTCTATGTCTTTAACTTCAAGCATTGCCATGTCTGCACCTCCTAGTCGCCAAGATAAGCCTTTATAACTTCCGGATCGTTAAGCACGTCACTCGGATCGCCCTGAGCCAGCACCTGTCCGAAGTTAAGCACAGTCAACTTCTCACATATACCCGATACAAGCTTCATATCATGTTCAATCAGAAGTATCGTCATGTCAAATTTATCCCTGACAAATTTTATGGTATCCATAAGCTCTTTTGTTTCGTTAGGATTCATACCTGCCGCAGGTTCATCCAAAAGCAGAAGCTTAGGATTGGTTGCAAGAGCTCTTGCAATTTCAAGCTTTCTCTGCTTTCCGTAAGGAAGATTTGAAGCAAGGGTATCTGCTTCGCCATCCAGTCCGAATACCGAAAGAAGCTCATGTGCCCTGTCATTCATAAGTTTCTCAGTCTTAAAATATTTTGGCAGACGAAGTATTCCCGTAAGTGTAGAATACTTATAAATGTTGTGGAGTCCCACCTTTACATTGTCAAGCACCGAAAGTTCCTTAAAAAGACGGATGTTCTGGAAGGTTCTCGCAATTCCCGCCTTGTTGATTTCTATTGTGCTTTTTCCGGTAATATCATCGCCTTCAAGCTTTATAAAACCGTCCGTCGGCTTATATACTCCGGTAAGCATATTAAAAACGGTTGTCTTTCCCGCACCGTTTGGTCCAATAAGTCCATAGAGCTGTCCTTTTTCGATAGTGAGATTAAAATTATCAACCGCTCTCAGACCGCCAAATGATATGCCAAGATTGCTTACTTCTAATGTTGCCATATTACTCCGCCTCCTTTACTTTTTTGTGAGGTTTCAGTTTTGAAAATACATTTTTTCTCCACTCAATACATTTTGAGTTAGAGTTAAATATCATCATAACTATAAGCACTACGGCATAGATTAACATTCTGTAATCCTGAAGTCCTCTAAGATACTCAGGGAGCATAAGAAGTACAACCGAAGCTATGACTGAGCCTCTGATATTTCCTATTCCGCCAAGTACCACCATAACAAGAATGGTTATGGACATATTGTAACCGAAATTCTTCGGAGTTGCCGCAAATGTCGAAAGATTATGCGAATAGAGTACTCCCGCAACACCGGCCAATGCAGCGGATATGGTAAATGCCGTAAGTCTGAATTTGGTAATGTTTACGCCTACCGACTCAGCAGCTATTCTGTTGTCCCTTATAGCCATAATGGCTCTTCCTGACCTTGAATTGATAATATTAAGTACTATAAACAATGTTAACAGTACCATTATAATTCCTATGGTAAATGTAGACTGCTTAGGTATAGAACCTATACCCTGAGCGCCTGAAACGATTTTCACTCCGTCATCCGCCATATTAAGCTTTGTCACATCCATGGATATATGAAGTCCGTTGCTGTCTTTTCCGATATAGATAACATTTATAACATTCTTTATAATCTCTCCGAATGCCAGTGTTACAATTGCAAGATAATCTCCCTTAAGTCTTAAAACAGACATTCCGATTAAAAGTCCGAATACGGATGCTGCCAACGCTCCCACTAAAAATGCGAGCATAAATCTTAAAGACGCGTTAGTTATCGTATCTTCCATAAGCTTTGTAAAAAGTGCACTTGTAAAGCCGCCGACACACATAAATCCAGCATGACCAAGGCTAAGCTCACCCAATATTCCGACTGTGAGGTTGAGTGACACTGCCAGTATAATATAATAACACATAGGTACTAAAAGACCCTGAAAAAGATATGACACGCTCCCGGTAGACACTAATATTGATATGACTATATAAGCCGCTATGACAATGCCGTAGGTTATAAGATTTTTCTTTGTATTTCTGGCTATTTTTTTCATACCGTCCACCTACACTTTCTCTCTAATCTGCTTACCCATTATTCCCGTAGGTTTAATGATAAGCACCAGTATAAGCACTGCAAACACGATAGCATCCGCAAGCTGTGTTGATATATATGCACGGCTTAATATTTCAATAACGCCAAGCAGTATGCCGCCAATCATGGCACCCGGTATGGAACCTATTCCTCCGAATACTGCTGCCACGAACGCCTTTATTCCGGGCATTGAACCTGAAGTAGGCATAAGGCTTGGATAAGCAGAAAACAAAAGCACGCTCGCCACTGCAGCAAGAGCCGAACCTATGGCAAAGGTTATGGATATTGTCTTGTTTACATTGACACCCATAAGCTGTGCGGCGTCCTAATCCTCAGATACCGCAAGCATTGCACGTCCTGTCTTTGACTTGTTTATGAATATGTTAAGCACTATCATAATGATAAGGCATACAGGTATGGTAACTATGGTTTCGCCTGTTATTGTACCGCTCTCGCCGAATTTGATCATTTCGATTCCTACAACCGACTTAAAAGACTTAGGTGCCGCGCCGAATATCAGCAATGCGATATTCTGCAGAAGGTAACTCACACCGATAGCCGTAATCAAAACTGCAAGAGATGAAGCTTTTCTAAGCGGCTTATATGCCACCTTCTCAATTACAATGCCAAGTACCGTACAGCACGCACAGGCAGCCAGTATGGCAATCCATGGATTAACTCCCATAGTGCTCATAAGGGTATATGTCACAAAGCCTCCCACCATAATAACATCACCGTGAGCAAAATTAAGCATTTTTGCAATACCGTATACCATGGTATAACCTAATGCTATAATGGCATATACGCTGCCAAGGCTTATTCCGTTTATTAAATGCGATAAAAAGCTCATTAAAAAGCTCCTTTCCTATGACTGTATGCAAATTTGTTAAGAATATTGCATTCAACATTATATCATATTATCGAACCGTACACAAGCCAAAAAAGACATTTGTAAAGCAGAAACAAGCCCCGAGAGGCCTGTTTCCATTTACACAAATTATTTTATTTATTTGTACAATTCGTACTTGCCGTCCTTAATAACAACAGCAACAGGGGTCTTATTTACCTCTCCTGACGCTGTCCATGTCATACCCTGACCTGTAAGACCGTCAACCTTGATTTCTGTCATAGCCTTTTCCATAGCTTCGCAAATCTTCTTATTGTCGTCGCCAGGCTTAACATCTGCCTTCTCCAATGCAGCCTTGATGATGTAAATGGCATCATAAGCATCAGCAGCAAACTGTGAAGGAGTTTCGTTATACTTTTCCTCATACTTCTTTACAAACTTCTTTGTAAGGTCATCTGTTGCGTCTGCTGAGAATGGTGTAAGAAGCATTACGCCCTCTGCAAGTTTTGCGTCAAAACCCTTAACAGTAAGAATACCGTCAAGACCATCGCATCCGAAGAATGTAGGCTCATATCCCATAGCGTCTGCCTGCTTTAAGATAAGTGCAGCTTCGTTGTAATAAATCGGAAGGAATACCAGGTCAGCTCCGGCATTCTTTGCTTTTGTAAGCTGTACCGTAAAATCTGTCTTGCTGTCTGCCGTAAATGCCTCTGCAACTACGATGTCAAGACCCTGATTTTTAGCCTCTGCAACAAACTTCTCATAGATACCTGAAGAATATACTTCTGAGCTGTCATATATAACAGCAACCTTCTTAGCAAGCTTATTATCGCTTATGTACTTAGCACTTGCCGTACCCTGGTTAGGGTCTGTGAAACATACCTGGAAACAATTGTTGTACTTGATAACATCAACAGCTGATGCTGAAGGTGTAAGCTGGAATATATTGTCACGGTTTGTCTCATCCTTTACAGAAAGACATGCACCTGTTGTTACAGTTCCCATAAGAACATCCATTCCCCAGTCCTTAAGGGTATTGTAAGCATTGACAGCCTTCTCACCATCTGCCGTATCATCCTCAAACTTGTACTCAATCTTGTATCCGTTGATACCGCCTGCTTCGTTAATTTCATCGACTGCAATCTGTGCTCCCTGCTTTACTGCAAGACCATACTGGGCAGCACCCTCTGTAAGAGGTCCGATAGCTCCGATGTAAAACTTGTTAGATGACTTCTTCTTACAGCCGCCGAATGCTGATACCGCAAGAATAAGTACTAATGCTAAACATAAAACTCTTCTTTTCATAAGATTACCTCCTATATGTTTTGATAAAGGCGCTCATATTCCATACGAGCGCCTTCGTTCACAATGCCTATATTACTATCATACTTTTATTTTGTCAACTTATTTTTTTACATTTTTGAAACTATCCAGTCTTTGATGTCTTTGTAAACCTCATATTTGTTAAGTTCATTTACAAGTTCATGGCGACAGCCCTCGTACAGCTTTATCGAGACAGCCTCAATACCTGCCTCTTTATATGAGTCATACACTTTGAGTACCCCCTCACCATAATTTCCCACAGGGTCTTCAAGCCCCGCCACAAAAAACAGCGGCAGTTCCTTTGGAATTTTTTCAACATTTTCAGGACGCTGAATATACGAAATGGTATTTAGAAGTCCGTTAAGGCCGTTAAGCGTAAATATAAACGAGCAGTATTTGTCTCCGATATACTTATCCACGATGGCATTATCTCTTGTAAGCCAGTCCTTGCTTGTACGCTTATCGGCAATCCTTCTGTTGTACAGTCCGAACATAATATTGTCCGCCAGAGCACTTCTGTGATGTTCCCCGTAAATACAGGTAAGCGTATATACTATGATTTTTCCGAACTCAAGCACAGCCGGCGGCTGACTTCCGGTTCCCATAATGACTGCCCCGGTAAGCTCGTCACCGTATGTCATGAGATATCTTCTTGCAAGAAATGAACCCATACTGTGACCGACAAGAAAATACGGAACACGCGGATATCTTTTCTTTATGTTTCTTGTAACGGTATGAAGGTCCTCGACAAGTATACGGCTTGCATTTTTCTTGGCAAAATAGCCAAATCCGTCATCATTATCCACAGATTTTCCGTGACCCAAATGGTCATTTCCAACCACAAGTATTCCAAAGCGGTTTAAGTATGCCGCAAAATCATCATATCTCTCAATATACTCAACCATACCGTGAGATATCTGAACGACAGCTCTTACCTCTCCCTCGGGAATCCACGATACGACATGTATCATATTTTCCCCGTTTGCCGATTTAAAAGTATTGTGTTTTTTCATTACGCTTAACCTCCATTCCTGCTGCAACAACGTACCAATTAAAAGAATTTTGCCAGAATACCTTGAACAAATACAAAAATTACAAGAACAGGTATTACATATTTTGCCAGAGGCTTAATAATTCCGGGAAGCTTCATTCCCTTACCTGTATCAGCTTCTCTTTTGTACTCATCATATCCCCAGCCGATTTTCCACGAACAGAACAGTACAAGTATCAATGCTCCGACGGGAAGGAATACATTGCTTACCAGAAAATCCTCAAGGTCCAGAATATTGCTTCCTTCGCCAAACGGTGCAAAACCTGACCAAAGGTTAAATCCAAGCACACATGGCATAGAACCGGCTGCCACTATTATAAAATTCATTATTGCCGATTTCTTTCTGTCAATACCCTTTAAATCCACGGCAAACGAAATAATATTTTCAAATACCGCTATAACCGTGGAAAATGCGGCAAAAGTCATAAACAGGAAGAACAGGGAGCCCCATATTCTGCCGCCCGGCATCTTTGCAAAAATGTTCGGAAGCGTTATAAATATAAGACTCGGACCGCTGTCCGTACTTACGCCGTAGGTAAAGCATGCAGGAAATATAATAAGTCCCGACATTATAGCCACGAAGGTATCAAGACCGGCAATCGTAACTGCCTCTCCAAGCAAGGCTCTGTCCTTATCCATATAGCTTCCGAAGATGGCTATTGAACCTATTCCGAGACTGAGCGTAAAAAACGCCTGATTCATGGCGGCTACCACTATATTCATAATTCCATGTTCTTTAACGGACGAAATATCCGGCTTCAGATAAAATTCTATTCCTGCCTTTCCTCCTTTAAGAAAGAGGCTGTTTGCGGCAAGTAATATCATAAGAAGCAGAAGCGAAATCATCATTACCTTGGTGACGCGTTCCACGCCCTTTTGTAAGCCGAGCGAGCATACCGCAAATCCAAGTGTTATAACTATTATTGTCATCACTGCCATAAGCACCGGCTGCTGTGTCAGCTTTCCAAAATGTGACACTACTTCCTCAGTTTGGGCACCCTCAAATTTTCCTGTAACCATTGCAAAAAAATAATAGAGCATCCATCCGGTAACAACCGTGTAAAACATCATAAGAACATAATTTGCAATCATTGCAACATACCCCTGATAATGCCACTTACTTTTCGGCTTTTCAAGTGTCTTGTATGCACACACTATACTCTTTCGGCTGCTTCTTCCAAGCGCCAGTTCCATAGTAAGAACAGGCACTCCAAGAATTATAAGAAATGCAATATATATAAGTACAAATATCGCACCTCCGTTTTCTCCCACGACATAAGGAAAACGCCACACATTTCCCACGCCTATGGCACAGCCTGCTGAAATCATTATAAATCCGATTCTCGATTTAAATTTTTCTCTCTCCATAATTGTTCACTCTATCTCCGGACATTTAAAATGTAAATATTGTATCAAGCTTTCTAAGCTTCGCCAAATCACCTTTGTAGGTTATTTCACCTGACATAAAACCTCGCTGAAAGGTTTTTCTGCCTCCGACTATATCATCAAAAGTATCTGACTGCATTTTGACACTTACATCTGCACTGTCTGTTGTACCCATTTTTGTGCCGCACCTGTCATCATCTATATCTATAATTACACTTTTATTTTTGTTTGTTATGTTTATAAGTATGGTAAGATGTCCCGAATAAGTGTTAAAATGCTTTTCAAATGTCTTTGTGTAATAATCATCTCCGCCATTGTCCTGACTTGCCAGCATATTCTTGAAAATATTTGACAGTTCTTCTATATCCTTCTTCTGCGTCTGCACATAATTTTCATCTGCCACATATTTGGAAAGCTGCTCTGTTTCCTTCGGAGTAAGGCTCATAGCCTCCTTTATGACATTTTTCTTAATCACTCCGTTGCTTGTAGGGAGGGTCACAAGTTTTTTTGAGACCGCACGGTAGAGATTTTC
Organism: uncultured Eubacterium sp.; assembly: GCA_945920185.1. Lineage (GTDB taxonomy): Bacteria > Bacillota > Clostridia > Lachnospirales > Lachnospiraceae > CAMEJP01. The sequence continues at coordinate 73,115 of CAMEJP010000002.1, read as the reverse complement.
AGCCGCATTTTCAAGAATTGCCGTATAATTTTTATTAAGTTCAAATTCAAGACGGTCGTCAACATATGAGCAAAGTCCGTCAAGAGGCACTCCTCCCAGGAGCTCCCAAGCCGTCATCAGTGTATTCTTTGCCTCACGCTCCCCATAAGTTTTTGCCATAACAAGAGGAAACATATACATTCCGCTTATGGTTTCTTTATCACCATACATCCAGCAAACATCAAGAAACTGCTGCATATATCCGCCTATTCCGTACCATTCAAGGGTCGTGGCAAGTATGACCGCATCTGCCTCTTTTAAGGTATTGCAGAGAGTGGTTATATTTGCCTTATAGTCATAGAGGTTATATCTTGTTATATCTACATTTAATTCTTTTAAAACACCTTCCATTTTGTCAAGAGCATATATTGTAGGGTCATCTACTATGCCTCTTCCGCCATAATATACATGTATTTTCACAATTGTCACCTATGCCTTTCCACAATACGAACATTTAACAATATAAGCGATATGAGAAAACCTGCTATAAGACCTGTAATATGAGCTATATGATTGACCCCGGCGCTACCAAGGGTATTTCTTAAAGTACAGACTACAAGCAATATAATATTTACAGGTTTTATGTAATATTTTTTTGATTTATCAAAGAGTGCTACTGCAACAAGTCCTCCCATTGCCGCAAATACGGCACCTGAAGCTCCTGCTGATACTGTATTAGGCTCCGCCAAAAGATAGTACCAGTATGAACACAGATTGGAAACAAGACCTCCTCCTATATATATCAGCAGATATTTCCATTTATTTGTAAATCTCTCGAGCATATTGCCGACAATAGCCAACATAATCATATTTCCTACAATATGGCTAAATCCAAAATGGAGAAACATTGATGTAAACAGCCTGTAATATTCATTTCCTTCACTTACATACTCAGGATAGAGTCCTCCGCACTCGGCTATATACTCAGCGTCGTACACATCTCCCCCGACAAGCGTTATAAAAAATACAATTACATTTATGATTATTATCAGATTGTTGACTGTAAACAATGACCTTTTTCTTAGTCGTTCTGATTTAGGCTGCACACTTCCGTAAAGATACCTTTCAAGACCCGGACGAATATCCATAAATTCTTCCGGCTGGTTCTCATATATTATAAGTTCTCTTGTATTCTTGTCCACTATCCAGTGCGAGGTATCGCCTGTAGTAGCATATTTTATACGTTCCACCTGTGTCGTACAGTATATACTGAGGCTTCTCACGTATGTATAACCTGCATCCAAAAATGCTTTTCTTACCCTGTCATTGACAGAGTTAAAGGCTCTTGCAGAAATCTCCGGAATAACCTCGCAGTCTATTATGGTTATAACATATGGCATAGCATTTTCTATGACATACAGTACATCCACTCCTGCTTCGCATCCGTTTAAAGGTCTGAATCCCACCTGTTTTAATTCTTCAATAAAATGTTTCAATGTCTCACCTATTTTTCTTCCACTGTCATTGTAATCTTTACTTCATCACTGCTTCCCGTTGCGTCAGTCACGGAATACGTAAGTTCATACTTTCCGGCCTTATCAATATCGTATACGCCTGAAAGCACTATCTTCTCGGAAATGTCATTACCGCATTTGTCAGTCGCCGTAACGCCGTCAAAGAAATTGACGGTACTTCCCTTTTTTACGGTTATATCCTTAGCACCGTTTATCTTTGCGCTGTAATTGTTCCACGGATTGTCCGGGTCATCCTCCGTAGGATCCCATCCTGCATACGGACTGTCTTCAGGAATTTTTATGCTTTCCGGTTTTCCGAGCGGCCCGGGATTTGTTTCATCATCATATATCTCTACCACGGTTCCCTTAGGACAGTTGTCAAAAATCCACTTTGCATCGCGCACACAAAGTCTTACACATCCAAGTGACGCCGGCGAACCCAATTTATTGTACTGGTCTGTTTCAAGTCCGTACTTTACTCTGTTTCCAAGATACGGAACTGAATGAAACAATATATCCGAACATATTCTGTATGCATATCTGCCGTAAGAACCGTCTACCATAAGACCCCACTCATATTTATCGCTTAGGTTAAAAACACCTAATGGTGTCGGTTCTGAGTTTGGATTGCTTGGGTCATAATCTCCTACTGAGCAGGCAAAAGCTATAATAGGAATGTTGTATCCGCCCTTGTCATCCTTTTTGTATACGGTTATACAGTTGGCTGCACGGTTTACCTTAATGTAATAAGGCAGCTCATCATCAGTCTTTGGCGGTGTAGTCTGTTCTTCTTTTGTAACCGCCTCTGTTTTGCTTTCCGTTTCCTTTTCGGCAGATGAAGTACTCTCCTTCTCTGATACAGCCTGTGAGTTCTTTTCCGTGTGACTTTCCTTTGAAGAACTTTGTAGAGTATTTTTATCTGTTTGTCTTCCACTGTCGTTTTTGTTGCACGCCACCAGTGCCGCTGCCATAAGCACTGTCAAAATAAGAGCTAATACATTTCCTTTTTTCAAAAAACAACTCCTTGCATTAAACTCACTTTTTAATCTCTTCAATAATTTCCGTAAAAATGTCTTCACGTTCAAAATAATCCGTATCCGTCTTTACGGCACCGCCTTCTTTAGAATATCCGTCGCAAAGCTTCATAAGAGTTTCACACAGGGTATTTGTGGAACAGTTCTTAAGTGACACAATATTTTCGTTGAATGACGACAAATCTTTGCTGCCGTAACAGTTAGTTATTGTCTTTATACCAAAGGTTGACATTTCAAGAGGCGGATAACTCGGATGAGGAGATACCATAAGAGATATGCCCACACTTGTCTCAAGCATTGTCTTTGCATAATCTTCAATACTTAACTTTCCGAGCGACGAAACCTTCATACCGTTGTAAAGGTCTATATCCTTAAAGTTTTCTCCGGCAGATATAACCCTCCACTCAGACGCCTTTTCATACTTTAACGACCACTCCTTCAGCGCTGCTATAATAAGTTCAAAAGCATTTCTTGCAACGCTTGGTCTTCCGTATATTATAATCTGCTTCTTTCTTTCAATGCCGCCGTTGTAGCTCTGGATGTACTTTTTTAGGCCCGCATTTATTATCGGGTCAAAACAGAATGACTTATAGAAAGTATATCCGTTTTCATCAAAATAATCCTTAAGAAGCTTTGAATTAAATACCGCAATGGTTTTAATGTCAAGTCTGTATGTGCTGTCCGCCATCATATATCTTGACGACCACGCATAAAATCCCGGCTCATAGTCCTGTATCAGATATATAATCGGCTTCTCCTCAATGGCGTAGGTCTTTGCCTGCCATTTTAAGGTATCGTATATATTTACCACAGTCCACCAGCCCGTGCACACAAACACATCATTTGCCGCCACAGGTATGGTTTTGTTGTATCTTGAAGCAAAAGGCACAATCTGATGTGAAGCACTGCTTACAGCCTCACAGTCAATGACTTCATACTCAGGAAGGCTTATCATATTTGCCCTGTCAACCTGTGCGTCAGTGACTATAATTCTTAAATCTGCCTTACATGCAGCTCCCAGCTTTTTAAAGAAATCAAGGGCTGTTGCGATTCCTCCGAACACATGCTTTTTATCTACTGAAGGACATATTATGTTGATTCTGAGCGAACCGGAATATGAATCATCCCTTCTTGCCGATATAGGCATAACTTCTGGGATATTCACATCCACCGTCTTTTCTGCCGCTGTGTTTTCTTCCATTTTTCCTTTAACCTTGTAGGCTATCGGAGCTAATACTTTATTGTTCTTTACAAATCTTTTTACACCTGATAAACTCATAATTTCCTCGCATTCCGAAGCGTTAGCGTAGGTTCTGATATTCGATGTTTGTGACGCTTCGACACAAACCCGTAAAAGATTAATTACCGCATCATCTTTTTTTCTCCTTCGGACACGGACTGTTAAGATCAAGATTTATATTGTAATATGGGTCGCCGGACTCCTTAAACTGGCTGTAGCAGGCAGCCGACTTTTCAAAATCTATCTGAGGTATTGCCTTTGCATCTCTTGTCTTTGACTCGTAATGGTACAAAACGGCATACGGAGCGTACACATTTCTAAGCCCCGCATTGTAGGCTCTTACGCATATCTCCACATCACTTCCGCATATGATAAAAGTATCGTCAAAAAGTCCAATTTTTTCAATGGTTTTCTTCGATATAGCCATACAGGCTCCCGTTACCGCACTTACATTTCTCGTAATCATAGGTGAAATGTACGGTGTTCCGACATGTACAGGATAAGCTGCCTTGTACACATGATCTGCCCAGCCGCCAAAGCCAATGACAACGCCTGCGTGTTGTATGGTCTTATCCGGATACAAAAGAAGCGGTCCTACAACGCCGACATCATCCCTCATGGCATTTTCTGTCAGTCGTTCCATCCAGTCAGGGGAATCCACCACAATATCATTGTTAAGGAAAATGTATACCTCTCCCTTTGCCTTCGATATACCGAAGTTATTGAGCTTAGACCAGTTAAACTCCATATCCGCCTTGACAACCCTGATTCTTTTGTCAAATTTCTCAATCTTTGAAAACCATTTGAAGGTTTCCTCCTTCTCTGAACGGTTATCAAGTATTATTATCTCATAATTTTGATATTTTGTCTTCTTAATTATACTTTTTACACAGTCATCTGACAACTGTGCATAATCTTTCATCGGCATTATGACAGATACCAAAGGCTTATCCGATATAGTGTCAAACCTTGTGTCAAATGTAAACGTGTACTTTCCGTCATATGCCTTTGCCTTTCCACCGTACATTCTCTTTAAATGGTCGTTTAAGGCATTAAGTCCTGCCGTATGTGCATACGGCTTTGAAGATGCATTATTTGCCGTAGAACTCTCTGTTTCTCTCCATGAATACAATATTTCCGGTATATGGACTATATTTTCCGTATGCTCTGAAAGCCTTAACATAAGGTCATAATCCTGACTTCCGTCATATGCCTTTCTGAATCCGCCTATCTTCTCAAAAAGTTCTCTCCTAAATACAAAAAGGTGGCATACATACATCTGGCTGTATAAAAGATCTCTAGACCAGTCGGGCTTATAAAGAGGAGAGATATGTTCGCCCTTTTCGGTTATATGATCCTCATCCGAATAGAGAACATCCGCACCTGTGTCAATAATAGCAGCTGCATTTTTATAAAGTGCTATCGGACTCATAAGGTCATCATGATCAAACAATACTATATACTCACCCGTTGCCATTTTGGCACAGGCATTGGTATTTTCTGATATGCCGAGATTTTTCTCAAGTCTTTCGTAGTGCACACGCTCATCCTTAGCCGCATATTCCCTGCACACCGTTTCAACATACCCGCACTCAGGCGTACTTCCGTCGGCAAGGCAAAGTTCAAAGTTTTTATAACGCTGGTCAAGCACCGACTCTATCATCTCTTTAAGAAGCTGCTCCTTAGTGTTATAAAGCGGAACCAGCACCGAAAATTTAATTTTCTCTTCTATAGGTGGCAGTTCCATACTTTTTTGCAGTTCAAAAATGTTCACGACAGGTTCTGCTGCCGGCGTCTTTGCTGCCTTTGCGGCTTTTTTTGCCTCACTGCGTACTTTAAACTTCATTTTCACCTTTCTTAAGGTGTATCTGATACCATGCTGCTTCACACTTATCAGACCTTTTTTCAATAATCTCAGTATTCTTCTCATAGCCAGACCTTTCCTTTTAATAGAGTTTAACACATAATTCGTATATATTTATCATAAATGTTGCCGCCATTATAAGTATGGGTATGCTTACAAACATCTTTCTGTTAAATTTGTTACTCACTCCGTCAGAACCGACAGCATACAGCACCGGAAATACTATAGGAAGTATATATCTCGGCGAACAGCCCTTTACCGTAGTGCTGCCTACTTTCGTAAATGAAATGTATAATGCAGTTGCACAAAGCATTATGGCTCCAAGCGCTCCTATAAACGTGGCAATTCTTGGAACCCCCGTCTTATAACGGTTTGCATTCCTGTCTAAGAAAGCTACAACAATTACAATCGTCGTGGCAAGCACCACATATTTTCCCATTCCCATATATGCGAAAAACTGGGTGTATTCATCCGTAGCATCAAGACTAAAAAAATCAGCCATAAAACTGAACAACACCTTAGCATAAGTAAGCGGATTATGAAGAATATAGCTTATCTGCTCACCTGAATCGACTCCCTCATCTCCTCTTATGTCTGTAAGAGCTGAGGTTGAGGTTATTGTCGGTATTATAAATGAGGCTACCAGAAACAGTGCTGCCAAAACAATATAAACATAATACATGGTTCTCTGCTTTTTGCTCTCAAACTTCTTTGCAGGCATAAAAAGAAGCGGGAACAGAAGCGGAAAATATACAGACTTCGGCATACATCCGACAACTATAAACAATATCGACAGAACCATATTTTTTGCTGATACTTTTCTTTCCATATTCTGGATTTCGTATGCAAAATAGGCATATCCCAACATACAAAATGCCATTACCCAGGAGTCATATGAATAGCAGCATGCCATAAAAAGACTTGTCGGCAAAAGCCCGACCGTAGCCGCAAGTACTTTTGCGTACCTCAGCTTTTTAATTGCAAAATATATGATTATGCTGTATGCGAGAAGATTGAAAAGTCTTCCCATCATAAATGTATGAACAAAGGACATATGAAACCCTCTTCCAATCACAATTCCTATTGCCGAAGGAATATAGGCAACGGACCATATGTCAATTTCACTAAAGGAATACACATAGCTTGTCCTTGTTTCATAGAGATTATTTAATTTTTCATAGTATGCCTTCCTTGTATCCCTGTCATAAGCGCACATAGGAGCATCATCTCTGTCGCAATCACTTATAATCTGAATATCGGCATCATATATTATGCCGTTTAAGTAGTTTGACAGGTTGAGCGTGCGCTCATAATGTATCTGATCATCCCATGATACTCCGAGTCTTGCAGGAGATACACCTATGAATACGCTACCCACAGTAAGAGCTGTTACAAGAAATAAAAGTTCCGGCTTTACGGCAAATGTATTCTTAAAAAACAGTATATACTGTACTATAAACAGTACGCCAAACGCCATATACCCTATGTTTACATTTTCAAAAAGTTTGCCGACAACTGCCGATATCACTATAATCGCAACAAGCACTGCGCAAAAGAGCAGAATCTTTTGCCAGTTGTAATACATTTTTTTTAAAAAGCTCCTGACCTTTTCAATAATCCTTGTCACAAGCCTTCTCAAAGGCTTTATAAGCACCGAAAGTATCGGTACCGCCACTATTCCGAATACTATGATTGCCCACATCACAAATTTTCTTTTTGAAAATCCTTCATAGGCAAAATAAAAGGAATTGTAAAATATATTCATTAACACTATCATCACTACAAGGACAGATAAATAATTCCTTATAACGTCAGCTTTAACTTTTTTCATAATTTACTCTTTCTCCATTTCAGGGCATTGCTTCCTGTGCTTTGCCACCACGCTGTAAAGCACTGTTATCAATATGACTGCCGATATTGCAAAAAGACATATCATTGATATGGCAAATGTAAATGCCGCGCCCAGCATACCATATTCTATCAGCATCGGTTCACACACTACGTATGTAACTATGATAGATACAATGTATGCCGCCACAAGATATTTTTGTCTTCTCAATATTGTTATGATATTGTCGCAAAGAGTGGCAAGTGTGCTTATGCCGCCTGCTGCCACAAGTATTATAAGTTCTGTCTTAAACGGACTTATGTCTTTTCCGTAGAACAGATTAAGCACCGGTATTCCGATAAGATAACATACAGCCGTAGCCACAAGCGTACAACCGATTACTCCCAGTACCATTTTGCAGATAATGTCCATCATCTGTTTAAGTTTATTTTCTTTAAGAAGAATAGCCATTTTAGTTATCAGTGGCCTTAAAAGTATAAACAAAAGATTGATGGTAGAGGCAGGCATAAATATAATGTTATAGTATGCAAGATGGCCCTCCGGCATAATCCCTCCCGTAATAGCCTTATCAATAACCGTCTTTGGTATGTTAAATATGGCTATTATGAGAAAACCGTCTAAAAATATTGGAAAACATTTCATAAAAAGCTCTTTACATATATGAATTATATGCTTTGCCTCGTTATCATGACTTCGGAGCACAAAAAGCTCCTTATTCATACGATGGTCATATAGCAATATGGTTGCAAAGGTCACAACTATCAGTATTATACATCCGACAATCAGACTGCCTGTCAGCCACACGCTTATGCCAAACAGAACAGTTGCCGTAAGGAATCGATAAGTCAGTGATTTTCCTGCTATATCAAGTCTTTCCTTCTGCTGGAAATTACCTTCATACACATCCGCTATTGCATCGGCAATTCTGAATATGCCAAGAAGAAGCACCACGAGCGCTTTCTCTCCGGTGTATCCGTTAGCTGCCACATACACTATTGATGTGACAAGCATAAGTGTGCAGGTAAATATCCTGAAGTGAAAATAATCCTTAAAACTGTATTTTTCAATTATATCAGTAGACTGAAACACTCTTACATGAAAGGAAGAGATGGTCATAAACATCTGAGAGACGGAAAATGCCAGGCTGAATATGTCTGCATCAGCGTTGTCAAGAAAACGTGTAACAAGCATAAAAAGTATTACGCTGGATAATGCGCTGATTAAGCTGCCTGTCATATTCCAAAAAAATATTTTCTTTGTATCAGTCACATTTCTCATCCTTTTTCATCTTTTCCCTGATAGCCGTCTCCTGTATAATGCCTGCAGTACGGCTCTCTGCATTTGACAGCTTAATAGTCATATTAAACTGATTAATAAGAAGAATAAATATAACAAAAAGAAAAATAAAATTGGCAGGTGATTCTATACCGCATATATCAGACATCCACATCGCAATCTGAGGGAATATGCTGAACACGAGAAGAAGCACCGAAAATCCCAGCCAAAATATGGCATATTCTATCTGAAGCTTTGTCTTTCTTATCTTGCTTATCATAAATAGTACCGTAAGCACTGACACAGCAATCAGTATAATTCTTAACGATATCGACATTGTCATCCTCTCTTTCTGAAGTTCTGAATAAAGAGTATTGAAGTTACCATTCTAATCATATAGGAAATGGATTTGGCAAAATTCAGATAGCTTTCTCCTGCAATTCTTTCTTCCATCTTTACCTGTACCTCTGATACTTTTGCGCCATTTTTTATAAGATATGATAGGTGTCCGGTTTCGGTCCGTAATTCATATTCTGCGCCATTTCCTTAATGAGCTTCCTGTTAAACATTCGCATACCTGATGTAGGATCGTTTATTCTTTTTCCGGTAGTGATTTTTATGGCTAAAGATATGAGCCTGCTTCCGAGCATTCTCGGTAACATACTCTTCTTTTCGGTAACAAATCTTGAACCGATGACAACATCTGCACCCTTTTTCAGTTCTTCTGCCATACCGGCTATATACTCAGGTCTGTGCTGACCATCGGCGTCAAACTGTATGGCATACTCATATCCTTTATAATATGCATATTTAAGTCCTGTCTAAAAAGCTCCGGCAAGTCCTAAATTTACCGGCAAATCAAGCAGATTATATCCTCTTTTTCTGCATATTTTTGCCGTATTATCCTTTGAGCCGTCATTTACCACAACATAATCATACTGCGGATATTTTTCTATAAGCTCGTCCACACCCCGCTCTATATTCAGCTCTTCATTGTATGCAGGTATTATAACAAGTATATCCTTCCTAACCCTTATTGTATTTCTCGCTTGATGCATACTTTTTTGTCAGCATTTTTGCAATAAATCGTGGCCAGAATTTTTGAAACATTTCATAATCCTCCTGCCCGCGCTTATTTTCATTTATTACGGAACTCGTTTCTGAGCCTTCGTGAATTCTATGAAACATAAGCACATCTTTGCAATATACAAAAGAACCGTCAAGCTTTGAAAGCCTCTCCCATGTTTCCCAGTCAACATTACTTCTGAAATGCGTCATAAACAGCTTATCAGGAATATTTTTCCTGGCATACGTTACTGACGGACAGCATATAGGATTACCAAGCGAAAGAATCCCTCGCTTTATCCATTTCTTATTTTGCATACATTTAGGACGTATCGGTAGCAGAAGCATTCTTTTTATCTTGAGTAATGCCGTTGATTTCTCTCTTTTTCCATACTTTATTTCACCATAATCAGTAAAGGCAATAAGAGGCTTCTTCCTGCATGTATTAAGCTTTTCAAGTACTCGCTTGGCATATTCACTTTCATATATGTCATCCTGATGTGCAATCGTAACATATTCCGTATCTGTCAGGCTGTATGCAAAATTCCAGTCACCCGCAATACCATTTTCCCCATCATTGACATACATATCTATATTATATTTTTGGGAGATATGTATAATATAATCATTAGGAGTTGATGTGGCAAGTTTTATCACTGAGCTCTCGCTCTGTGCTAACAGCGACTTTACACATTCTTCCAGAAACGGACTTTCCTTATATGCACATATAACAAACGTATGATTCATATTTGCCTTCATTTCTGCAACCTTCAAAACTTCTTTTGCTTTCAACGCACGAAAAGTAATGCCCGAAAGCATTACTTTGCCGATGCCTAAAACTTAAATGTATCTTTAATTCCCTGCCACTTCTGATCCTTATCTGACAGGTTAAGCTTTGTTCCGTCTGACAAAGCATAGCCTTCTGCGCTTGCGCTTCCCTTATACTCACCTACAATTTCCGGCCACTCAATTCCTATGTCCGGATCATTCCATGCCACGCCTCCCTCATCATTAGGATGATAGAAGTCCGTGCATTTGTAGCAAAATTCTGCTTCATCCGAAAGCACTACAAAGCCGTGTGCAAATCCCGGTGAAATATAAAACTGCTTTTTGTTTTCTGCTGAGAGTTCAACGCCAAACCATTTACCGTAAGTTTTTGAATCAGCACGCAAATCAACTGCCACATCAAATACTTTGCCTCGAACCACCCTCACAAGCTTACCCTGCGGATACTGCTTCTGAAAATGAAGTCCTCTGAGTACGCCCTTGGCGCTCATTGACTGATTGTCCTGAACGAACTCCATGTCAAGCCCTGCCTCTTTCATATCATTATAATTGTATGTTTCCATAAAGTATCCGCGCTCATCGCCGAATACAGTCGGCTCTATTACATACAAGCCTTCTATGTCACAATTGGTAACTTTAATCTTTCCCATTGTTATCTCCATTCCGAAATGTTATAAATACGCACCGCAACATCTCTGCGGCTGCGCCACAGCATTCCTATGCCTGATTTTCTAATTCCTTCAAATAGCGTGAAAGAGCGTCCTGCCATGTCGGAAGCGGTGTAAATCCCGCAGTTACAAGCTTGCTCTTATCAAGCCTTGAATTAAACGGACGCGCAGCCTTTGAAAGACCGTACTCTTCAGTAGTTACGGGAACCACCTTAGTGCCGTAGCCTGCCTGCTTAAATATCTCACAGGTAAAATCATACCATGAAATATATCCGCCCTCATTAGTGGCATGATAGTATCCGTATTTTTCTGACTCTGCCATATCAACAAGAAGTCTTGCAAGGTCAAGCGTGTAGGTAGGCGTACCTATCTGGTCATTTACCACTCTTACGGTGTCGTGATTCTTTCCTACATTCAGCATAGTCTTTATGAAATTCTTTCCGTTTAATCCAAACACCCATGCTATGCGGACAATGAAATACTTTTCAAGCAGTCCGCTGACGGCCTGCTCTCCTTCAAGCTTTGTCTGTCCATAGACATTAAGAGGCTTATAATCCTTGCAGTCAGGTTCCCACGGCTTTGTTCCCTGTCCGTCAAACACATAGTCTGTAGATATATAAATCATTTTGCAGTCAAGTTCCTTGCACATAAGTGCGATATTCTTTGTACCGCCTGCATTGATTGCGCGAACCTTTTCAACCTTATCGTCATCCTCTGCCATATCAACGGCAGTCCATGCCGCACAGTGAATGACAGCCTCCGGATTAACTTCTCTTATGACTTTTTCAACTGCAGCCGCATCAGTTATATCCAAAGACACATAAGCTGCTTTTGTAACGGCAGAACCGTCTGCAACGCCTGAATAGCTTTCTGCTATGTCGCTTCCCACTGCCTCATGACCTCTTGCAGCCAGCTCATTTACTACGTCATGACCAAGTTGACCGCCAACACCTGTAACTAATACTTTCATTAGTCTGCCAACCTCTTTCCATACATTTTGTCAAAATACTGTGTGTAAGAACCGTTGATAATGTTCTCCCACCACTCTTTATTGTTAAGATACCATTCGATAGTCATCTGGATACCTGTGTCAAATGTATACTTCGGCTTCCAGCCAAGCTCTGTTTCAAGCTTTGTAGGGTCAATGGCGTATCTCAAATCATGTCCCGGTCTGTCCGTAACATACTTGATAAGGCTCTCTGGCTTGTTGAGTGCTTTAAGAATAGTCTTTACAACTTCAAGATTTGTTCTCTCATTGTGTCCGCCTACATTGTATACCTCACCTACGCGTCCCTTGTGGATAATAAGGTCTATAGCCTCACAGTGATCTGATACATGAAGCCAGTCACGAACATTTTCACCCTTTCCGTATACAGGAAGCTCCTCGTCTGCAAGTGCACGGCTTATGATAAGAGGAATGAGCTTCTCAGGGAAATGATAAGGGCCATAGTTATTTGAACATCTGCTTATTGTAACAGGAAGTCCGTAAGTTCTGTAATATGCAAGAACAAAAAGATCTGCGCTTGCTTTACTTGAAGAATATGGGCTTGATGTGTGGAGCGGTGTGGTTTCCGTAAAGAACAGGTCAGGTCTGTCAAGCGGCAAATCACCGTATACCTCATCTGTTGATACCTGATGATATCTCTTTACTCCGTATTCCTTTGAAGCGTCAAGAAGCACCTGTGTACCAAGCACGTTTGTCTGTACAAATATACCCGGGTCCGTTATGGAACGGTCTACATGGCTCTCCGCCGCAAAGTTTACGACAACATCAAATTTTTCTTTCTCAAACAAATCCATAATAAACGGTCTGTCTGCAATGTCACCCTTTACAAACTTGTAATTGGGCTTGTTCTCAACAGGCTTACATGTTTCAAGATTGCCTGCATAAGTAAGTAAATCAAGATTTACAATCTGATAGTCAGGATACTTGTTTACCATATGGTGTACAAAATTACCGCCTATAAATCCGGCGCCTCCGGTAACTAAAATCTTCATATTTTTCCTCCATTCTAAAGCTTATTTTTATTAATAACGAACCTTACCCTCTGCAACTCTCATAAGGTGCTGTCCGTATGTTGACTTTCCGTATTTCTTAGCTGACTCCATAAGTTTTTCCTTATCAATCCAGCCGTTTATATAGGCAATCTCTTCAATCGCAGATATCTTAACACCCTGTCTTTTCTCAACACAGGCCACAAAGTCCGAAGCTTCAAGAAGACTGTCCATCGTTCCCGTATCAAGCCATGCAAAGCCACGTCCGAGAAGCTTTACGTCAAGCTCTCCGTTCTCAAGATACATCCTGTTAAGATCCGTTATCTCAAGCTCGCCTCTTGCTGACGGCTTCTGCTCTTTAGCATACTTTACGCATCTGTTGTCGTAAAAATACAGACCTGTTATGGCATAATTTGACTTAGGCTTTTGTGGTTTCTCCTCTACGGATATAACCTTTCCACTCTCGTCAAATTCAACTATGCCGAATCTTTCAGGGTCATCCACATAGTATCCGAATACCGTAGCCCTGTGATTCTGCTCGGCATTTTCAACCGCACTTTTAAGTATCCTTGAAAATCCGTTGCCGTAAAATATATTGTCTCCAAGCACCATTGCACAGGTGTCATCGCCGATAAACTCCTCGCCGAGAATAAACGCCTGAGCAAGTCCGTCCGGAGACGGCTGAACCTTATAGCTTAAATTCAGTCCGAAATTTGAACCATCACCTAAAAGTCTTTCAAAATTAGGCAAATCTGTAGGCGTAGATATGATAAGAATATCCTTTATGCCCGCAAGCATAAGCGTAGACAGAGGATAATATATCATCGGCTTATCATATATAGGGAGTAATTGTTTACTTGTTACCATTGTAAGCGGGTAGAGGCGTGTGCCTGAACCTCCTGCCAAAATTATACCTTTCATTTTAACCTCACATTCTGAAGCATATGCTTCAAATCATTTTGCACAGTTGCTTTGATTATACAATATTTTCAATAGCTTGTCTATATTTGTTTAGGCAAAACAAGCTTTACGCTTAATCTCAAATTTAGGTTTCTGCGTTATAAATCTGTATAACCTCTGCCATTATCTTAATCCAAACAGAAACAATATTCTGAATATAATGTCATCAGCCGTTCTTTGGCGAAAAACCTTTGAAGACGTTGCCACCTTAAAGCGGTTTGTGCCTTCCTTATAGTCAGCCACCAGCTTTGCAAGCTCTCCCTTCTTTCCTTTCATCTCAAAAAGTCTTACAAACTCCTTGTTCTGCATGGTAAGCGTATTATATCTCGACTTAAAGCACTGTATTCTGTGCTTAAGCTCCTCAATGCGGCTGCTTCTCTCTCCAAGCACATTGTCAGCATGTTGTCTGTAAAGTATATAGGAGGTATCGTCATAGATTACCTTTCCTATGTAAGACGCCACAAGATACAGCCAGAAATCGTGCATAATGCAGTAATCAGGGATATGTGTAACAACAGCCTTTAACACCTTTCTGTTAAATACAGCCGTACAGCCTGTACATATGTTTTCAACAAGAGCGTTTCCAAAAGAAGGTCTGAGTCCCGCCCTTGAAAATGTAGTGTCAATCGGGGTAAGATTTTCATCCACAAGAAGCTGATTTGTGCAATACAGCACACCCACATTTTTGTGACTGTTCTCGCATGACCTTATATTTCTCACAGCCACGCTTATCTTTTCAGGCATCCAATAATCATCCTGATCTGAGAGTGCTATATACTTAGCATCCTCAGAAACATTTTTCATAAGGTCAAAAAAGCTTCCCGCTGCACCAAGATTTTCACCTGCGTAATACCTTACGTTATCATATTTTTGTGCATATTCCTCCAAAATCTCCAAAGTGCCGTCCGTAGAGCCGTCATCACGAATAAGCAGGGAAATATTTTCATAATCCTGCTGCAATATGCTGTCTAGCTGAACCTTGAGATATTTAGTGGCATTGTATGTGGAAAGAATCACCTCTGTTTTATCCATTACACATCACCTTTCTGCGTAGTTGTACACCTTTTTCATAATCTTCTCTACTTTTTCCAGCGTAAAATTGCCCAGCACCAGTTTATTGTGCTCACGCACCCCGCTAAGCTGTTCATCAGTATATGAACTTATTGTCTTTATGGCAGCTACATATGATGCCTTATCAGAAGAAGGCACAAGAATACCGCTTGTACTATCAACCAAATCCTCATTTCCACGTATTTTAGAAGCTATTACCGGAAGTCCTGCTGCCATAGCCTCCATAAGTGCCACCGGCAGTCCCTCCTGAAGTGACGGAAATACAAATGCGTCCATAGCCTTAAGCACTCTCACCGCGTCGGTTCTGTATCCCGCAAATATAATCTTTTTGTCAACACCGAGCGTTTTTGCCAGCTCTTTTAGCATGGCATCATTTGCACCGCTTCCGCATATGACATATTTGATATTCTTATCGGGAATCTCTGCCATTGCCTCTATAACTATGCGATGATTCTTTCTGTCAGAAAGTTCTCCCACGCTTGCAAGACAGTAATCATCACCCGAAAGTCCCAGTTCATTCCTTACTGCCTCTCTTTCACACGGTATGGCTTCAATCTTTTTTAGATCCATACCTACTCCCGGTATGTATGCCAGCTTTTTCATATGAAAACTTTTTGCAGCCCTGTGATCCTCGCGGTTAATTGTTATAAGTACATCCGTATATCTTGAAAGCCATTTTTCTGCGGTATGGTATACAAGCCAGTTAAGCTTATCTGCCCCCTTAAAAAAATGAAAACCGTGAGCCGTATATATTATTTTTGTACCGTACTTTCGGAGTCCCTTTCCCACAAGTCTTGCCATAGCTCCTCCCATAGGAGTATGACAGTGTATAATCTTCAGTTCCCCATCCCTGTTTAATTCCTTTACCACAGCCTTTAACTGTCTGTATACCTTTATGTTTGAAAAGGAAAACGGGGATTTCACAAAATCCACCTGATGCCTTATTATTCCCGTTCCTTCAAGGCGGGAATTATCCCCATACACAGGAGTATTGTAATTTGCGGCATAATGAACCTCATAGCCTCTCTCCTGCAACAGACGAACATTATTCATTTCAAACTGCGGCACAAACCCGCTGACCGTAGTCACTATTAAAGCCTTTTTCATATTTCCTCACATTCTGAAGCGTTAGCGTAAGAACTCGCCGCAAATTTCAGATTTGCGGCTGCAGTTCTATTTTTTAAATGCATCCTTTACAGTCCTTATTGGCTTGGTAACTTTCCATGAAGTTGAATTTTTCATACTGTCTATAATCTGCTGTCTTGATTCTATCTTCCCACGAAGAGAGTTAATCTCGGCACAAAGTTCATTTATTCTGTTATCCTTTATAAGAAGTTCTTCAGCCTGATTATTTATAATTTCTTCTCTTTTTGATATCCATTTTTGCATTCTCTCAACAGTCTGGGTATCAGCAAGGACAAAAAGCTGTGCCTCTATTTTCACATTAACCGCACCGTTTATGGCAAATTCAATGGCAGGATCAGTTGTTCCGAATATAATTCCTTCCGAAAAGATTTCACCGTTACATATATATTCAACGGCATTTCCTGACTCATCCGAAACCTTAAATCCGCTTACCCGCACCGCTCTTCCTTCATACGGATCAAACCGTACACGCAGAGTTTTCTCATCATAATCTCTTCCACGTTCAAGAACAATGCTTATTCTGTTTTCTTCATCATAATAATATCGTTTGACATTATCTTCATTATAGCCGTTTCCGTTATCAAAATATACGGTACACAGTCTGTTTGGGAGAAATTTTCGTATGCGGTGTTCACATTCCTTACCTTCACTGCTATTTACGGCTTCAGCTATAAACTGATATACTTCGCCGTAAGGATGTTCGCAAAGTGTCTGACTTTGAACGGAATCCGCCTCCTTTATGCTGTGCGGAAATTCTCCGGCAACCTCATCAATATAAGTTCCGTCAAAATACGATATGAACATACCGTTTTCTTCAAACATTTCCCTGACCGAATTATAAGTAAACAAATGTATATGCGTATTATCAAGAAGTCCGAGATTATTATATCTGAAACTATTTTTTAAAAGGTTAAATATGACAGAATTGTGGGCAACATTAGGAATGGATGTGATTATCCTTCCATTCTCGCAAAGATGCTCCCTGCACACTTTAATAACCTTCTTTGGATTTCTCAGGTGCTCCAGCACATCCGCAAACAATATATAATCAAATTTCTCGTTTTTAAATTTCTCATGCCACTCATATGTTTCTATGTCACCGACAACTCCGTCTTCCGCATACAAAAGAGCTTTCTTATATGCCTCGCCGTCAAGCTCCACAATGTACACCTGACAGTTCATACCCTCCTTCAAATGCTTTGTAAGCCTTCCTGCTGCCGGTCCGAATTCAAGTATCTTTGAACCTTCTTTAATTCTTCTTACTATAAGCGAAAGCGAGTTATCTGTCTCTAAATCAAGTTCACACTCATATTTGCTCATTGTTTCCTCCATTTTCCCAGACATGAGGGATAATATATCTTCCCTCGCCTTTGTATCCTGAATACACTGCAATTTTCTTTACCACAGATATATACTGTATCGGAACGGTTGCCGTTTCATCATAAAGTGCAACATCAAAGTAATATTTTCCGCCTATGGCAAGCATGCCCTGAGTATATCGCAGGGTTATTCTGTTTTCACCCTTTTTCCAATCTACCCTGTGATTGTCAAGGAGCGAGTTAAGTCCGCACACATAATCGTCGTCCATACCACGTACCGCAATACCGACAACCGGTTTTTTTATGTTTTCGTCATAAACATTGTATGTCACTTCAATATTAAGAGGCTCGTTAATGTCAACCTCCGACACCTCGACATTATTGCTGTTCATAACCTTAAAACTTGTTATCTCTGCTATGACATTTTTTGCAAGCTTCTCTTCTTCCTGCTCTTTATCTTCCTCTGTCTTTACAGCCGTATCTTCATTTTTCTTTTCATCATAGTACTCTTCGCCAATCTTTAAAAAGTCAAGATACTTATCGGAGATACGGTTTACATCGCCGTCTTCCTCTATGACACCGTGTCTTAACCATATGGCACGGGTACAGAAACGTCTTATGGCATTTACGTCATGCGAAACAAACAGTACGGTTGTACCGCCCTTCATCATCTGTTTCATTTTTTCAATACATTTAAGCTGAAATCTTATATCTCCAACGCTCAATGCTTCATCAACAATGAGTATCTCCGGTTCTACATTTATGGAAACGGCAAATGCCAGTCTTGCAAACATACCGCTTGAATATGTCTTTACAGGCTGGTTTATAAAATCACCTATATCTGCAAACTCCACAATGGACGGAACCCTCTCCTTCATTTCTTCCTTTGTATAGCCCATCATTGTTCCGTTAAGATAAATGTTTTCTATGCCCGTATACTCAGGATTAAAGCCTGCTCCAAGCTCCAGAAGTGCTGAAATCTTTCCGTGAGTGACAACCTTTCCCGAGGTAGGATTCAAAACTCCTGTTATAATCTTGAGAATTGTGGATTTTCCCGAGCCGTTTATACCCATAATACCTATGGATTCACCCCTGTTTACGGTAAACGACACATCCTTTAAGGCATAATGCTCTTTGTGGTAGCATTTATGTCCTATACTTAAAGATTCCTTAAGCCTGTCGATAGGCTTTTCGTACAAATTGTATATCTTTGTGAGATTTTCAATCTCAATCATCTTTTCTGCTTCCATATGCTCCTCGCCTTCTGAAATTTTCATTACAGTACATCCGCAAAATGTGGACGAAGCTTCTTAAATATAGCCGTACCTATGATAAATGCCACTATGATAAATACCCAGAAATATATGGTCCATGTCATATGCTCAAAGAACCACGTCTGCTCCAGTATGGAATCCCTGTAGCCCTGCACTATATAGAACATCGGATTAAGCTTAAGTATCCACCATAAGCTTTCATCAAGCATAGCCTTGTTCCACATAATGGGAGTCATCCACATACCTACCTGAAGCACTATGTTCATAAGCTGAGTCAAATCCCTGAAAAATATTACAATGGCACTTGTCAGATATGAAAGTGACAGTACCAGCATAAACATTGCAAAAATGTAATATATAAACTGCAGTGAGTAAAGGTTAGGATAATATCCGTATACGGCACAAAGCACCAGCATTACCAGTATAAAAAACAGATTTACAAAAAAGGCCGACAATATCTTTACCATCGGAAGTATACCGATATTAAACACAACCTTTTTTACAAGATAACTGTATTCCAGCATACTGTTTGTTGCACTCATCCATGCGTCAGAGAAAAAGAACCATGGCACCATACCGCAGGTAAGCCATACTACAAAAGGAAACTCTGATACCGTTCCCGAACGAAAGCCGACCTGAAATACAAACCAGTATACAAGTATCGTAACTATGGGCTGTACAAATGCCCAAAATATTCCGAGATAAGAACCCGCATATTTTGTTTTAAAATCATTCTTTGCCAGATTAAATATAAGCCGCTTGTTTTTCCATAAATCTATAATTATACTTTTCATTTTTTTCCTTTCAATGCAGTAGTCTGGTCATTTTCCACACCTTCTGATGATTCCTTTTGAAACATTATTTTAAATGTGAGCAGCATCAGCTTAAGGTCCAGAAGAATACTCTGTTTCTGAATGTAACTTAAATCAAGTTTTAATTTATCGTACGGGGTGGTATTGTACTTTCCGTACACCTGTGCATAGCCTGTAAGCCCTGCCTTTACCTTAAGCCTGAAATCAAACTCAGGCATGTCCTTCATATACTGCTCGCATATTTCCGGTCTTTCAGGTCTTGGACCTACCATGGACATATCGCCGACAAAAACGTTAAAAAGCTGCGGAAGCTCGTCAAAATGCAGATTTCTTAGCACCTTTCCCACAGGCGTAATACGGTCATCATTCTTTTTTGCAAGTCTGGCACCGTTTTTCTCTGAATCCACTATCATGCTTCTGAACTTGTATATCCTAAATATCTTTCCGTTGATTGTCTGCCTGTCCTGCCTGTAAAATACAGGACCTCCGTCATACGCCTTTATGGCAATGGCACATATAAGCATAATAGGCGAAGCTATGACTATGCCCACCGACGATACGATTATATCCATTGCCCTTTTGATAAACCTCTGGTCTATGGAAAGTCCCTGATTTCTTGACAAAAGCAGAGGTGTGTCAAAAAGATGCATTTCATCGGAACCTATGATAATAATATCTGATATTCTTGGTGTGACATATGTTCTTATTGAATTTTTGTAACAGTATTTCAAAATAAAGTTACGCATCACCGCTTCAATATCGCATATGACAACAGCATCATATCTGCTTATCTCCTCAAGAAGCTTTTCCTTGCCTACATTTACGTTTATAGCCTTTGTTACGTTATACTTGTCCTTTCGCGAATTCATTTTCTCCATAAGAAATGTTGGCGAATACTTATCATATATGATAATCATATTTCGTGCAGGATAAATACTTGCATATATCCTCTTGCATGCAAAAGTCCACAATATAATCACACATACATCTATTCCCATAATAAGCACCATAATGCTTGCACTGTAATAGTGACGCGATATAAGCACAAGCTGGAAGTACATAACCACGTTTGTACAAAGCATTGCAATAACATTTGAATACACCGTATCCATGGTTCTTATATAACCTATCTTATATCCCGAATATATCTTTGTAAACAAAAACGCCATAAGGGCGTACATACCTATTACTGCCCAATTTCCACGCTTAAAAAACGGGAGCTCTATGACGTCGGCATACTTTCCGTACCATACATAAGCAAAAATTCCTGTTTCAATAGCAAGCAATACTAATCCCTGTAAGAAATTAACAATCCTTTTATATTGTTCTCTGTGCATATTAATCTCCATTCCGCATATCTTATGAAGTGCTTACCGTACATATCCTATCTCAATAAAAACATTATTTTCCGAGACAAACTGTCCGTTCATCTCTAAATCGTATTTAATGCTTACGGCTATCCTGTCTTCATATTCTTCTATCCCAAGCCATCGGGTATGAACCTTCATGGACATAACAGAACCCTGCATACTGTAAGAAGATATTGTTGCCTCGCCGCCTTTAAAAAACATTTTGCTTGAAAAACCATCAGCTCTCCTTAGTATTTCTATCTCGCTGCTTCCAAGCTTTATCATATTGCTGCACTCTTCGTCATTATACACGCAGTATCTTTTACCGTTCTTTACGAAGAGCTTTCCCGGATAACTCTGCTTTGTCTCATCGCTTTCATGACCGTAGCTGTTAGTCGTATGTATATTTATCCTGATATCTTTTTCCATATTCTCACTTAATATTCATCAATATTTATCTGTTGCGCCGGCATAATGTCAAAAGGCATTATACTGTTTGCGAAACGGCTGAATTTCTCGGCAGCATCCGACACATAAAACTTATACATAACTGACGCGCTCTCATATTCCTTTATATTTGCCAAATTCTTCTCCTTAAGAAGAGTCTTAAGCTCAACAGCCGTCTCATAGGCAGGATTTACAAGGGTAACACCGTCTCCCATAATCTCTTTTATTGTATTTCTAAGCAAAGGATAATGAGTACATCCAAGTATGAGAGTGTCTATATTTTCATTTCTTAAATAATTAAGGTATCTTGTTGCAATCTCCTTTGTTACGGGGTCGTCTATCATCCCCTCCTCCACCAGAGGAACAAATAGCGGACACGCTTTCCCGATAACCGTAATTTCACTGTCGATGCTGCTTAGATAATCTTTGTAAATGTTGCTGTTAATCGTACCCTCGGTAGCTATAATGCCCACGCGCTTATTCTTTGTCGCCTTTGCCGCCATGGAGGCTCCGCTTCTGACAACTCCTATTATAGGTATATCCAGCTCTTTTTCTATATCATCCAGAGCCAGCGCGCTAGCTGTATTACACGCTATAACTATCGCCTTGACGCCCTCTGTTTTGAGGAAGCGTATTATCTGTCTTGAAAATTTGAGAATTGTTTGTTTTGACTTAGAGCCATATGGGACTCTGGCGGTATCGCCAAAATATACAATCCGCTCATTCGGTATCTGGCGCATTATCTCGCGGGCTACCGTAAGTCCGCTCACGCCCGAATCAAAAACACCGATAGGTGCATTATTATCCATTTCAGCCTCCTGCTATGAAAATTTAACACTATTTTACTACTATTCTATAAAATATGCAATCAGGGAAAAAATGCTATTCATCAAAAGGACTATGGCATAAGTCTGTTCAGAAATTTAAAATACTTAAATTCAAATTTTACCTTGCTTTTGCTAAGCGTGCCAACCGTTACCGCACAATATTCCTCAGGCGACAGAATTTCTTTAAACTGCTGCTTTGAAGCGTCCGGCACAACGGCATATGTAGAATCCACAAAGCAAAGCGGAGGATACAGCACACACCACCAGTTTTTTCCCTCGTAATCACCGATGTCAATTCTGAAAGCCTCATAGACTCCCGGCGGAAAACTCATATCACCGTAAGTCCTGAGTGGAAAATATGCTTCTTCAAAATACACGTTTACGTCGTAATTCTCTCCGGATTCCCTGACGGTTTCCACGGCTATCTCTTTTATCTCATCCATATTATCCGTAAGAATCTGTTTTGTCTCATCAAGGCTTTCTGAAGCCGACAGCCTGTCATAAAGGTAATCCACCACATTTTCTTTTACCCTTGTCTTAATGTTTTGGTCTTTTTCACTGTCGCTGTTGGCGCGAACATGAAATCTGATAATCTTATCAGCTATGCCCTGCTGAATCTTTTCCATCTTTTTGTTTTCGTATGTAACATATATGCCCAAAATGACAACAAAGGCAACCATCAGCAGTCTAATAAATCTTTTCATAATCAAACCTCCATTATTAACTTACACTGATTATTGCCTTTATTTTAAATCATATTCACTTATTTGCTGATTAATTTGTAAATGCATTTCTCCTGGTTCTGTATATGAGTTGTAACCATTTTCTGAGCAGCCTCAACATCGCCGTCCTTTATGCTTTTTATAATGTCATTGTGCTCATTTATGAGTATCGAATGGTTTCTTGCATCCTTAAGATACTCCAGCCGATATCTGTACATCTGCTCGCGAAGATTACTAATCATTTGTATAAGTCTCTGGTTTGTTGTGGCATTGTAAATAACCTCATGGAACTTCACGTCTGCCTCAGCTATCTTTATAAGGTCATGGGAAACTATAGCTTCCTCAAAATCCTTGTTCGCAAGCTCAAGCTTTTCAAGTTCTTCCTGGCTCATGCGCTCACATGCAAGTTTAACTGAAAAAGCGTCAAGAGCGCAACGAAGCTCAAGGACATCCTTCATATCCTTCTCTGTTATGGACGCCACCTCAGCACCTTTTCTTGGCACCATGACAACAAGCCCTTCAAGTTCAAGCTTTCTGATAGCTTCTCTTATCGGCGTTCTGCTGACGCCAAGCTGATTGGCAAGAGATATTTCCATCAGTCTTTCACCCGGCTCCAGTTCTCCCTTTAAAATAGCCTGCCTCAAGGTGAGAAATACTACCTCTCTTAAAGGTAAATAATCGTTAATTTCCAGCTTCAAATCTTTTTTCATCTGCTTTTCGCCCTTTCTATGCGTTATTTCCTATACATTAAAAATGTCCGTTATAAACATTTGTCTTGCAATATGCTCTTTTTTTATGCTGTAAAATGCCTTTCTGGCATCTTCAATATTTTCAAACAGTCCGAATACCGTAGGTCCGCTTCCGCTCATAAGAGCCTTTATGGCACCGTTTTCTGCCATTTTGCTTTTAATGGTACTAATCACCGGAAAATCTTTCTCCGTGACGTCTTCAAGTACATTTCCCATATTAGAAGCTATCATATCCATATTTTTTTCGTTTATGCCTTTAACGATACTGTCTATATCAGGATGGTAAGTATCTTCGGTAAGGCGAAGCTTTCCAAATACGCTTCTTGTGGAAACTGCTATCCCCGGCTTTGCAACCAGCACCACACATTCAGGAAACGGATTAAGTCTTGTCAGCTTCTCGCCGATTCCTTCCGCCATTGCCGTTCCGCGCATTATGCAGTATGGTACGTCAGCACCTATGTTAACCGCTCTTTCCATCAAATCCTGCATCGAAAGCGATAAGCCAAACAGCTTGTTCATACCTACCATGACAGCAGCAGCGTCGGAACTTCCGCCTGCCATTCCCGCAGAGACCGGTATATATTTTACCAAATCTATATCAACGCCTGTATCGATATTAAATTCATCCCTCAAAAGCTTTGCTGCTTTGTAACAAAGATTATTCTCATTGTCAGGCACATACGGAAGATTAGTCTTAATCGAAATATTTCCGTTATGATTCTTAGCCATGCTGATACCGTCATACATTTTTAAAGTCTGCATAACCATCCTCATATCATGGTATCCGTCAGGACGTTTCCTCACTACGTCCAAACCAATATTTATCTTTGCTCTTGCTTTTAATTTAATATTATCCACAAAATCACCCTTTGACGTATTTTGTATACAGTATATTATATACAATTTCTGACAATAAATCAAGAAAAAAGAGGTCAGAATCTGTGAAATTCTGACCTCTTTTATACATAATTATATTTTAAATAATTTTTTCTTTCCAAACTTAATGAAAAGTCCGATAAGTGATATTACAAGACCTGCCCATATAAGGAAAGTTCCTATCTCAAGCTTAAAGGCAACATCAGCGTCTTTAAGAATGTCTGACTGATAGTAATAAAATCTCATACAGAACAAAGCATATGATACCCACGAAGCCACAACTCCGGTAAGTGCAAATGCGCTAAGTCTCAAAATCACAAATACAAGTGCAATCACCATAGCTGCTATGATAATCTGACCTTCAGTAAATTCCCACTGCTTATCTGTTCTTGACACATACTCTTCGCCGTCCCAGTTGTTAAACTTATGTATGTTAAGGAAACAGCCTGCAAGGGTAATAAGTATTCCGAGAAGTGCAAATATCTTAAATGCTTCCTTCTCCTTTTTAACCTTTGGTGCACTTTTAGTCGACGCACCTGTCAATGGCATCATAGGTGTTGCCGGAGCGACAGGAGGCACAGGAATAACAGGCGGTACGGGTGCAGACTGCGGCTGGCTTGGCTGTACGGGTACGCTTCCTATAACCGAATTCTGTGACTGAATCTTAACAGGCTCTGCAACGGGAGATACCGGCTGTACCGGAGTCACGTTTTGATTAACCTCCTGCTGCACAGGTGTAACAGCTTCAGGCTCCGGCTTATCTTCGGATTCTTCCGTACTCTTTAATGTATCCGATAACTCATCAACATCAATCTCGCTCTCAGGAATATCCGGTGTTTCCAATGCTGCCAACACACTAGGGTCCAAAGATGTATCTACTTCACTTTCAAGGCTTACGCTTGACTCCTCCACCTCTACATCTTCTATTTCAGAGGCTTCTTCAATAACAGGAGTGCTTTGTGAAACATCTTCCTGATTTTCAATTATTTCTTCTTTTACTTCCGGTTGTGCTGCTGCCTTAACTGCTTCATCCACAAAAACCGCTTCACTTGGTGCAGGTGCTGCTGCAACCGGTGAACCGCAAGATGGGCAAAACTTTGCACCGTCTGCCAGTTTATTACCGCATACCATACAAAACATAGCTCAATCCTCCTACATTTTTCATTTGTTTTATTTTACCAAAATTATCATTGTTTTTCAAGAACTACCTTACATTTTTTACAATTATCAGCTTTTCGCCTCGGCTTATTCTCTCGTCACTCTTGTCATTTATAAGTTTAATGTCATCTGTTGTGGTTCTGAATTTCTTGGCTATGTTCCACATGGTATCGCCGTCCTTTACAATGTAACCTATAATTCCCGGCATATCCATTATTTCTTTCATATCCGCCTCCACGGCTTCAATGTTGTCTATCGCCCTGGCAGTTATGCTTTCTGTGACAAATGTATCAAATACTATATTGGCCTTGACAGATGCTTCATTATCTCCGGTTAAATTTACATTTATTTTTTCAAGATAGCAGTCATAGGCATATTTTATTTCGCCGTCAGTCTCCGGCACGGAAATGGTATGTTCAAACGGAAGCTGTCCCTTAATGACTCCTACAGGTCTTATATCATCGGCAACGATGACTATAATGTTTACCTCCAGTATTCCCCTGATAACTATTCCTGCCGGTGTAAGTTCTCTTTCGTCTTCTATGACCTTACCGTCTACATAGCATATCTGGAGCAGGCTTTCTGATGGAACCGTGCTTTTTATTCCGCCTGTAACACTGCATTTTGATTCGTTTTTTACGACTATTTTTTCAAGTTCTATATCATTTTGGGCAATATCATAATCAACCGTAGGATTGTAAATATCCTCAAGCATCCTCATTTCTTTATCCTCAAGTACCCTGATATCAAGACCTACTACCGCTTCCACACAAAGTACTCTCTCCTCGCCGTCATCATCCGGCTGCACCTCTATGGTATATGAGGAAAGCTTTGCACCTATGCTTCCTACCATGTCCTCAGCCACACCGTTTACGCTTACTGTTTCATCAAACGGAACGCTGCCCTCATACCATACTATATCCTCCTTATTGTCACGACTGCCGCTGTTGTGAGAATATATTATAAAAAATGCCAGTTCACCCCTTATATTAAAGCCGTTGTCTATAAGGCGCACCTGTCTTTGGCGAAGTTTTACGGAGCGAAACAGTATATTTCCCACGTCAGGCTTGCTTGCCGCCAGCGTGACATTTTCCTTAATTCTCAGGACATCTGCTTTTTTTGCCACAAGGCTGTTATATTTTACCTCAAAAAATCTCTTGCTGGCATCAGCCAATACGTCAGACACCACAGGAGCTGTCACAATTCTATGTATTACAAGTTCAATATTTACGATTGCCTTTATGTTGAGCTTTCTTGAATTTATCATTCTTACGCTGAGATCAAGAATCTGAGCGTCTGCCGTAAGTTCGTCGCTTTCCATATACATATCGGCATTTATCATTTCTCTTAAAGGAAGCTCTCCCATTATATTTTCTAAAAGCTTCTCTTTATCATTTGAAAGATAAAGCACATCAAAAACAAATTTTGCGCTTACTCCTACCCTCTTTTCATCCGGTCTTAACGTAATATCGCTTACATTTGCCTCCTGCCACAAAAGCTCCGACACATCCGGCTTAACATCCGGTATATTATAATCGTCGTCTATTGTTATCTGCAATATCTCACGTTTTATTTCCCTGCTTGCACAAATGTTTTCCCTTAATAACTCCATACAACCTCCTATTTAAACACAACCTGTTTATCACTTTTTTCTGTCTTGAGTACGATATAAGGATACGTTTCGGTCTTATCTCCCTCAGTCTTAGGACCGCTAAGTTTGGTTTCTATAACTATCCTGTTATCTGTTTCGTATGCGCTTGTCACCTGTATACTGTAGCCGCTTGTGTTCATCGTTCCGAAGCACACTATAATATACATATACTCCCCGGAAACAAACGTAGTGGAAAAGCTGTCCCTTTTCCTGTCTGTAATGTAATTTGCCACCTCCTCCGGCAAATCTTCATCATCTGCCACGGTATAGTCAAGCTCGCTCTTTTTCTCGGTATCGCTTGTATCCTTGACCCTGCAGGCTGCACAAAGTACACAAAGCACAAGCAGCACAAGCATTATTAAAGCCTTCCTCATATCATTACTCTCCGGAATAATTCTTTATAAAGTATATGTATGAGTATTTGTTATAATGCCATTTATCTGCCTGAAAGCTCTAGTATTCTCCTGACTCTACAAGCTTTCTTATCTCATCAACTACCGTCTGCTTGTCCTCCTTGTAGGTTACTCCGAACCATTTATCCCTGCTTTCAAGAAGCGTAACCTCTGCTTTTCCTGTCTTAATCATGGTATCGATTATGGTAGGAAGAAGAAACTCGCTTGTAATATCGTTCGGAGCCAACTTTGCAAGAAACAGCTTGAATTCACTCTCAAGTCCGTCTATAAACTGCGGTGTCAGTCCCCACATATTCATGGATACATAAGAATTCTCATCAAGGTGCGTTTCCGCTCCGTCCTTTCTGCATACAGGTCCGGTCGGAGTCTTTTCTATGCCCTTGGTCTCCTTGACTCCGACAAGCTTATCTTCATCATTTACCAGGCATATTCCGCGCGTAACTGCACCGTTATCACTAAGTGTATTTTTGAGAATAAATCCTGCCATGCAAATATTAAATCTGCCCTTATCATACAGTTTTTCTGTCGTAAGGTATCTGTAAAGCTTTTCAAATGCTTCTTTTCCGTAATAGTCATCT
Organism: uncultured Eubacterium sp.; assembly: GCA_945920185.1. Taxonomy (GTDB): domain Bacteria; phylum Bacillota; class Clostridia; order Lachnospirales; family Lachnospiraceae; genus CAMEJP01. The sequence continues at coordinate 44,494 of CAMEJP010000002.1, read as the reverse complement.
GCATTTATAACTGCAAACGGCTCATTTACGATTCCCTTGCAGGCAAGTATAGCCTGTCCCGTTCCCCATGGCTTAACCCTGCCCTCAGGAAGTGAAAATCCTTCCGGAAGATTGTCAAGCTCCTGATATGCATAATCAACGTCTATAATTTCTGCTATTCTGTTTCCGATGACCTCCATAAAGTCCTTCTTAAGGTCGCGTCTTATGACAAACACTACTTTATTGAATCCGGCACGCTTGGCATCAAGAATGGAATAATCCATAATTATTTCCCCATTAGGTCCTACCGGTTCAAGCTGCTTGATTCCACCGCCGAAGCGGCTGCCTATGCCTGCCGCCATAACTACAAGAGTAGCGTTCTTCTTTTCTTCCTTCTCAAAACCGTTAGGATTATTTGTCTGCCATCTGAAGGAATCCCTGCACATATCAACAAGATTTTTCTCTGCTGCCCAGCCCATTTCCTCTCTCGCTTTTGACGGGTCGGCGTAACAGCAGGCAATATCACCCGGACGTCTCTCTACTATCTCATAAGGAATGGTAACGCCGTTTGCCTCCTCAAATGCCTTTACGATATCAAGCACACTGTAACCTTTTCCTGTTCCGAGATTATATATAAGCGTTCCCTTGTTCTCTTTAAGTTTTTTCAGAGCGCAGATATGACCTTTTGCAAGGTCAACCACATGTATGTAATCCCTTACGCCTGTTCCGTCAGGAGTATCGTAATCATTTCCGAATACTTTGAGCTTTTCAAGCTTGCCCACGGCAACCTGTGTTATATACGGCATAAGGTTGTTTGGAATACCTTTTGGATTTTCACCTATTCTTCCGCTTTCATGAGCACCAATCGGGTTGAAATATCTTAACAAAATGATATTCCACTCAGGGTCAGCTTTTCCCATATCCATAAGTATCTGCTCTAACATTGACTTTGTCTGACCGTATGGGTTGGTAACCTCGCCTTTTTTACAGTCCTCCGTAATAGGTATGGTCTCCGGTGTTCCGTATACGGTAGCAGATGAAGAAAATACTATGTTTTTAACATTGTGCTTTCTCAGCACATCCACAAGTATAAGTGTGCCGGTTATATTGTTATTGTAATATTCCCAAGGCTTTGCGACTGATTCGCCTACCGCTTTAAGGCCTGCAAAATGTATGCACGCCTCTATATCCTCCGAACACATTACATGCTCGACAAACTCTCTGTTAAGAAGGTCTCCCTCGTAAAACTTAAGCTTCTTTCCCGTAATCTCCATAACTCTGTCAAGAGCTTCCTTAGAAGAGTTGCACAGGTTATCTATTACTACCACATCATATCCTGCCTGCAAAAGCTCCACGCAGGTATGGCTTCCTATAAATCCGGCACCGCCGGTAACTAATATAGACATATCTTTCTCCATTCCTAAGTGCAAAAATCAGCACTCATATCCTTTTTGCTTTATGACATTTACCACACTGTCCACGTACTTTTCGCACACTTCCTGTGACTTTGCCTCTACCATAACACGTATCAGAGGCTCAGTACCGCTCTCTCTCACAAGTATTCTGCCGTCATCTCCAAGTGCCTCTGCCACAGCGTTTACGGCCGCCTTTACATCCTTGTCCTCTTTTACTTCTGCCTTGTCCTTAACTCTGATATTTTTTAGGAGCTGAGGGTATATTGTTACAGGCATTGCAAGCTCTGACAGCTTCTTCTTCTTAGCTAACATTACCTCCATCATCTTAATTGATGTCAGTATGCCGTCACCTGTTGACGCATATTTGCTGAATATAATGTGTCCTGACTGTTCTCCTCCGAGTCTGTGACCGTTGGTAATCATATTTTCATATACATATTTATCGCCTACAGCCGTCTTCTCATACTCTATGCCTGCTGCGTCAAATGCCTTGTAAAGTCCGAAATTTGACATAACCGTAGTAACTACCGTATTGTTGAGAAGCTTTCCCCTCTCCTTCATATATGTTCCGTAAATGTACAAAATCAAATCGCCGTTTACAACATTACCCTTTTCATCGACGCAAAGACATCTGTCGGCATCTCCGTCATAAGCAAAGCCTACGTCAAGTCCCTCCCTGACAACAAGCTCCTGTAACGCCTCTATATGAGTCGAACCGCAGTTTTCATTGATATTTGTTCCGTCAGGCTCGTTATTTATGACATAAGTCTTTGCTCCGAGAGCGTCAAATATGCTCTTTGCAATGGCACTTGACGAACCGTTTGCACAGTCAAGTCCCACTCTCATGCCCTTGTATGAATTTACGGCAAGTGATATAAGATATCCCATATAGCGGTTACGGCCTGCTGCATAATCCACGGTACGGCCTATATTCTCCTTCAGTGCAAAAGGTATCTCCTCCGTTTTGCCGTCAATATACTGCTCAATCTTTTCTATAACTGACTCCTGCATTTTCTCGCCCTTATCGTTTATAAGCTTTATTCCGTTGTCATAGAAAGGATTATGGCTTGCCGAAATCATAATGCCACAGTCAAAATCTTCTGTCCTTACCACATATGATACGCTAGGTGTCGTAGTGACATGAAGAAGGTAAACATCCGCACCTGATGCCGTGAGTCCTGCCACAAGCGAATACTCAAACATATAGCTGCTTCTTCTCGTATCTTTTCCGATTACGACATTACATTTCTTTTCCCTGCCAAAGTACCAGCCCAAAAATCTGCCTACCTTGTATGCGTGTTCTACGGTAAGCCCTACGTTTGCTTCTCCTCTGAAGCCGTCTGTTCCAAAATATTTTCCCATTTTTTCTCCTATTCCGAAGCGTTAGCGAAGGAATGTGCCGCAAATCACCGATTTGCGGTCGCGATATCCGATGTTTGTGACGCTTCGGCACAAACTCGATAAAGATAATGCAAGCATTATCTTTTTCTCCTATTCAGAATTAATTTTTCTAATTAAATAATTTGTCAAGTATGTTAGACACACTTGTCGTACTCGGGTTTGTCGACAACTGATGCCGTGTGGTTGATGACGATGAAGCCTTAGTTGTCGTCTGACTTTTTGTACTGCTGTTTTGCTTAGTAGTGCTTTCATTCTTTGAAGAATTGTTGTCCATATCTATGGTCAGTTTCTCGTACGGAGAATCAACAACAAATGTCGCTATATAATTGTCATAACCGGTTGCAACAACCGTAAAGGTGTGAACCCCGTAAGTCAGTGCCACCAACTCTTTTGTATCCACCTTAACTCCGTCTACGTATAGCTTTGCATTGTCAGGCTTAAGGACAAATTCTATGCTGCCCTGCTTCGCGGGATTTTGAAGGTATTCGTCAAACTCGGCAAGTGCGGTTTTCCCCCGCTCCACCGTAATGTTCCTGGTGGCTGTAACGTCACCCTTTGAGATGATTACCCTGTAAGTGCCTTCCGTAACGGTTATAGACATATCCTCAACGACTTTTAAAACCTTACTGTCTCCTATCTCAATGTATCCGCCCAAAAACTGCGTATACCCCGAAAGTTTTATGGTTCCGTGTCCTTTTTCAAGGGTTATAGAGTATACCTTGTTTCCTATGCCTCTAAGCGTTATGACATCCTCCGGGCTGACATCCGAAATATTCATCGTATCTTCTTTATCGAACGCCAGTGTATAATCGCTGTAGCTGTATGTACTCTTGCCATACGCAAGTGTCTTTCCGGTCTTTGACACATTTACACCGGTAACACCTTTGATTTCAAAAAATTCCTTTGAAATCTCAATGCTTTCAATCTTGTCTGTATTTGAATCATATACTACATTTACTATATTTCCGCATTTCAACTGACCTGCCGAGATAGCCTTCCCATAAGCATCCTTTATATCGGTACTTCCCGAATACTTAAGTGCATACTCCTTTTGGCTTGCGTTGTATTCACTGTGATTTCCTTCCAATACAACCGTTTTGGCATTTAACGTCTTTTTGGATGTGTCTACGCCTGTTATCACAGCCACTATGTCCACAACTCCATCTTCCCTATCCGATGTACTTGCCTTTTCATCGCCTTTTCCAAGCATCAACACGTCGTTTCCTATGACAGTGTCATTTTTCCCGCTGCCGTTATCGCAGGCGCACATAGCTATTATAAGTACGATGAGAAATGCTCCTATAATAAGCCTTTGTCTTTTCATATCTACCTCTATTCTGAGCGTAAAATACCATATTAATTTTATTCTTAAATAAATTTTAACATATTAAACCTTAGTTTGCAACAATTCCTGAACAAACAAGTTTTTTAATTCCCTCTGCCTTATGCAAACCTTTAATTTATCCATATTTTTCTGAAGCACAAGTGATTTTTTTCTGTTAAAGTACACATTTATTACTTTCCACAATTTTTCGGGATATATAAAAAATGCCGCCAAAATATTCATATCACGGCATGTTATGGGTTTTATGTTTATGTACTCGTAAAGCATACGCCTGCCAAACTCAATGTCCCAGTCACATTTCTCAAGTATCTTTCTCATAAAAGTATAAAGATCGCCTATCTGCATACCGCATCCCACATTTTCAAAATCGGTCACCGCCACAAAATCATTGTTAAAAAGAACATTGTGATAATTATAGTCACCGTGACACAGCTCCATATTTTCCTTTGCAGCCTTAAGCCTTTCCTCGTAATCATTTTCACAAAGCATCCTTGAAGCAAGCGAAGCGTCCTCCACAAATTTTCCTATATTGTTTCCCGCCAGCAGCTCAAACTCATTCTTTACACGTTTATTCCGTATGTATCCGCTTGTCTTTCTAAGCTCTCTTGTGTGCCTGTCATACTCTCCTGCCATATCATAAAGCCTTCCGGTATAACGTTTTCTTTCCCTTACCGTTCCAAACACATTATGAAGCTTCGCAAGCTGCCTTACACATGACAATACCTGTTCTTCATCCGTTATGTCACATTCCTTTGCATCAAACCACTCTTTCAGAATATAACGTCTGTGTTCTTCATCCTCCGTCACAAGATTTCCTTCTGCATTCTTTACTATAAAATCAACATTTCCAAATCCCTGCTCTGCAAGACACTGTTGCAGACTGTGAAGCATATCTACCACGCTGTCACCCTTATTGCACTCGCACAAAAGCCTTAAACCCCTATCGGTATCCACCGCATAAGCACCTCTCGTCTTTTTGATACCATATATATTCAAATCATATTTTTCCAAAACATCTGTTAAATTGACAGCCAAAATGCTTCCTCCTCATATATCGATTTTCTGATATATCATTAATATGAGTGGAAGCATTTATTTATGAACATTTTGCCATTGCCTTTAAAGTTTCAAAATCATTTTTCTCCGGATGCTCTATGACCTCATCCAGAAGCACGTTGAGGATATATCCAATCTGTTTTCCGTCTTTTATCCCCATGGCGATAAGGTCTTTCCCCGAAAATTTAAGCATACTAAGACTGTAACAGTCCCCCCGTTCAAATATCATGTTAAGCGTACTTCTTATATCTTCATATATCTGTGTATCCTCACACACGGCAATACTTATTGCCTCACGAAGCAAAAGCAGCTTTTCGTATATGTCAGGTCCGCATATATTAAGGTTTTTTCGGATTTTTGCTTCATCATTTACAAGGGGCAGTTTTGCATACATGGCAAGCTTTGACACCGCACTTACCGTCCTGTTGTCAAAACGAAGTTCCCGAAGCACTTTTTCTGCCTCACTTTCTCCTTCATCATAAAGAAGCGCAGCATACCTTAACACCGTATCGCTTGGAAGATTTAAAAGAATCCTCTTTGAAAGTTCTCTCTTTCCGGCTTTGGTCAGCCTGTCAAGCACGGGAAGAATGTATGGACTAAGTCCGTAATCCTCAAACAAAAATACATAATCGGGATGACCTGAGCAAAGCGTTTTCGTAAGTTCTGTCTGTATTCTCTCGGCACTTACTTTTGAAATGGTATGCGAAAGCTTTCTTACTGCGTTTCCTGTATCTTCTTCTATATCAAAAGAAAGCTGTGCGGAAAACCGTATGGCTCTCATCATCCTGAGAGCGTCTTCCGTAAATCTGTGAGAAGCATTTCCCACGCATCTTACAACCTTTCTTTCAATATCCCCGAGTCCGTTAAATGCGTCCACAATGCCTTCTTTGTCATTATATGCCATGGCATTTATCGTAAAGTCACGCCTTTTTAAGTCTTCCAAAAGATTTGCCGTAAACTCTACGCTGTCAGGATGCCTTCCATCCCTGTACTCGCCGTCAATTCTGTATGTGGTTACCTCATATCCGGTCTTTCCCAGCATAACTGTTACCGTACCGTGCTTAAGTCCGGTATCAACCGTACGTCTGAAAAGATTCTTTACCGTAAGAGGCGGTGCTGAAGTGGTTATATCCCAATCCTCCGGCTGTCTGCCAAGCACCACGTCCCTCACACATCCGCCGACAATGTATGCCTCGTATCCGTGTTCGGTTAAAGTATTTATTATATCCTGTGCCGCCTGCGGCATATTTATCTTCATAATTACCTCAATTCCAAAGCCAAAACGTAGGCACTGATATCATTATCTCCTAATACGCCTTGCCCCAGTATACCATTTTCTTTGCCGGTCTGCCGCAGCATACACATTTATCGCTAATCTGTTCCTGTTCAAAAGGCATACATCTTGAGGTAGCTGTCGTGTCCTCTTTTATCTTATTCTCGCATACCTCGTCCATACACCACATAGCCTTAACAAAACCAGGCTTATTAGCTACGATATCCTTGAACTCATCATATGTCGTTGCCACATATGTATGTGAGTCCCTGTGATTTCTTGCACGCTCAAGCATATCCTTCTGTATTGTTTCAAGAAGCGTTTCAACAGTGCTCTCTATCTCATCAAGTGAGCAGACAATCTTTTCTCTTGTGTCACGTCTTACGATAACGCACTGATTGTTTGCTATATCCTTTGGCCCTACTTCTACACGAAGAGGAATACCTCTCATCTCCTGCTCTGCAAATTTCCAGCCCGGAGTTTTGTCCGTATCATCAACTTTTGCACTGAATCTTTCAAGTCTGTTCTTAAGCTCATATGCTTTGTCAAGAACGCCTTCCTTATTCTGCATAATAGGAACTATGCATACCTTAACGGGAGCGATTCTTGGCGGAAGCACCAGACCGCTGTTATCACCGTGTACCATGATAATGGCACCTATAAGTCGTGTTGTCATACCCCATGAAGTCTGATGAACATATTTTAATGTGTTGTCTTTATCAGTGTACTGTATACCAAATGCTTTGGCAAAGCCGTCTCCGAAATTGTGGCTTGTACCTGACTGAAGCGCTTTTCCGTCATGCATAAGAGCTTCTATGGTATATGTATCCTTTGCTCCGGCAAATTTTTCCTTTTCAGTCTTCTGTCCTTTGATGACAGGTATTGCAAGCACCTCTTCGCAGAATGTTGCATATAAGTTAAGCATCTGAATTGTTCTTGCCTCTGCATCTTCTGCCGTGGCATGAGCCGTATGTCCCTCCTGCCACAAAAACTCTCTTGAACGAAGGAACGGTCTTGTTTCCTTCTCCCATCTTACTACAGAGCACCACTGATTGTATACCTTTGGCAAATCCCTGTAAGACTCGATTATATTCTTATAAAAATCACAGAAGAGAGTTTCAGACGTAGGTCTTACGCACAACTTCTCCTGAAGAGGGTTAAGTCCTCCCTGTGTAACCCATGCTACTTCAGGAGCAAATCCTTCCACATGGTCCTTCTCCTTCTGAAGCAGGCTTTCCGGTATAAAAAGAGGCATATATACATTTTCAACGCCTGTTGCCTTAAATCTTGCATCAAGCTCTTTCTGTATGTTTTCCCATATTGCGTATCCTGCGGGCTTTATAATCATACAGCCTTTAACTGCAGAATAATCAATAAGCTCCGCTTTCTTCACAACATCAGTGTACCACTGGGCAAAATCCTCCTCCATAGAGGTTATTGCTTCTACCAACTTTTTCTCTGCCATAATTTCCTCACATTCCTGCGACTGTCGTGTAACAACGCCGCACTATTATTTTGTCTCAAATAGATAATAATTTATGATAGCACATTTGCAACCTTATGACAAGAGGGCGCTGCATATTTCCTTGATGATGATATATGCAAAAGGACCAAGCATAAAGCCCAGTATTCCAAACAGCAAAAGTCCCACATATATGCTTATGAGCATTTCAAGCGAGGACACGCCGAAATTGCCTCCCATAAGTTTTGGCTCCATAGTCTGTCTCACTATATAACACAGACAGAAAGTTGTAAATATGATTGCAGCATGTACATAATTGCCTTTGAAGAATTGCACAATGGTCCACGGCACAAGAATGGTTCCGCTTCCAAAAAGAGGCAGTGCATCAAGAAGACCGATAAGCATTCCGAGCAAAAGCCCGTAAGGATTTTTGGTTATATATAAACCCACCGTACATATTATGGCAGTTATAATCATAAGCACGCCCTGTGCCTTAATGTATGCAAACAGCATAGAAAACAGCCTGCTTTTTGCGTAGCTTATCTCCTTGGAGAACAACCCGTTTTTTTCCTCTTTCTCTATATTCTCCATGCGGCTACTGAAAAGAATCGTGGCGATAAGCGTTATTACAATGAATCCCAAAGCCCCCAGCACATATATTCCAAACGGCACTACTCCCTTGACCGCCTTTGACACTACGCTGTCAGTAAGTTTTTCCCTTACGCTTGCAACAGTATTGTCAAGCATTTCCTTGCTTCTTCCGGCTTCAAGCCCTGCATATGAGTCCACATTTTCACACAGCGTACACATTTTTTCATCAACACTGCGGCTTAGCGTGTCATAATTGCTGATAAACAGTCTTATCTGCGAAAAAAGTTTGCCGCAAAGATATGATATCGCAACCCCTAGCACCGCAACCAATATAACCATAATTACGGTGGATGACACGATTCTCTTTATTTTCCATTTTTCATGAAGCCATCTTACAGGTTTTTCTATAAGCACTGCGAATATATATGCCAATATAAAAGGAGCGACAAGCCCGAGTATATATTTGAATACCAGATATACACCAAGCGTCACTCCTATAATCTTTAAAACAATTACCCATCTTTTCTTTTCCATACCAGCACCCCTTTTTAGGGTAGTATGTGCATTTTGACGTAAAAAATGCTTATTTTCTTGTATAAGTAATTGTTTTACTGCAGGTTCCGATATATTTTCCCGTACCCGGGTCAAAATCCTTATCGTCCTTATACACAAATGCAGTTACCGTTATCAAATCGCCTACTTTGTCTATTTCCTTTCCGGCAGTCAGCTTTATTGATGTCAAAAGCACTTCGTCCGTCATCTGGCTTTCGGTTACATGGCTGTACCACTGTCCTTCAGGTATATGTGTATCGTCGTACATATATGTCTCTATATAGTCAAAATAGCTTTCTGTGTCAGCAGGTGAAAATATGTTTTTGCTGATTTTTTCAGTGCCGTTTACGGTAAAATTAATTTCATAGCCTATCTTAAAGTCCCACGCACCTTCATAGCCGTTCCAGTATTCTTCCCAGACTCTCTTAAAATATCCGCCACTTATGGTTTCCGCGTCTGTTGCAAATATCTGGTACTCTATAATATCCTTGCCCTGTGTAAACGGACCCTCATATCCTTTTTGCAGCTCGCGGACTCCTAGAGCCTTATTAGGACAGTAAAAGTTAAGTTTTGTCACAGGATTTGGATTTCCTGTATATTTTGTCTGAGGCTCAGTCTTTACTTCCTGCGTTGCAGGTACACTCTGAGAAGCAGGCTGAGTGCTTTGTGCCTCCTTCGTAGTGTCTTTTACGTCATTTGTTTCAGGCTTTACACATCCGGTAAAGCAAAGTGCGGCTATAAGCACTGCCGCGCATATTTTTTGTTTTCTATGTTTTCTCATAATTACCTCACATTCCGAAGCGTTATCGTAAGGGACGCCGAAATTTCAGATTTTCGGCTGCAATGTACGATGTTTGTGACGTTTCGGCACAAACCCTGACTAATCTGACAGAAGCTTAAAGTTTTCAAATATTTCACCCTGAGGCTTTACTTCAAAAGACATCTCTTCATGTCTGTATGGATGAAGAAATGTAAGCCTGTAAGCGCAGAGTGCCACGCCATTACATTTTCTGTCTTCCATGCCATATTTTGTATCGCCGCATAAAGGTGTGCCTCTGTGTGCAAACTGCACTCTTATCTGGTGGTGTCGCCCCGTTATAAGTCTGATTTTTACAAGCGTTCTCTCATTATCGTCTGTTTCAAGCACTTCATACTCAAGCACTGCTTCCTTTGCATTCGGGGTATTCTTACCGGTAACTTTTGACGTATTAGTCCGCCCATCTTTTACAAGAAAATCCCTGTACTCTCCGGAATTTTGCAAAGGACATCCCGACACCACGGCAAGATATTCCTTTTTAAAATCAGTATTCGACAAAAGAGCAGCCGTCTTTTTATTCTTTGCCATAAGGACTATACCCATAACAGGCTTGTCCAGTCTGTTTATCAGCGCACAGTACGGCTCTTTGACGCCATTTTCTCTCTCATATAAAAGCACCGCCGATACCATATCCGTATCAAAAGATTTATCGCTTTGCGATGGCACTCCCGATGGTTTGAAGCACACTATCAGATTTTTGTCCTCATACAATATGTTCAGTTTCATAACTACCTCGTATTTCAAGCGTTAGCGTAGAAATGCATATCAAAGCCCCCAAACCGCAGGTTCGGAGGCTCATTTTTTCCGTGTCAATACTCGCGAATTGCTTCGCAATTTGCGAGTCATAAAAACGGAACTGGGTTATCTTTGACTTTTTATATATTATATCTTGAAACGGTAGCCTACGCCCCACATCGTTTCAATATACTGAGGCTTGCTTGAGTTACGCTCAATCTTTTCACGTATTTTCTTGATATGAACAGTAACGGTAGCTATATCGCCTACAGACTCCATATTCCAGATATGTGCAAAAAGCTCTTCCTTTGAGTACACTCTGTTTGGATGCTCTGCAAGGAATGTGAGAAGCTCAAATTCCTTGGTAGTGAAGTTTTTCTCTTCGCCGTCAACAAATACTCTTCTTGAAGTCTTGTCAATCTTAAGTCCTCTGATTTCAACAATCTCATTTTCCATAAGAGAATCACCTACAAGGCGCTGATATCTTGAAATATGTGCCTTAACTCTTGCAACAAGTTCGCTTGGACTGAATGGCTTTGTAATATAGTCATCTGCACCTGTTCCGAGTCCTCTTATCTTATCGATGTCATCCTTTTTAGCTGACACCATCAACACAGGCTTATTTGTCTTTCCTCTGATTGCACGGCATACTTCATAACCGTCTACGTTAGGAAGCATTACATCGAGGATGAAAAGGTCAAATTCTTCGTCGTTTATTCTCTTTAAGCCGCTCTCTCCGTCAGGTTCAATGGTAACATCAAATCCGCTTAATTCAAGGTAATCCTTCTCCAACTCAGCTATGCTCTGCTCGTCTTCAATAATCAAAATTTTCTTTGTCATTTTTGCTTTCCGTCCTTTCATCTGCTTTTTTTAAAATGAAACTCATAGTAGTGCCTTTTCCTTCCTCACTACTGACCCATATCTTTCCATCATGTTCCTCGATGACTTTTTTCACGATGGAAAGACCTATTCCGCTGCCTCCCTGTGCCGTATTTCTTGAGGCATCACCGCGGTAAAAGCGGTCAAATATATGTGGTAAATCCTTAGTGGATATTCCCTTGCCGTTGTCGGATATATCCACTCTCACATATCGGCTCTCATCGCCTAAACGGATACATATCTTTCCGTCCTTAGGCGGCATGTTTTTTACTGAATTACTTATGATGTTGTTAATTACACGCTTTAAGTATTCAGGGTCAGCCACAATACATACATTTTCATCAAGACTGTCCTCCAGTTCAAAATGTATGCCCTTGGCATCAAGTTCTGTTCGAAGCTCATCCATACAATCAGAAAAATATTCTTTGGCATTGATGTCCCTGAAATTGTAGGTAGCTCTGTTGCTGCCTATCTTTGCATAAAGGGTAAGCTCATCTATAAGCCTGTCCATATCATTCGCCTTGTTGTAAATGGTTTTTATATACTTTTCCTTTTTGGCAGGATTGTCTGCAACCACATTGTCAAGCAGTCCTTCAACATAACCTTTGATTGCGGTAATAGGGGTCTTTAAGTCATGAGAAATGTTGCTAATCATCTCCCGGCTTTCTTTATCGCTTAGTATGGCTTCCTCTGCATTGTCTTTAAGACGCTTTCTCATATCGTCAAAATTTCTGCACAGTCCGCCAAGCTGACCCTTTTCCTTATAATCAAGAGGAACGTCAAGGTTGCCTTCCTTTATCTTTGCCGTCGCCTCATTAAGCATATTGACAGGTGCAAATATATTTTTTACAAACCAGATAATCACCGGAACGCACGCTACAAGGCTTATGGCTAAAGATATAAGAAAATACTTTATAACAGTACTCTGATTAAGTGTGCCGTCATTTTCAAATCCAATGGCAACAAGCATAAGAAAAGATAGGGTAAGTACAAGCAAGGGCAAAATGATTGCCACAAACAAAGTGCCTGCATATTTCTTCACTATTTTCATATTTTCCTCGTTTCTTCGTACCTGTTACATCAATTAGAGATATGCCTTTAATACCTCTACCCTGTCAAGCTGCTCCCACGGAAGCGATAAATCATTTCTTCCGAAATGTCCGTAAGCTGCAGTCTGCCTGTATATAGGTCTTCTAAGGTCAAGCATCTTTATTATGCCTGCCGGTCTTAAATCAAAGTTATCTCTGATAATCTCCACAAGCCTGTCGTCAGAAATCTTTCCTGTACCGAAAGTATCCACTCTTACTGACATAGGATGCGCTACACCTATGGCATAGGCAAGCTGTATTTCACATTTCTTGGCAAGTCCCGCTGCCACTATATTCTTGGCAACATACCTTGCAGCATACGCTGCCGAACGGTCAACCTTGGTCGGATCCTTTCCTGAAAAAGCTCCGCCGCCGTGACGTGCATATCCGCCGTAGGTATCGACTATTATCTTACGTCCCGTAAGACCGCTGTCACCGTGAGGACCTCCGATTACAAATCTTCCGGTAGGGTTAATGAAATACTTGGTTTCATCATCTGTCATATCTTCAGGAAGAATCGGTTTAAATACATATTTCATAATATCTTCGCGTATCTGATCCTGAGTAGCGTCAGGGTCATGCTGTGTAGAAAGAACTACCGTATCTATTCTTACGGGAACACCGTTTTCGTTGTATTCAACCGTTACCTGAGTCTTTCCGTCAGGTCTTAAATACTTTAATGTTCCATCCTTACGAACCTTTGTAAGCTGTCTTGCAAGCTTATGTGCAAGGGATATAGGATATGGCATATATTCTTCTGTCTCGTCTGTGGCATATCCAAACATCATACCCTGGTCGCCTGCACCTATCTGGTTAAGCTCATCATCCGTCATATTGTTCTCTAAAGCACTCTGCTTCTCCTCAAGTGCCTTATCAACACCCATGGCTATATCTGCCGACTGCTCGTCTATGGCTGTCAGTACCGCACATGTGTTGCCGTCAAAACCGTACTCCGACTTATCATATCCTATCTCAAGGACTGTATCCCTGACAATCTTAGGAATATCTACATAAGCATTTGTGCTTATCTCGCCCATAACCATTACAAAACCTGTATTTGTGCAGGTTTCACAAGCCACACGGCTCATCGGGTCTTCTTTTAGCAATGCATCAAGCACCGCATCAGAAATCTGGTCACAAATTTTATCAGGATGTCCCTCTGTAACAGATTCTGAAGTAAATAAAATTTTTTCCATTTCTTTTCTCCAATCTATAAATTTATTTTCAAACCAACGCCTGAAATGTTAATACAAAAGGCATATCTAACATTTTCATAATAAACTATTTCATTTAATTAGTCAACCATTACAAATTGACTTTTTCTGATTTTTTTATTATAATCACTTAATAAGAAGGGCTGTGATACTGTGAAACATAAAAAATTATTCTATTTTGAATTGCAACCTGGTATGACTATAGCTGAAGATGTATATTCTGATGACGGAAAGCTTATCACTGTAGCTGGTACCAAACTAACCGAACAGATTATATCAAAGCTGTCATACAACTCGATTATAGAATTAAACATTATAGAAGATGATGAAGATAATTCCAAAGATACAAATACGGAAATCCCTGAGATCAGTTATGAGCCGGTCATAAACAGCACCTCCTATTCCCAGAGAATAAAATCAAGTCAGGATTTCAAAGTATTCAAAGAAGATTATCTTGAAAATATTTCCGATATAAAAAATATGTTTAATGACGTGGTCAACCGCAATATGCCGATAGACCCGCAGGCATTTATCGACCATTCGATGCAGCTTTTGGGTGAATCCTATAACAGCATTCATATATTCGATATGCTCCATAATATGCGTGACTTTGACGATGCCACTCATGTTCATTCATTAAATGTAGGACTTATTTCCGGAATTATAGGAAAATGGCTGAACTTTGACAAAGATGACATAGATACTCTTATTCTGTGCGGAATTTTTCATGATATCGGAAAGCTTACCATCCCGCATGAGATTCTTACCAAACCGGCAAAGCTTACTGATAAAGAGTATGCCATTATTAAAAATCATCCCGTCAACGGATACAATCTTATAAAGGACCAGAATATTGACAGCCGGATAAAGGAATCCTGCCTGCTTCACCATGAAAGATGCGACGGTTCAGGTTATCCCTTTAAACTTACAGGCAATAAAATTCCAATGTGTGCAAAGATAATTGCCGTTGCGGATGTATACGATGCCATGACTGCCAACAGGTGTTACAGAAATGCCCTGTGTCCTTTTGAAGTCATAAAAATTTTTGAAAATGAGGGACTTTACCATTATGATCCTCGTGTAATACTCACGTTTCTTGAAAACATTACACAAACATATATGCATAACACAGTGCAGTTAAATGACGGCAGAACAGGCGAGATTGTACTTATCAACAAGATGAATCTCACCAAGCCTGTCATACAGTGTGGAAATGAGTTTATTAATCTTGCCGAATATCCTGATTTAAGTATTTCAGCAATTATATAAACAGGCTGGCAGCTTCAAAACCGATGAAACTCCAGCCTGTTTTTTTGTTCATATGATATTCTTAGCCCTATATTTACAAAACAAATGTCACATTTCAAAATAACTATGACACCTTTAGTTTAAATTTCTGAACCTCACTCTCACTCGTTACCTTTTCAATAACGGCTCCAAGTCCTCTGAGTTTTATTTCAAAATCCTCATATCCTCTCTGGATATACTTTATATCATCAACGACCGTAAATCCGTCTGCCACAAGACCTGCTATGACAAGAGCCGCTCCTGCCCTCAAATCAGGGGCATTTACCTTAGCTCCCGAAAGTCTTTCAACACCTTCGATAACAGCTATATTTCCTTCAACCTTTACGGTTGCACCCATTCTTGAAAGCTCATCCACATATCTGAAACGGTTTTCAAATATACTCTCCGTAACAATGCTTACGCCCTCTGCCACAGACAAGAGAACTGCCATCTGAGGCTGCATATCCGTTGGAAATCCCGGGTACGGCAAAGTCTTAACCTGAGTATGTTTAAGTCTTCCCGTAGCCTTTACCCTGACTGCGTCATCATATTCCTCTACTTCGCATCCAATCTCCACAAGTTTTGC
This sequence comes from uncultured Eubacterium sp., assembly GCA_945920185.1. Lineage (GTDB taxonomy): Bacteria > Bacillota > Clostridia > Lachnospirales > Lachnospiraceae > CAMEJP01. Next base: position 28,814 of record CAMEJP010000002.1, on the reverse strand, counting down.
ACTGAGTGCCTCAAGATGCTTAGGAATAACATTCTTTATAACCACATCACCCTTTGTGGCAGCCGCCGCAAACATAAAGGTACCGGCCTCTATCTGATCCGGCACTATCGCATAGGTTGTTCCATGAAGCCTGTCGACGCCTTTTATTCTTATAACGTCCGTTCCTGCGCCCTTTATGTTGGCACCCATAGAGTTAAGGAAATTTGCTACATCAACAATATGCGGTTCCTTAGCTGCATTTTCTATAATGGTGTTTCCGACAGCCATAACTGCTGCCAGCATAATATTAATAGTCGCACCTACAGAAACCATATCAAGATATATATGGTTTCCCTTAAGACAGTTATCTGCTTCTGCCTTAATCATACCGTAACCTATGTTTACGTTTGCACCAAGAGCCTTGAAACCTTTTATATGCTGGTCTATAGGTCTGCTTCCTATCTCACAGCCTCCAGGAAGTGCCACCTCTGCCTTGCCATACTTTCCAAGAAGAGATCCAAGAAGATAATATGAAGCTCTTATTTTTCTTATATATTCGTCATCAACACTTACACTGTGTATGCTCTTTCCACATATTCTTACTGTATTTTTATCAACACGCTCAACAATAGCTCCGATACCCTGCATAGCCTGCAAAAGCACCTGAGTATCTCTTACATCCGGCAAATTCTCAACAGTAACAACCTCATCTGTCATAATTGCTCCTGCAAGAATGCCCAGTGCTGCATTCTTAGCACCACTGATGGAAACCTCACCTTTTAGTGAAGTTCCTCCTTTTATAACATACTGTTCCATAGTAGACTCTCCAACCATATTTATTTCAACACAAAAACGATATAAGCCAGCCTGTAGCTTATATCGTTATATTCTTTAGTTTAGCCAATTATTAGGGTTGACCTGTACACCACCGATAATAATTTCAAAGTGCAAATGATAACCTGTCGAGAAGCCTGTACTTCCAACATATCCAATGGTCTCCCACTGTGATACCTGCTGTCCGTAGCTTACTGCAATACTGTTAAGATGTGCATATCTTGTCATATGTCCGTCAGGATGAGTTATCTCTATACAGTTACCATAGCTACCTTTCCAGCCTGCATAAGAAACATATCCGCTTCTTGATGCTCTTACTGTAGTATTAACCGGTGCTGCATAATCGATACCGCCATGGAAGCTTCCCGTTTCCGCTCTCCATCCGTATGGGTCTGATACATAATAGTACCATGTGAGCGGCATAATATAGGTAGGTGCTACCGTTGTACCCTTCCTGACAACCTTTGCAACAGGTGTCGAAATCACTTTTTCATTTATAATCTGGCTTGAAACAGGTACACCGTCCTTGTATGTGACAACTGCATCAACCTGTCTGTATCCCGGAGTACCGTTGCTGACAACCGCTGTTTGTCCTATATAAAGCGAACTGTCTTCTATATACTCAATCGGTGCGTCATATGCTTCCTCATAAGTCTCCGTAGAAACCGTTATAACCGAAAGCTCCGGCTTAGGAACCGTAATTACTATCTTGTCACCCGGCTGAATCAGGGAATTAATCGTCATACCCTCGTTGAGAGCCAATAACTGATCAACAGTCATACCATATTTGATAGCTATATCATAGAGACAGTCTCCTGCCTGAATGGTGTATGTTTCTTTTTCGTCCTTTTCCTTTGTGATAGCATTGTATGCCTCATCTACCGAAACGATATTGTCAGGTGATGCAGTTGATTCTACAATCTCTACATTCTCGGCAAAACCAACAGCGAGAACTCCGTCTTCTATGACTGTACTCTCCGTCACTGCACTTACTTTTACTGTCTCACCGTCAAGAACGGCAGATACGGTATCTACATCAAGTGCGGAAATTTTTGCATTCTGCATCTTTACCGACATATTTCCGTCAGTCTCCGTCTTTAAGCTTACCTGGAACTGATTTTCCGTATCATAATTGCCTTTAACAGACTCTAATACCTTTACAACGTCTTCCTTGCTTGCCAAAGTGACGGTAAAATCATTGATTCTTATAGTGTAAGCCTTTACCTGATTGCTTACTATAACCTCGTCACTCAGCTTTTCATATATCTTGTCCGAAAGCTGTTCTTTGGTCTCAAAAGATACCTTAGACACATTCTGCTTTACTACTTCTATACTTGCATCAACATAAGCCACGCCCTGCGCATCACTGTTCATACGGGTTCTTGCCTCAAGATATGCCTCGTTAGCTTCCTCCTCGGATGACGCATAGCCCATGCATTCATCATTTACTACGACTTTATATGCCTGTAACGCATTCTTAATTCTCTGAGAATTACTTCCAACTGTTGGAACAACTATGAATCCGGCCACGCTAACAACTGTAGCTACTTTTAGAAAGGTAAGTTTCATCTTTCTAGAGTATTTAGATACTTTTTTCATAACGCCTCCATATTGTCAAATTCTTTGTAACATTTCCGTAACATTTTTATTGTATCAGCTTTTTGTATATTTGTAAAGCACTTATATTATATGCCGCGAAATGTCCATAAACTACATAATAATTAAGATGTTTAATTTTCCTACCTAAACAACATTTGCTATAACTATATCACATTTTAAAATGTTTGTAAAGTCCAAAAAGCCCGCAAATGCTTTATGCTAGAGCTTTCTGGAGTTGAAATAGACAAACTTGTCCACATTATCTAGTATGTCTTTAAAGGTATCACGCGGTGCAACATCAATATATTGTTTTAAAATTTTTGTTTCTTTTTCTTTCTTATATCTGCCGTAAAATATATCATAAAGGTTATGTCCTCTTACATATATTCTGATATTTTCCAGATTATCCTTTATGTCCTGCTTTGACTTAATGGTTATATTTTTAGCTGCCAGCATCTTCTTCACGCTTGAAAGCTTGTAAAGGTATTCATTATACTTTGCATACAGTATGTCAAAAAATTCTTCCTCGCTTTTTACAACGCCGATTTTCGCCATAACCGCAGGGTCCAGAAAATAGTTTTCAAAAGAATAGTACTTGAGTATCAGCACATTTCTTCTTGTCACTCTCGGGAGATGTCCGTAATCCACATCGCCCCTTTCCTCATAATATCTGCAAAGGCTTCTTGCCAGTTCCTCTTTATCTTTTCCGTCGCTGTCCCTTATCATAAGAAACTGGTCTTTAATATACAGCTGATTTATATATTTGAGATTTGCGTAAGTCTTTATATTGGTACAGCTGTTTGTATTTATTATGGCTATTCTCTGCAGCTTATTGTTGTCATCATATATTTCCGAATAGTACTTTTCAAGAAGCAGAGGAAGCCTGCTTCTGTCCTGCTTTCCCTCGACAAAAAAGACAAAACTCACATTCATCAGGTCGTTTGCCGTATACCCCAAATCATCAAGTATATCATCTATATCCGTTCTTTCGTTTATGGTGGTGCTAAAACTTTTATCCGTTACTACCTGCCTGATTTGCTTAGAAGTAAAATTGAAAATCATATTTGGAGAATGAGTCGAGAAAATAACCTGATTTTTCTTCGACAGCCTGTACAAAATTTCGCTGGCAACCTTCTGAAGCTGCGGATGCAGATAGCTTTCAGGATCCTCCACCATTATGATATAAGGAGCAACATTTTTCTCATCAATGTATGCCTCCAAAAGAGAAAGCGTATATATGCTCTTAAAGCCCTCCGAAAGGTCCATAAGATTGCCTTCATTACCTCTTTCTCTGTCTGTAACTATGGTGTTTATCTTAAGAACCTCATCAATGTCAAACTTCATTTCATAGCGTATCTGCTGTGAACCTCCGCCGTTTTTGGCAAAATAAGCATTAAGCTTCCTTGCAAAATTGTTCAGATTGAGCGAAAACAGCTTATACTCAAAAAGTCTTGCCGCCTCTAAAACAGACAATTTGTCGGGAGTCTTTTTATTAATCATGCCTATGCAGTTAAAACACTGATTGCACTTTCTTGTATTATCAAATACACACCTGTTTTCACGAAGCTTACTTATGCCTTCGTTTCCCTGCATCATAAGAATGTCATCCTGTATTTCGTTATTGTTTCGCATATGGTCGACAAAATACAGTTTTGGCAAAACCTGCCTTATATAATTATTATTCTTAGTTTTGGAATCTTTATACCTCTCTTCGCCCTTTTCCGTAAAAATATATTGAAAGGTCAGCGTATTGCCGGAGAAATCCGGAAGTTTCTTTTTAAAATCCTCCATCCATTTCCCGTAATCCTTATACTTGCTTACTATGCCTTTAGAATGAAGGTTTTTTATGTCATCATCAGAAAATGTGAGCGTCATATCCACTGTCATGTTGCCCGAATGATTAAAATGCTTACTGCTTACGTCATAGCATCCTAAAGCCGCACGGATAGCATCAAGTATGGAACTTTTGCCCGAATTATTCTTTCCGACAAGTATAAGAACGTCAGTAATGTCTTTGATATGAAGTTCCCTGACAGATTTAAAATTTTTGATTATTATATCCGTAATCTTCATAAGCCGACCTTTCCTCCTTACGCTATCTCGTCTTTTTTGACACAGAATAGCCAAATGTGCCAAGCTTATCACCAAGGGCAAAATACTCTCCGTGAGAATATACTAAAAGTCCGGCATCATTCAGTGCAAATTTTCCGTTTTTATCCATATATTTTTCATCCACATTTACACCGACTACATCAGCAATAAACATATGATGGCTTCCAAGCTCCAAAATACGGTTTACCCTGCATTCTATATTTACGGGACTCTCGCCTATTCCCGGAACGGATACGTGTGAAAGCTCAACCGGCGTCAGTGCAAGTTCTGCGAATTTATCTACGTCACGCCCCGACTTCACTCCGCAAAAATCGGTGGCATACGCCAAATTCTCTGTCGTAAGGTTTATGACAAATTCCCCTGTTTCCTTTATGATATCATAAGAATACCTCTCCGGTCTTACCGATATGGATACCATCGGAGGATTGGTATTTACAGTGCCTGCCCACGCCACGGTAAGTATATTGGGGCGTTCCCCCTCCCTTTTGCAGCTTACCATAACTGCCGGAAGCGGATACAGCATATTTCCCGGTTTAAATTCCTGCCTTTTCATATTACCTCTGACCTCCATTCATAAAAGTCCATTCGGAATTATGCGTTAAAACACAATCTCCTGCCGCCAAAAATATTTTAAAATGTTACAAATTTATAATGAGCACCTCTTTCGAAGTGCTCATTATACAAAGTTGTGCAAAATAGTAAAGCAAACATTTTTCTGCCTGCATATTTTCTAATTAGAAAATCTTTGCAAACAGGAAGTTCACAATAAGTGATACAAACTGTATTGCCGTAAACGAAAGAACCGTAGCATATACGGATGTCTTTGAGTCATCATCAAAGCTCTTGAATGCCAGATAGTACATAACGCCTACTGCTGCATTCTTAAACATATTCACGGTTGATATAATCCATGAGAAGAAAGTAATGCCTGAAAGGAAACCAAGCAGACCGTTTACTATAATACATGGAACAACTACATATGCCTGAACGGCAGCAACAGCAAATGACTGTGTCCAGGTAACCTGTGCCTTCTTAATGAGCTTTGCGGCAAAGTAAATGATAACTGCCATCAAAGCAAGAATTGCAACTGTGGTAAGAAGTGAAACAAATGCCTGTTTAAAAAAATCGCCAAAGCCGTATGTATACTTGTCAATACCTGTCCACTTAAGGTACTTACTTACTGACATATCAGCCTGGTCGGCCCACTTCTTGACATCATGGTAATGCCTGATGTTGGTTCTTACCATACTGATCATCCTGAATACTATAACAAGGATTGTTTCAATAGCTGCCAGAACACCAACCTGAAGCCATCCGGCATTCTTTACAAAATTCTTAACACCCTGTGCCGGATTCAAAACCAATTCCTTTGCAGTAGCTACCATTCCGCTGACTTCATTATCTACTGCTGCTGAATTAATGGCAGATGACTTTTTTGCCTGGCATGAACAAACTTCGCCGTCTGCAAGTTCTTTTCCACATTTTGGACAAAATCCCATTTTCATTTCCTCCTAGAAATTTGAAACTTAATATATTTTACAATATATTCCATTGTAACACAGAAAATTATATCACACTTATTTCACAAAATCAAACAAATTTCCTGACATATTTATCCATAACCTCACAGAATCCGCAGAATTTGTCAGTAAATACTATCACATACGTTTCCTTGTATTTCGGAAGAGCCACGGTAAGCGGCCACATATGTTTAAGTATAATATCCTTTTCCTTATCGTTTATGTCAAAATTCTTTTTGGCATTCATAAGAGCCACTCTCGGATGCGTAAAACCGTGCCACTTCTCACCTGTCTCCTTGCTGTGGGTGTGCCAATCGTACAGAAACAAATCATGAAGCATCCCTGCCTTAGCGGCGGCCTTCTCATCCAATCCCAGAAACTTGCATATTTTATAATTATAATAAGCAACGTGCATACAATGTCTGTGGCATGTAGTGTCACTGTGATGATTAAATTTTCTCATACTCTGCACGCTTTTATTCTTAAGAACTTCCCTTATGGAAGCCTTGAATTCTTCCTTTTCACGTCTGCGTTTTTTTAAAGCACTGGCTGTCATATTTTCCTCACATTCCTGCTATTTGGGTAGAAAAATCTCCCTTCCATAATATCTCAATTTTATATTACTATTATTTGCAAATATGTGCAATAATTATTTTTCCTTAACGAAAAATAATTATTCAGAATAATACCTCTTTTGCAAAATCTTTCTTGTAGATTGAACACAAATATGTTAAAATAAAGACAAATAAAACATTCTAGGAGGACGATATTCTATGATAGGAAATGTTATGGTAGGACAATCAGGAGGTCCTACTTCCGTAATTAACTCAAGCCTTGCCGGGGTATTCAAGACAGCCAAGGACAGAGGGGCTAACAAGGTTTACGGTATGCTTAACGGTATCAAAGGTCTTCTCGACAGACAGTACATTGATATGTCTGATTATATCAAGAGCACTCTTGACATAGAGCTCTTAAAAAGAACACCTTCCTCATTCTTAGGTTCTTGTCGTTATAAGCTTCCTGAGATAGCCGATAACAGAGAAGTATATGAGCAGATTTTTGCCATCCTTGAGGAGCTTGAAATTGACGCTTTCTTCTATATAGGCGGAAACGACTCAATGGATACCATCAAAAAACTTTCTGATTTTGCTATCCTTACAAGCAGCCCTATAAAATTTATGGGCGTTCCTAAGACTATCGATAATGACTTAAACCTTACGGACCACACGCCGGGATATGGCAGCGCGGCTAAGTACATAGCTTCATCTACAAAGGAAATCATCCGCGACGGTCTTGTATACGATACTCCATGTGTAACCATTATCGAGATTATGGGACGTAACGCCGGCTGGCTTACGGCAGCATCAGCACTTGCCAAAGGTGATGACTGTGAAGGCGTGGATCTTATTTATCTTCCTGAGATTGCATTTGACGTAGACAAATTTATGGATAAGATAAGAGAGCTGTTATCTAAGAAACGTTCCGTTGTCGTAGCCGTATCTGAAGGCATTAAGGTTGCAGACGGCCGTTATGTATTCGAGCTTGCCGACCACATTGAGTTCGTGGATGCCTTCGGTCACAAGCAGCTTCAGGGTGCAGCAAAATTCCTTGCCAACAAGATTAGTGCAACTATCGGATGTAAGACAAGAGCCATCGAATTTTCTACAATGCAGCGTTGTTCAGGTCATCTGACCAGCCGAACGGATATCACCGAGGCTTATCAGGTAGGCGGTGCAGCCGTCAAAGCCGCAAGCGAAGGCGAGACAGGTATGGTTATCGTACTTGAAAGAATTTCTGACGACCCGTATATCTGCATCACAGGCTGCAAGGATGTTCACAAGATTGCAAACATTGAAAAGAAAGTTCCTCTTGACTGGATTATCAATGACGGTACTTATGTAAGTCAGGACTTCATCAATTACGCAACACCTCTTATCCAGGCAGAGCTTACACCAATCATGGTAAACGGTCTGCCAAAGCACATCAAGTTAGACAGATAATTACTGCGTTTTCTTATTAAATTCCTCGTATTATTACATTTTGGAGCTACGCAATAACGATTTTCAATCGTTATTGCGTAGCTCCTTTTTTGACTACATTTCATACGTTTCTTAAGTATTTTATAGTGTTTTCAAATGTAAATTCAATAATTGGCGCACTTTAATAAACCTATACAGGTTCAAAAAATTTTTGTTTTAACTTTTTTAAATTTAAGCACTTTTTAACGGGAACAAATGCATTCCTGTCTTTTCATTCTGAATCTTGCTAACGTAGCATGATCAGGTGCTGATTTGCCCTCAAGAAGATACATAAAATTTATATCCCTTTTACAGTTTAATTCCATAGAACGAGACGAGTAATCTCCATTCATATAAGAGTACAGAACAATTTTCAAGAGTGTTCTTGGCGATAAAGAATTTATTCTCTCATAAGTAGAATATAAATCAGTCAAATCCATCTCCTCCACAAACTGACTGAGTAATCGTACAGAATCATTCTCTGGAATAATTGTTTCAATGTTTAGTGGAAGTTTTAGTTGATATCCACTTGAATTTTCGCTATAATTTTTCTGTAAGTTAATGTGTTTGGTCATACATTAATTATACACTAACAGCCAGGTTTTTAGGAGCCTAGCTGTTATTTTTTGTGAAAATTTAACGGAATTTTAGGCTTTTGCTCGTATTATGAAATGTAGATTGCGGCGTCTTCAAAGACTAAAAAAAAGACAACATATAGTTCATGTAGATTCAGGTGCTTTGAGCCCGCCGGTACTTAATGAGCGCGTAGCGCGAATTTAGTATCCGCTGCGAGGCGAGAGCAGCGCAAGCGTGCCTGAACTGCAGAACTATATGTTGTTTTTTACATAGAAAAAGAGGCGCCGCACTAATTCTTAATGCGACAGCCCCTTTTCGAAATATTATTGGCTTAATTACTGCTCTCTATATGGTATATATGATACCGAAACATCTCCATATTCATCTACTTCCAAAAAAACTGTGTATATTATTCCCTGATCATAAAATTGCCAATAATAACAGCTTGTTGAACCGTTATAGCTTGATATGTTTATATTTTTCTTTTGTATGACGTAATATAAATGCCCTCCTTTGAATATTAATATTAGAATATAGTGCAATGATTATGTCAAGTCATTTAAAGCACTTATATAATGCGTAACAAATCCCCGCAAAATATTTTTCAAAACATTGTAGCATTTTTTTAATATATGTGATATTGTATACAATGTAAATGAATTACCGATACTTAAAAACGGAGGATTTATTATGAATACAACAGTAAATGAAAATATATTTAATGAATACGAATCAAATGTACGCTCTTACTGCAGATGCTTTCCTACGATTTTTGAAAAAGCGAAGGGTTCAATAATGACAGATGTGTCCGGAAAGGAATATATCGACTTCTGGTGCGGCGCAGGCGCCGTGAATTACGGTCACAACAATGACTTTATCAAGCAGAGACTTATCGATTACCTTATGAATGACGGTATTTTGCATTCACTTGATATGATGACCGTACCAAAAGGTGAATTCATAAACTACTTTGAGGAAAATATACTTAAAGCCCGTGGTCTTGACTACAAGATTATGTTTCCGGGTCCTACAGGCACAAACAGCGTAGAGGCTGCCCTTAAGCTTGCAAGAAAAGTTAAAAAGAGAAGTGAAATATGGGCTCTTATGGGCTGCTTTCACGGTATGACGCTCGGTTCACTGGCTCTTACAAGCGATAGCGACAGCAGAGGCGGTGCAGGCGTAACTCTTGACAATGTGACTCATATCCCTGCCCCTTACATGGTAGATTTTGATACCGTAAAATATATGGAAATGCTTCTCACGGACGACCATTCAGCCGTAAATAAACCTGCTGCCATTATTCTTGAAACCATTCAGGCAGAGGGAGGAGTACATCCTTTCCCTGTCGATTATTTAAAAGCGGTGAGAAATCTGTGTGACAAACATGACATTCTGCTTATCGTAGATGATATTCAGGTAGGCTGTGCAAGAAGCGGACATTTCTTCTCATTTGAACGTGCAGGCATTGTTCCTGATATGGTGGTACTTTCAAAATCCATAGGTGGCTACGGTCTTCCTTTTGCACTCACACTGTTTAAGCCTGAACTTGACAAATTCGCACCGGGCGAACACAACGGAACCTTCCGCGGCAACCAGCTTGCCATGGTAGCTGCTAAGGCCGGTCTTGAGTTTATGCTGGAAAATCACATTGAGGATGAGGTAGTCCGTAAGGAGGCCCTTATAAAAGATTTCCTTGAGAAAAATGTTCCATCCTGCTTTGATGTGCGTGGTATCGGTTTTATCTGGGGCATAGACGTAGGTACAGGCGAGCTTTGTTCAAAGATTACGACAAAATGCTTTGAAAACGGAGTTATCGCCGAAAAGGCGGGACGCGGCAACTGCGTTGTAAAGCTTATGCCGGCTCTTACAATCGATGATGAAACATTGCTTCGCGGTCTTAAAATAGTTACAGATGCCGTAAAGGAATGTATGTAAAAATAAAGGCTGTGCTCTGGCGGTTTTTAACCGTTAAAGCACAGCCTTTTTATATTTGACTTCAAGTTCTCTCTATTTTCTCATCTATCTTATCTTCTGCTTTTTCTTTGTAACTATATTTGTAATTACCACAAATAATACCGCAAAGCCCGCAACAACTGCCATATTTACAACAAGCGGACGTAAGGTATCTGCATTTATCTCCTCCAGAGTTTTTACGGCATCATTTGTCTTTATGTACCAGTACGTCGGAAGAATATGAGCTATGGTAAGCACCGCGTCAGGAAGATACTCGCTCGGCACAAAAGCACCGCACAAAAAGCTTGAGCCAAGTGCCACCACATTTACAATCCCTGAAATGGCATTCTTTGTATTTACAATGCTGCTTATAAGAAATGCCATTGTAACGGCACATACGGTAAATATAAATGAATTTACGATATGTATTGCGCCGTGTGCGGAAAAGATAATGTCTCCGCATAAAATTCTGCTTACCGCCACATATACACACCAGATAAATATTGCAAGCAGACAGTTTGCAAGAAGAAGTATGGCGTTATGCTTCCTGTAATCCATACTGCTTATGATAATTCTCTTTCGTATCTTTTCCTGTCTGAAGCTATACAGTATTATACATATGGCGTATATTGTTCCCGCCATAATACTGTAACTTAAAAAATTGTAATAAAAAGAGACATTATTCAATTTGTCTGTGTCAAGCTTTGTGGTTACAACCGTATCCACCTGAGTGGAAAGTGCTTTTTCTATATGTGAAGCCATTTCCTCAGCAGAAAACGCTTTGCCGCTGTCAGCATAAGTATATGCCGTTTTAAGGTATCTCTCAAGATACAGCTTTGCAAGTGCTGACTGATAATCGCCTGTACTCTCTATCTTTACCTCCGGTCGCCTGCCGTCTGCCAGAGCCTTTCCAAAGCCCTTTTCAATACGGATAATCATATTTACGTCACGGTAAAAAAGTGCGTCGCTTATCGCTTCCTCGTCGTCTTTTAACTTTATAATGTTACAATTATCAGAAATATATTTTATGAGCCCGTCCGTCAGAGAATTGCTCTCATCTTCATTGACTATATACACATCGGGCTTTGAAGCCACAAAGGTCATATTATTGTCACTTGTCTTCATATTGGTGGCAGCAAACACTATAAGCAGCACGGAAAAGAGTATTACCACACCCTTTGCTTTATTGAGTACATGAAGATACGTCTTAAATACTGTCATACTTCTGCCTCCTTAAACTTCCCAAAGATATAAGCACCGCTACTGCCGAAAACACCAAAAGGCTTATAATATTCATATAAAAACGCTCTTTGGTGTCATAGTAGTACAGAGAATAGAAACCGTCCGTAATCATATTTGCCGGATTAATTTTGTTTATGAAAGGCACATTCTTGTCAACTATGTACTTCATCGTAATTCCCATCATTCCCGAAAGGAAACAGCAAAGCATGGTATAGGCTATAATTATTCCTGTTTTTGTATTTTCATTTCCCTTCACGCAAGCAGCTATTGCAACACCCACGGAAGTTCCTGCAAGACATCCCACCAGAGAAAGCAGTACTATCATCAAAAGATTATTACCGTAATCTACCTTCAGTGCAAATATGGTATATACAAACAGTATGGCAATACCGATTACCTGTACAATATACGCTGCCATAAGGCTTGAGAGCACCATTCCTCCCTTTTTTATGGGACTTACGGATACCCTTTTACCATTGTTGCTCATATTTGCAAGATTCTGATTGATTGCGGTAACACCAAGTAAACCTCCGTAAAGACAGGTCATGGCAATAAGGGTATAAAACTCTATCATTGTATAGCTCAAATTGCTCTTTGAAATGTCCGTGACATTTGCCGAAGTCTTATAAATTTCCATACTCATAAGGTCGGCTGCCACATTTCCCGATTGGCTTACCTCTTCGACAACACTTTTAAAAATGGTTTCATTTATGCCGCTTCCGTTTACCACAACGCTTACATTTTCACCGCAGAGAATGTAACCTGTTATTTCATCATTTTCAAGAAGGTTCTTTGCTTCTTCTTCAGTAACATAGCGTGTGTCAAACATCCTGCCGTCACTGTCATTGTTGCTTAATACCTTTATCGACTGTGACAAGGCGAAGTTATTATTGAAGGCTTCATTATCCACCACCGCTATGTCGATAATATCCAGCTTTTCAGAATTTTCAATGTCAGAAAATGCCATATAGAAAAATGTCGCCATTATTATAGGAAATGCGTAGGTCCAGAATATAAGTATTCTGCTTCTGAAAAGCACTTTTAAAGTATACTTAAAATTATGCAAAAACATCAGTCGCGCAAATCCTTTCCTGTAAGCTCCAAGAATACATCATTTAACGTAGGACGTTCCGAATACACCTTGCTGTAAGAAACCTTTTGTTCTTTAAGCGTATCAATAAGACCTACAAGATTGTTCTCATCCTTTACATAAGTTATCTTAAGCACGCCGTCATCATACGATACAGCCTCCACATTTTTATCGGACTTGAGAAGAGTAAACAGCGATTCGTCAGGTTTGCCCATATGTACGGACACTTTCTCTTCAATGTGAGCAAGTGCCTTAAGCTCATCAATGGTTCCTGCCGCTATTATACTTCCCTTATCAAGTATGATTACCCTGTCGCAGAGTATTTCCACTTCCTCCATATAATGGGTAGTATAGATAATGGTAGCTCCATCGTCACGAAGCCTCCTGATTCCGTCAAGAATGTTATTTCTGCTCTGTGGGTCAACTGCCACGGTAGGCTCATCAAATATGATAACCTTCGGTTTGTGAGCTATGCCGCAGGCAATGTTAAGCCTTCTTAAAAGACCGCCCGAAAGCTGCTTAGGATAAAACTTCTTAAAATCCTCCAAAGCAACAAGCGCTATGGAATCCTCGACATATTCTGCCCTCTTTTTCTTGTCCTTTACATACAGACCGCAGAAATAGTCTATGTTTTCATACACGGTAAGCTCATCAAACACAGACACTTCCTGAAATACAACGCCTATTTTCTCTTTTATGTTATATGCGCTTGGCTTCATTTCCTCGCCAAAGACAGTTATGCTGCCCTTGCTGAATGTAAGCAAAGACAATATGCAGTTAATGGTAGTGGACTTTCCGCTTCCGTTAGGTCCTAAAAGGCCCAGTATTTCTCCCTCGTATACCTCGAAGGACAAATCATTAACTGCCTTTAATCCTTTATATTCCTTCGTAAGATTTGATACTTTGATTATCGTATTCATCATTACCTCAATTCATCAGATTGTACTGATATCCAAAATGTTACCTGTAAACAAATGACTACTTATCAAGTTCTTCCTTTACAAGCTTATTGATTGTTGCCGGATTTGCCTTGCCCTTCATAGCCTTCATAGCCTGACCTACAATATAGCCCATAGCCTTGGTTTTTCCTGCCTTGTAGTCTGCTACTGACTGTGGTGAGGCAGCTATAATCTCACTGATTATCTTTACAAGTTCACCTTCGTCACTTACCATTTTAAGGCCGTTTTCCTCAACATATTTTTCAGGGTCAATATCATCGGCAAATATCTTTTCAAATATCTCCTTTGCAACCGTCATATTGATTGTGCCGTCCTCTACGAGCTTTATGAGTTTAGCAAGATTTTCCGGTGAAAATGTAATATCCTCCGGCTCCTTGCCTTCTTCCTTCAAAATTCTCATAGTTTCGCCAAGTATCCAGTTTGACACCTTTTTAGGCTGATTGCAAAGTGCCGTGGTCGCTTCAAATAAGTCCGCAAGACGCTTGGAATCCGTGATTATATTGATATCATACTCAGGTATGCCAAATTCCCTTGCATAGCGTTCCATTTTCTCTGTCTTAAACTCAGGCTGGCGGCTTCTTATCTCAGCAAGCCACTCGTCACTTATATTTAACGGAACAAGGTCAGGATCCGGGAAATATCTGTAATCCTGAGCATCCTCCTTAGAACGCATAGCATAAGAGTATGCCTTATTGTCATCCCATCTTCTCGTTTCCTGTATAACAGGCTCACCTGCCTCTATAAGGTCAATCTGTCTGTTTTTCTCTGCCTCAATCGCTCTTGCTATGGCAGAAAATGAGTTAAGATTCTTGGTTTCGGTTCTCGTACCAAATTCGCTTGCTCCCACCTCTCTTACGGAAAGGTTTACATCCGCTCTCATAGAGCCTTCCTGAAGCTTACAGTCGGAAGCACCGAGATACTGAATAATAAGTCTAAGCTTCTCAAGATATGCGATAACTTCCTCTGCGCTTCTCATATCAGGCTCAGACACTATCTCGATAAGAGGCACGCCTGAACGGTTAAAATCCACATAAGAAACATCTTCCCAGTCGTCATGGATGAGCTTTCCTGCGTCCTCCTCCATATGAATCTCATGAATCCTTACAGCCTTTGTGCTTCCGTCAGACAGCGTAATGTCTATGTGTCCGTCGCGGCATATAGGCAGATAAAGCTGTGAAATCTGATAATTCTGCGGATTATCAGGATAAAAATAATTCTTTCTGTCAAATTTGCAATTCTTTGTTATGGTACAGTTGGTGGCAAGACCCACTGCTGCCGCATACTCTACCACCTGCTTATTTAACACGGGAAGCGAGCCCGGCATACCGGTACATACCGGACATGTATGTGTGTTAGGTGCACCGCCAAATGCAGTCGAACAGCCGCAGAAAATCTTTGTTTTGGTGGCAAGCTCCACATGAACTTCAAGTCCTATGACAGTTTCATATTGTTTTGACATTTCTTCCTCCATTCTAAAGTATCAATGATGACACTTTCACTCAAATTTTCCACGAGCCTGCTCATATGCGTAAGCTGTCTGTATCAGCTTTTTCTCGTTAAAGCAGTCACCTATAAGCTGTACACCTATCGGAAGTCCCGCACTGTCCTTTCCGCAAGGAACACTGATTCCCGGAAGTCCCGCAAGATTTACTGAAATGGTATATATATCTCCAAGGTACATTTTTATAGGGTCTGAAAGCGATGAACCAAGCTTCGGAGCTGTAGTAGGCGCTACAGGTCCGAGAATTACATCATATTTTGCAAACGCCTCGTCAAATGCCTTTTTAATCATTGCTTTAACTCTTAGCGCCTTAAGATAATACGCATCATAGTAGCCTGAGCTTAAGACGAACGAACCAAGCATGATTCTACGCTTAACCTCTGCGCCAAAACCTTCTGAACGCGTCTTTTTATACATACTGTGCAGACCTTCAAAATCTTTAGCCCTGTAACCGTACTTTACACCGTCAAATCTTTCAAGATTAGAGCTGGCTTCTGCCGCAGCTATTGTATAATAGGTTGGAATGGCATATGAAACAAGGCTCAAATCAAACTCCTCGACTATCGCGCCCTTCTGTTCAAGCACCTTAGCTACATTTAAAACAGCCTCTTTTACTTCGCTGTCAAGTCCCTCGCCAAAGTAATCCTTTGGAATACCGATTCGCATACCCTTAACGTCATCTGTCAATGCAGAAGTAAAATCCGTATCCAAACGCTTCACGGAAGTAGAATCCTTTTTGTCATGACCCGATATAATCTCAAGGATTGTTGCACAATCCGTAACATCCTTGCAAAGTGGTCCAATCTGGTCAAGGGATGAACCGTAAGCTATAAGTCCGTATCTGCTGACCGTACCGTAAGTAGGCTTCATACCTACCACGCCGCAGTATGATGCCGGCTGACGTATAGAACCTCCCGTATCAGAACCCAACGCAAAGAAACATTCATTTGCAGCCACAGCCGCAGCCGAACCTCCTGATGAACCTCCCGGTACATGCTCCGTATTTCTTGGATTTTTCGTTACGCCGTAGGCACTTGTTTCCGTTGTCGAACCCATGGCGAACTCATCCATATTCGTCTTTCCTATGATTACAGCTCCGGCTTCCTCAAGCTTTAACACCGCCTCGCTGCTAAACTGAGGAATAAAGTTTTCAAGTATTTTAGAGGAACAAGTCGTAAGCATTCCCTTTGTACACATATTATCCTTTATTGCGACCGGAACACCGGCTAAAGGTCCTGAAAGCTCACCGTTTTCAATCTTTTTCTGAACTTCTGCCGCAGCCTTTAATGCAGCCTCTCTGTCAATAGTGACATAACAGTTATATTCTTTCTCTGACTCGTCAATTCTGCCAAGACACGCTTCCATAGCCTCAACAGCCGTAGTGTGTCCCAGCTTTATCTCCTTTGCAAGAGCGGTAGCCGTTAAATCTAACAAACTCATACAAATCTCCTTTCCAAGCCTGCCGATAATTGCAGACATTCCATCTGTAACACTGCCTACTCTACTGTTTTAGGCACAACAAATGCCGTATCATGGCGTTCCGGTGCATTTGCAAGAGTTTCCTCGCTGCCGTCACCGTTTGTCACCACGTCCTCTCTCATAACATTTTCCACAGGAAAAATGTGTGACATCGGCTCAACGCCTGTCGTATCAAGTTCATTCAGCATATCAATATAGTCAAGCATACGTGCCATATCATTTTTGGCAGCCTCTTTCTCCTCGTCAGAAAGCTCCAGCTTTGCCAAAATGCCTACATACTCTATTGTCTCGTCCGAAATAACATTTGCCATATTTTCCTCACTTTCCTGAGTGCTAAAACACTCAAAACAGCTTTGTTAATCTCTTACCTTTATATGAACCTCGCGAAGCTGCTGCTCGGTAACCTCATTCGGCGCACCGCACATAAGGTCCTGTGCCGTACCACTCATAGGGAACGGTATAACCTCACGAATATTTTCCTCATTGGTAAGAAGCATAATCATTCTGTCTATACCCGGTGCCATACCTGCATGTGGAGGCGCACCGAACTGGAATGCATTGTAGAGTGCTCCAAATTTAGCCTTAAGCACTTCCTCGTCATATCCGGCAATTTCAAATGCCTTAACCATTATCTGCATGTCGTGATTACGGACTGCACCGCTTGAAAGCTCAACACCGTTACATACGATGTCATACTGATAAGCAAGTATATCCAGAGGGTCTTTTGTGTTGAGAGCCTCAAGACCGCCCTGCGGCATTGAAAACGGATTATGCGTAAATCCAATTTTCTTTGTCTCCGGATCCTTCTCAAACATTGGGAAATCATTTACATAGCAGAATCTGTAAGCATTTTTCTCTATAATGTCAAGTTTCTCTCCAAGCTCATTACGAATCATTCCCGCATAGTAAGCCGCTCTCTCTTCCTTATCTGCCATAAAGAAAATCGTATCGCCTGCTCTAAGTCCTGCAAGCTCAATAAACTCTTTCTTAAGCTCATCTGGAATGAACTTGTCAATAGGTCCTTTGTAAGAAAGGTCCTCAAGCACTTCAAGATATCCGAGTCCTCCCATGCCAAGACCCGTAGCAAACTTCAAAAGCTTTTCATGGAATCCCTTGCTCATCTCGGCATGAACCTTTATGGCTCTTACCGTCTTTCCTATGAATGGTTTAAACGTACACTTCTGGAAGAAGTCCGTAACATCTATAATTCTAAGCGGATTTCTGAGGTCCGGCTTATCTGAACCAAACTCCAGCATAGCCTGCTTGTAGCTGATAATAGGATAAGGTGCTTTCGTAACTTCAAAGCCCTCAGGTGCAAACTTCTCAAATGTGGCACTGAGTACTTCTTCGCCCACCTTAAATACATCCTCCTGTGTGGCAAAGCTCATCTCAAAATCAAGCTGATAGAACTCGCCCGGAGAACGATCCGCTCTTGCATCTTCATCTCTAAAGCAAGGAGCTACCTGAAAATATTTATCAAAACCCGAAACCATTAAAAGCTGCTTATACTGCTGCGGTGCCTGCGGAAGCGCATAAAATTTGCCCTTATACTTTCTTGACGGAACTATATAATCTCTTGCACCCTCCGGGCTTGAGGCACACAGAATAGGTGTCTGTATCTCCAAAAATCCCATCTCTGTCATCTTCTGACGAAGAAATGATATAACCTGTGAACGGAAAATAATATTATCCTTTACCTTTTGATTTCTAAGGTCAAGATAACGATACTTAAGACGTACATCTTCTCTGACCTCCTTAGATGTCATAACCTCAAAAGGAAGTGCCGTGTATACCTGTCCGAGAATGTCTATACTCTTTGCTTCAAGCTCAATGGTACCTGACGGAATCTTAGGATTATAAGTTTCCTCATCTCTTTTCTCCACGATACCCTGAATACTTACACACTCTTCCTTCTTAATACCTTCAAGAAGTTTTGTGTCACGAATGACAACCTGAAGCACACCGTACATATCTCTGAGGTCAATAAAAGATACTCCGCCGTGATCTCTTATATTCTCAACCCATCCTGCCACTCTCAAAGTGCTTCCGATGTCCTGCTCACTGACATTATTAATGGTTCTTTCTCTGTAAATGTTTGACATAGCGTCCTCCTAAAAAATGAATCAGATATATTTTCTGTTCTTTCGGGTCTTATCCGCATAATCCTTTTGAATATCAGCAACTACTTCTTATTCGCTCGAGTGCGGAGCACTTTTTGTGTAATAGGAAATTCAAAGAACTTTCCTATTACATAAAAAATCCCGAAGTGAAAAACACTTCGGGACGGATAAATCTTAAACCGCGGTACCACCCGTATTGAGGCCAAAAAGCCTCCACTCAATACAC
The DNA here is from genome assembly GCA_945920185.1 of uncultured Eubacterium sp. Taxonomy (GTDB): domain Bacteria; phylum Bacillota; class Clostridia; order Lachnospirales; family Lachnospiraceae; genus CAMEJP01. The sequence continues at coordinate 9,606 of CAMEJP010000002.1, read as the reverse complement.
TTAACGCGTGCAACGTGCAAACCTACTTAATTTCAGAATGCCGGCTCCGGAGTGTTCCTGCAATACTCTCTTTCAAACGGTGCTCTCAGTCAATGACACCGTATCCCTGTCGACGCCTAAGTATACAAGTCTCCTTCTCAGCCTTTTAAACTGTATGTATGAATATTAACATCTGATTGCAAGTTAGTCAAGGGCTTTTTTAAACTCTGCCTCCACATCCGCTATTTCAATAATGCTTCCGTCAAAAAGCTCCACCACCTGATTATGTGCAAGCCTTTTATTGTCCACTCTCGTTCCGTTGGTAGACCTTAAATCCTCTATGAAATATCGGCTTCCCTCGTTAAATATTCTGGCATGAAGCCTGCTTACGGACCTTCGCTTTATAAGACAGTCAACATCCCTTCCGCTTCCTATCGTAAACGGAATACGGTCAACACTTACACGCACATCCTCACCGCCCATACTGTATATAATACGCGGACACTGCGGTTCAAGCAGCATAGTTTGCTCTCCTGAGGAATCTTCTGTTTTTGCCCCGTACGTTTTTGCATCACTTTCAGCTTCATTTGTCTTTTTACCGGCGTTGCCCTTATATTTTCTGTAATCGCACATCAAAGAATATGCGCCCGCTGCCATCGAAATAAGCACTACACACTTTAAAAGAGTATCCGGAAGCGGCAGCATACCCTCAACAAATATTCCGACAAAACTTATTCCGCACAACGCTGCAAAAAATATGGTTTGTCCCGTGAGAGAAAAATTCTTTTTGGACGCATCATTTTCACTTTTGCATTTATCCTCACGAATATCATATTCTTCCGCATAGTCTTTGTAAGATATAATCTCTTTTTTCGCAACATTTTCCCATGCATTTCTTTCAAAAGTATCTCTTTTTTCACCTTCAACGTCCAGAGCTTCTATACCTATCCCGTCACGTACCACCTGATGGTACAGCTTATACGCAAGAACCACAGCTTCATTGTCACGATAATCTATCCGTTCCAGAATATATTCCATAATGTCTCTAAGTCCTTCCGTAAAGGAAATATCATTTTCCATGCAAAAACAAAAATTGTATTTACCGTCTTTTAAAAAGACGGTATCCGGCGTCAGAAAAATTTTATCATAATCGATAAGAAATGTGTTAAGTTCACTCACCGCATTTTTGAGGGCCGTAACAAGCTGTATAACCTGAAGTCTGTTCATGGCTTCGCTTCCAAATGCATCCCTGATACTTGTCGCTCCGCTTATGTCATAGCTATAACGTCTTTTGTTATCAATACTTACCACGTCAAAATCAAGAAAGCCGCATATGACGTTGCTCTTAAACATTTTTAACTCATAGTTATCCACCATTTCACTTTCTTTTCCCTCGACAATTAACATTTTGCCGTCTGAACCTGTTTCCATGTGTATATTCACTATATTCCTCCTTTCGCCAGCACGCTTATAATACGTATAAAATCAACATTGTCACGCCTGACGGCAGTTTCTTTTACCACGACAGCATCATCCTGCGAAAATGCTGTCTTTGATTTTAAATACAGCTTTGTTTGTATTCCATAAAGATTTGTATCCGTTTCAATGTCGGACACGCCAAGTATAAACTGATTTTTATTAACCAATTCTCTAAAACCTAATGTCCCTGACCGAAATCCTGACTTGTAAATATTATCCTGAATTTTATTCTCCGTATTCAAAAAACGTGTGTCTTCGTCTGCATAAAAATAATATTCTTCCGCACGTTTTATACTGTTTATCATACTCATATTTCTTGCTGTCTGACAATCTGCCATGTACATGGCAAGCAGCATAAGCCCTACCGTAAGGAAGGTAATTAACGGCATGATAATGCTTGCCTCTACCGTAAATGATGCACTATATTTTTTCAATTAACATCCCTCCCAAAAATCCTACAAAAATAAAAGGTATCATCGGAAGTTTTTGTTTTCTGTTTCTTTTTATTGCAAACAAAACTGCCGCGCTTAAAAATAGTGCCATACCTGTAATGAGCATAATATAGAGCAAACGCTCCAATCCGAGATATATTCCAAGACAGCCAAGTAAAATGGCATCTCCCTTTCCTATACTCTCTCCTGTTATAACTGCAGCCACATAAAAAACGGCACCGATTAAAAGTCCTGACAAAGCGCCTGCCATACTCTGATTACCCATAAAGATTTCAATGATGCCTGCTGACGCTATAATCAAAGGTCCCACAAGCGTTACCTCTCTTCTCCTTATGTCTGTCAGACTTAATATAGCCAATGTGCAGACAATTATTATAAATATTATGGTCATTTTTCTCATTCTCCTTTGCATTTACTGCATATATCCCTGTCAGATACATCCGAAAGCTTTACTTTAATTATTCCTCTTTCAAGTTCAGAACAGTTTTTATCACTATGATATCTCGTTCCATAACGTGTAAAATATACATTTTCCGATATTTTGCCTTCCTTACGGCATTTATCGCATTTGTAATATTTTGCACCGCTGTCATTTCTTTTCTGAGCAATGTCAGATATGCTGCTCTGCATTATCTGCCGTTTTATATATGTGCAGTCGCTGTCTGTATGATAAACCAAGCCATTTTCGGTTATATATACATATTTTTCATCTTCTTCACCGGAAGATGCATATATGCTTTTATCACCTTTCCACACCCTCACTCTTGCGCGTGATGTTACGGGAATCTTTAGCAGTCCGAATATATCATAAGGATTTCTAAGCTCATAAGTAACCACAAGGTCTATTATTCCCTGTTCGTTTAAAATGTCCGAATACCAGAATTTAAGCCCTGACGCGCCTCCCGATATGTACGATTTATCAAGCCAGTCTTCTCCGATATAATCAACAACCATAACCTTTGAAGCGCCTATTTCAATACCTGTTCCTATGAGATATGTTATAAAAGAGCTGTCTTCCAGTTCCTCAAGATTTATATCCGTATTTGCTTTTACCGTTTCATAAGCATACTCATACTTTGCAAGTGACATGGCAGTGTTGTATAATGCCTCTCTTACCCTAAGCTCCGTACCTATGAAATTGATTACCGACATAACCGCCATGACTGCATATATAAATACAGGCAGTATAAGTGCCGCTTCAATACTAAGACTTGCTTTTAAATCAGTATGCTTCATAAGGTGCTTCTCCTTTAGTAACAAAATGATGAAGTTCTCATATACTGCCTGTCCCGGTCATAAAGATATTCTGACATAACATCAGCTCCCACTATCATATCAGAAATGCAAAAACCGCTATTTCCGCTGCCAATCATATAAAGCTCCATGAGATTGGCAGTAGCAATATTTTTCTTACCGTAATTTTCCACAAACAGCAGATATCTTATATAATCCTCGTAGGAAAGACCTGTCTTATTTCTATTTTCTGCCGACATATCAAGCGTCATCAGTTTTTCAAAAGACATATTAAAGGTATCAGCACTCTTCCATATGGGAACCCTGCCTCCGTTAAGAAGCTGCCTTACATCAGATACAGACTCTGCATAAGCCCATACGGCTAATATAATAAGCTTTGTCACCTCTGTAAGGCATGGTATACCGCTTCCTGCTGCAATTGCCGTCGCAAGGCTGTATGCTTCCTCACATTTTTTTGCATCCGTAAGAAGATAAAGAAAATTTGACGCTTCTCGTATGGCTGTAATCTTTCCTGCCACACAGGCAAGATTATCCCTGTCACTTATTCTTCCGCCTATGACATATTCCAGCTCATAATCAAGATAACCTGCCGCATCATTGTCAACAGCACTTGAAAATTTGCTTATATCATATTCATTAAACATTACATTTCTTGAAAATGCACTTACTCCTTTAAGCGGAGACGGGAAGTTCTCACTCACTTCGTATTTTTGAGGTATACACTTATCAGACACGGCTTTATCACCCATAATCATATGAAGCAGACCTTCGTTGTATATACCTTTAAGTTCTCTCAAAATGTCTGTGCCGCCGTCATTGAATATCTTGACGTTACTGTAATCTATCTTAATATCCGACACGCTGTATCCGTATAAGGCCTCCCTGAAAGCCTCTATATTTTTGAGATATTTTTCATAATCCCAGTCCATATAGGAGCCGCCATAATCTCTTTTAAGGAACATTCCCTTTTCGAGTATAGCGATATTTCTGTCTATTGCCGTAATAAGCGCATCCGTATCACACATTTGATTTGTCTCAAGACTTTTAAAATCCCGATAAGCATTTGCTTCCTTAAGCAGTGCTTCATAAACTTCTTCGTCAATATTATCCCTGTTGTTCTCAAGCATACTAAGAATCTCATCAGATTCCTTATCTATGGTATCTGAACAGTCCTTTATCCGGTATGCCTGAAATTTAGCTTCCTTCAGGCATGCATAAGTACTTTCTATGAGTTCATTTAGTTCATCAATGTTCATCATAAGTTCAATTTCTAAAGCTTCATCCCTGCTCTGCTTCCACTGTATCAAAAGAATTTCTATTCTGCCTAAAAGCTTCAGCGGGTTAGTTACTTTGCCTGACAGAGAATCCATAATATACATAGAATTGATTCCCAAACTCTCCGGATCATCATAAAGAGATAACTGCTTTGCAAATGTATCCCTGCGTGCAATATCAAATCCGTCATGCACTATAAAGGTTTCCTGTACTTCCACGCCGTCTACGGCTGACATAAGCATATATACGGCATTGGATGCCTCCGTAATCTCATCCGTCAGTTCCATAACCTTATCCGTTACCAGCTTTGCCGGGGTATCGTCTTCAATACCTAATATTTCTTTTATAATATCCTCGCCGATGCCTATGGGCGCAGCATATTTCATATAATCAACAATCTGACGCTCCAAAAATTCACCGCCGTTTTCAGACACGGTATATACCCGTGAAACAATAAGATTATTAAGCGAAATATCCATAAGACTTTCGTCCGTATCAAGATTCTCATTTATATATGAACTTATCTCTGATTGCAGTGCAGCTTTGCCGCCTGCATATGCAAAAATACCAAACTCCTCAAGCAATTCTCTGTCATAGGCAGAAAAGCTGCTGTCAATGCCCATACTTTCTGCCATATTTATAACCGTTATACTGCTGCTTACACGTACGTAATTGATAAGTGTAATGAGAAGTGAAACAATTATCATAAATATCATTGACAGAAATACCGTTATTTGACCTTTATATATCTTCAAATTCATAAATTACAAATCCTTTGCCTGAGAAGTAGCTTTTGACAGTATATCCTTTATAAGACCTGTAATCTCTTTTTTAAAAAGAACTACAAGACCCACCAGCACCACAAAAAACTTCTTAGCCCACCTCGGGAACAAAGCAAATCCCTATGTTAAACATAATCTACATTGTATTTCACAATTATCTATCATCAATCAGCAATATCTCTCCGGATGGATAAAAACAAAGAAATGACGTCAGATTGACTGCATATAGTGGCATCAAAATGACATCACATATTTATCTATCCAATCTGACTTTACCCAAAAAATTATATCCATCCCGTTCGCCATCGTTGCCGATGACGAAGCAATTTTGCCCCGATGCAAACCTCAATACCTGCATCCAAATTTACACACCGGCTGCAATATTGGACACATCATGGCAAAATCGCAAACCCACCATCAGCAGAATTTACGCATTAGTGGGATTGGAAGTTTCACCCTTGAAACGACCATCCAATCCCACTTTTTATTTATCTGCTGATAGGCAAGCTTCCCATTATGAGTACCCACTTCTTACGAAGTGACTCAAATGGTCGCTTGCCAGGGCTAGCCCTCGGGACCCAGTTAAGGCTTTCAGCCCTAACAACCTGAGCACATCTTCCAACGGAATAGGAAATTGCACACAAAACGCACTCCCTATTCCTTATGTAAGATTAGGAGCTTTGCCCCTGCACCCCACCAACAGGGCTTTGCCCTTTTGGATTACCCTTCCGTTATGAAATGGATAGGAAACATCGCAGCTTTTCATAACGGATTTGTTTGCACACAAGCGAAAGGAGATGATGAACAATGCAAACAAAAAGAAAAATAGACAGTTACCCGAAACGCAAACGACCAATTCAAATTAAATTCTATATGTCCGAGCAGGAATATGATTCCTTTTTGTCACAGCTTGATGATACCGGCATGACAGCTCAATCATTTATTCTTAATGCCATCAAAGGAGCAAAAGTGGTTGATACGGATACTAGAAAAGATTTGAGAGATATTAACGCTAATCTTATTGGCATACTTAATCAAGCCAGAGGAATGGGCGTTAATCATAATCAGATGGCAAAGGTGGCAAATACCACTGGACAATTACCTACAAAGAATGAACTAAACCAAATGACAGATGATGTGATGGGATTGATAAAGGAGGTGCAACCAATATGTCAGTTATTAAGTCAGTTAATTCACGCTCAGGTTCCCGAGCAGCATTAAGAAATACTCTTGGATATGTGCTACAAGATAAGAAAACTACATCTGACCTAACACTTGTACTTGGAGATTATCCTCATCTTGATGTTACTGCAGATAAAGTGTTTCAACATTTTATGCAGACCAAAGAGCTTTTCAATAAAACCGGTGGGCGAATGTATAAGCACTTCGTTATTTCTTGGCATAAAGATGAAAACATTACACCGGAAGTTGCTCTTGATATTGCTAAACAATGGGTAGAAAAAGTATTTCCAGAGTTTTGTACGCTTGTGACAGTACATACTGACAGAGAACACTTACACTGTCATATCGTGCTTAACTCTGTATCAATGATAGACGGACACAAATATCATATGAACCCGGAGGAACTGCAAAATGCAAAAGATATAAACGATGAATTATGTGCGTCCTATGGTCTTAGCATTACTCAAAAAGGAAAGCACTTTAACGGCAAGAAAATCGAAGAGGGTACAATCACTTCTTATAAGAAAGACATCTACAATTTGCTTACCGACAACAAAAAGCAGGCAAGACTATCAGAAATTGCTACAGAAATACTTGATGTTCTATCCTACGCTTGTACTAAGGATGAATTTATCGGGGAGCTTGACCGCAAATATGATATTGTCGTGTCTTCTAACTGGAAAAAGAAATATATTACTTTTGAACTTGGTACGGTTACAGTCAGAGATAAGACTTTAACCAAAACCTTTAATATGGATTTTTCAAAGGAGGCTATTATAAATGAGATTACAAGAAACAAAGACTTACAAGACCAATTCGACCTTGAAGAAGCTGCAATCTGCGAGGGAAAAAGAGAATTGGAAGAGCGAGTACGAGATGTCCGTGGCGAGGGAGAAAAAGCTCTTAAAAGAGGTGGCTACTCTGGAAGCAGAGATAATTTCCTTGAGAGAAACGATAGAAAAGCTACAGAAACAGATAGATTCACTCAAGAAGCTCGTAGCGGATTACGAGGAACAATCAAAGAAATCCTTGGAATTAGCTCGTTCCTGTCAGACAGTAATGAAGGAGTTGCAGGAATCCGTGACGGAGCTAGAAAACTCGCAAGCAGAGCTAACACAAAGAGTAAACAGTTGTTTGAAGGAATTAGAAAACTTAGGAATTTCGATGTAAGCAAAGCTACCGAGGATGATATTGATATTGCAAATGAATTTGCCAGCAATATGGAAGAGCGACGTAGTTCTATTATGATTTCCATTTTTGACATCAAAAAAATGATGTGGTACTTAGAACAAAAGGAAGACCCTTGGTATCGTGAAACGCTTAAAAATTATTACCAAGAATTAACTCAAAAGCTATTTGATTACCAGTGTGCAATAAATGAGGCTACGCCTCTTACATTGAAACTTGCATCCAAATATGCTTTGAATTATCGTGGTTATGAAGAAAAGCGTGCTGCTAAAACCATCGAACTTGTTAGCGGTGGCAGAGATGAAGTAAGCGATGAAGACCTTGCTGTTCTTGGCAAAGAAGCAGATGGTTTTCTTTCAAATCCTTTAGATTCGGTTGATTACTTAATCAAAAAGCACGACCTTGAAGATGTCAGAAATGTGCCGGAGATTTCTCGTGGACCGCGAAGAAAACATCGCTAAATGCAATAATTTCTTGTATAACGAGAATTGCTTGCTATTCGCCATTTGTAGAATTAAAGTCACCTCGAAAGGTGGTGAATTTATGCAAGACAAACTTATGATTGCCGAGTGGAAAATCGGTGGCGTTGAGTGTGTGCTTCGCCAACTACAGACTGCAGATATGTTTCGTGGCACGCCCGAAGAAAACGCCTTTTACATCCTTGCAGAGCAGCTTTACGATGCATCCAAGCTCATAAATGAGGTGTCGAAAAATGTTGAATAATTTCAAAATCCCGTCCGTACTTTTTATGGGCGGGATAAATTTTATTAAGATTTGTGTACCATTCCCAACCCCTTTATCCCCTTGCCCGAACTCCCAAGGGGAAAGAATAGGGATAAAATTAACTTAGCCGATACAGAACACTTTTGTGTGATCTGCACCGGCTATAATTGTTTTCGTAAAAGCAACACTATTCCACAGCACAAAACTTATTTAATCTTGGAAACTCTTTTCCATTTTTAAATGCATAATATTTTCTTAAGGCATTTTGTCTTGGAGTATGAGCAGGATTATCTATCTCTTGTAATTTAATCAATGCTTGATACATCTCTTTATCGTTTGCTACAACCTCATCCACGGATTTTCCTATATAATCTTCTGCATCATACAGTTTCGTTTTGCGTGTTGCTATTCCGGCAGGGCTAAGTCTTTGTCCTTCTAAAAATCTTACATATCCATCAATGTCCATTATGGCACCTCTTTCGTTTTTCTTTAGTGTAACATAAAAAGATGCAGCCGGCGTATGATTTTACAAAATCATACAATGGCTGCATAATTCATCAAATAATGTTTAAACTGTTTTTCACCACTTGATTTACTTCAAGATTAGTCACTATTCATTTTCTCTTCAATCTCACTGTAGTACTTTAGGATAATATCTCCAAGAAAATTGCAGAACCTTTTTTCTCTAAATTCTAGCTCTCTTTTTTCAGTCTCATTCTCAGGAACTGGGATATATAACTCTACACCATTTATTATGCCTGCCAATTCATTTTTCATCCATACACCAACCTTTTCCGACCTTAGATGCATCCCAATAACAATTCATGAAACTGAAAGTTTCAAGCGATTTATTAAAATAGAATAATCTATCTCATATATCTTTTTTGTATAAAAACAAACCATATAGCAGATACAACTATAACTACTAAAAGTATTACCAAGGCATAGACTATTGCCATACTGCTTTTTATCAAGAAAGCTACTACACCACATGTACACAATCCAATGCTTATAAAAAGGGACATTTTACCTAATTGTTTACCATACCCAACTTTATCTTCTGTGGTATCAAAAACTTTTCCGTGCATAGTTGAAACATTTCCTCTTAATAAAGCTACGGCAACCATAAGTATAACAAACGAGACGAACCACATCATAATACTAAAACCAATCATACAAACACCTCCACCAAATTCAAATTTGTCTAATTCTAAAAATTGGAATTTACCAATCCGACAAATTCAAATTAATACCTGCTCTTGAATCGTTTTACACTCTTGAGCTTATTTAAT
>CAMEJP010000001.1 GCA_945920185.1 uncultured Eubacterium sp. | reverse complement strand
ACCAGATGATGAGGGCAAAAAAAGGCGAGATAAGCATTATGATTGGACCACGCTCAGCTTTATTTACTCCATTTTCAAATCTGGGACTTATCGTGATAGACGAGGAACATGAAGGCTCATATAAGAGTGAGGCGCAGCCGCGATATCATGCAAGAGAAGTGGCTGTGGAGCTTGCAAGGTTAAATAATGCATTAGTCATACTCGGATCAGCCACACCGTCGCTTGAGGCATATTATAAGGCGGAATGCGGTGAGTACAAGCTGTATACTCTTGATAAAAGAGCAAATGAAAGCGTGCTGCCGAAGGTCTTAGTATGCGACCTCAGAGAAGAACTGAGGAACGGAAACAGAGGAATGTTTTCAAAAAAACTTAAAGAACTTATCTCGGACAGACTTTCAAAGAATGAACAGATAATGCTGTTTTTAAACAGGCGCGGGTACTCAAACTTCGTGTCCTGCCGACAGTGCGGAGAGGTTATGAAGTGCCCGCATTGTGATGTTTCTTTAAAATTTCACAATAATAACACACTTATGTGTCATTATTGTGGATACAGGATATCAATGCCAAAACTTTGCCCTAAGTGTAGCTCAAAATATATAGCTGCTTTTGGCGTGGGAACGCAGAAGGTTGAAGAGGAAGTTAAAAAAATCTTTCCTGCGGCAAGAACCCTAAGAATGGATTTTGATACCACACAAAAAAAGGATGATTATGAAAAAATTCTGAGTGCTTTTTCAAATCATGAGGCAGATGTCCTGGTAGGAACTCAGATGATAGTGAAAGGACATGATTTTCCCGAGGTGACTTTAGTCGGAATAATAGCGGCGGATTTATCCTTATATGCAAATGACTACAGAGCGGCAGAACGTACCTTTGAACTGCTTGTTCAGGCTTCCGGGAGAGCGGGAAGAGGAAAAATCCCGGGAGAAGTAATTGTGCAGACCTATAATCCTGAAGAGTACAGTATAGTTTCGGCTGCGGCAGCGGATTATAAGACATTTTATGATAAGGAAATGAGTTACCGCCGTATGCTTTCTTATCCTCCTGTATCAAATATGCTGGTGGTAAAGGTTGCTTCCCGTGACATGGAGCTGTGTGAGCGTAATGCAGAGCTTCTTGGCAGATATATTTCTGAAAGACTTGATGCTGATTCGCAGTTAATAGGTCCTGTAAATGCCGCCGTGTATAAAGTAAGTGACATTTTTACAAATTTGTTATATATTAAAGACAGCAAGTATGATAAACTTACTATGTATAAGGATATAATTGAAGATTACATAAAGGATAACAGGGCATACAAAAACGTAAGCGTTCAGTTTGACTTTAATCCGATGAATATATGATAACAGAATGGAGATGTAAAATATGGCAATCAGAAAAATAAGAGAAATAGGAGATGACATTTTAAGAAAAAAGTCAAAGCCTGTAAAAGAGAACAGCAAAAAAATTCAGGACCTTATAGAAGATATGCTTGATACCATGTATGAAGCGAACGGTGTGGGACTTGCCGCACCGCAGGTAGGAATCCTGAAAAGAATCGTGGTTATGGATGTGGGCGATGGCCCTATTGTAATGATAAATCCTGAAATACTTGAGGTAAGCGGAGAACAGACCGGTGATGAAGGATGCTTAAGCGTACCGGGAAAATCAGGTGTGGTTACAAGACCTGACTACGTTAAAGCTAAAGCACTTGATGCAGATTTTAACGAGTATATTATCGAAGGCGAAGAACTTCTTGCACGCTGTATATGCCATGAAACAGATCATCTTGACGGTATACTCTATGTTGACAAGGTAGACGGCAACCTTAGGGAAGCTACATTTGAAGGCGAGGAATGACATATTGAACATAGTATTTTTTGGAACACCTGATTTTGCGGTAAAAACATTGGAAGCAATAGTGGCAGCAGGTCATAATGTCAGGGCGGTCATTACCCAGCCGGACAAGCCAAAAGGAAGAAGCAAAGAGCTTTGTATGCCGCCTGTCAAGGAAACGGCACTGAAATATAATATACCTGTTATACAGCCGGTAAAGGTAAGGACGCCTGAGTTTGTAGAGGAAATACGAAGCTTTGAACCTGATGCCATCGTGGTTGTGGCATTTGGAAGAATACTTGTGAAGGACATCATAAATATGCCGAAATACGGCTGTATAAACGTGCATTCATCTCTCCTGCCTAAGTACAGAGGAGCAGCGCCTATACAGTGGGCTGTAGTAAACGGAGATGAAAAGAGCGGCGTTACTACCATGCTTATGGATGAAGGCCTTGATACGGGTGACATACTTATGCAGGAGGAGCTTGTACTTGACAGGAAAGAAACAGGAGGAAGCCTGTTTGATAAACTGGCTGACATCGGGGCGAAGCTTCTCATAAAAACGCTTGAAGCACTTGAAAACGGAACAGCTGCAAGAACTCCGCAAAACGAACTTTTGGCAAGCCACGTTGAAATGATAAAGAAAGAGGACGGACTGATAAGATTTACAAAATCAGCAAAAGAAATAGAATGTCTTATACGAGGTTTTAACCCATGGCCAAGTGCATATACTTATCTTGACGGCAAGGTGCTTAAAATATGGGATGCAGATGTGCTTGACGGAAAATGTGCCGGTGCCTTAGGTGAGATAACAGAAATAACAAAGTCACAGATAATTGTGAACACTGGAAATGGCAGACTTGCCATCAACGAGCTTCAGCTTGAAGGCAAAAAGAGAATGACAACAGATGCATTCTTAAGAGGAATGAAGCTGGAAAAGGGAATTGTTTTAGGAAAATAGCCAGATTTGCGTATATATACGCTTCGGAAAGGATGGAAATTATGTATTATGATTGGACATACTTATTTGTTGTTATTGGTGCGATAATTGCCATGGCTGCTTCTTCCAAAGTAAAGACTACGTACCACAAGTATGCAAAGGTGGGAAGCAGAATAGGAATAACTGCGGCTGAGGCAGCAGAGAGAATACTTCACAGTGAGGGTATATATGATATAAGCATAAATCATATAGCCGGAGAACTTACCGATAATTATAATCCGCGAACGAATGAAATCAGCTTATCCGATGCGGTATATAACAGCACCTCTATAGCAGCCATCGGAGTTGCGGCTCATGAGTGCGGACACGCAATTCAATATGCAAAGGGATATGCTCCCATAAAATGGAGAAATGCCGTGTTGCCTCTGGCAAATATCGGCTCAAGACTATCTTGGCCTCTTATTATTGCCGGACTTATATTCAGCTTTACGGAGCAAAGTTTCCTGGTAAGCCTTGGAATATTCTTGTTCAGCTTTGCGGTTCTTTTTCAGCTTATAACCTTACCTGTTGAATTTAATGCTTCAAACAGAGCACTGAAGATACTGGTGTCAGGCGGAATTTTGTATGAAGAGGAAAGAGACGGTGCGGCAAATGTGCTTAAGGCAGCGGCCATGACGTATGTTGCAGCAGCAGCCAATGCAATTATTCAGCTTTTAAGACTTATATATTTGTTTGGAGGTAGAAGCCGTGATTAAATCGGTAAATACGAGAGCTGTTGTTTTGGACATTTTGCTTGAAGTAAATGAAAATGACGGTTACAGTCATATCACAGTGAATAATGCACTAAAAAAATATCAGTATCTTGATAAAAAAGAGAGAGCTTTTATATCGCGTCTGTCTCAGGGTACTATCGAAAGACAGATAACCATAGATTATGTGATTGATGAGTTTTCTCAGGTGGCTGTAAAAAGAATGAAGCCGGTTATCAGAAATATATTGCGTATGTCCGTTTATCAGATTATGTATATGGATACTGTTCCGGACAGCGCGGCAGTGGACGAAGCGGTGAAACTTGCCAACAGGCGCGGCTTCTTTAATTTAAGTTCATTTGTCAACGGTGTTTTGAGAAACGTTGTACGCTCCCATGACTTGGTAAGCTTTCCTGACAGAGAAAAGAATATTTTAAGGCATTTATCGATAAAGTATTCAATGCCTGAGTGGATTATAAGAAAATGGCTGTCGGAGTTTGATGAGGAAACCGTAGAGAAAATGCTTCGTTCATTTCTTACTGTGGATGATACAACCATAAGATGCAATACGAACAGAATAAGTGTTGAAGAACTGAAAAAATCGCTTGAAGAAGAAAATGTAGTGGCAACGGAGGCACCATATCTGCCGTTTGCACTTAAAATTTCAGGATATAATTATCTTGATACCGTAAAATCATTTAAGGACGGTCTTTTTCAGATACAGGATATAAGTTCAATGCTGGTAGGACTTGTTGCACATCCTAAAAAAGACAGCTATGTTATAGACGTATGTGCCGCTCCGGGTGGAAAATCACTTCATGTTTCCGAGCTTTTGGGAGCTACCGGATATGTGGAGGCAAGGGATTTGACAGAAAGTAAGGTAAATCTTATAAAGGAAAATATAGAAAGAATGCAGGCGGTAAATGTAGGTGCAAGAGTTATGGATGCACTTACGCTTGATGAACTGTCAATAGAAAAGGCCGATATAGTGATTGCTGATCTTCCTTGTTCAGGTCTTGGCGTTATAGGCAAGAAAAAGGATATTAAGTACAAGATGACTAAGGAAAAGCAGGAGGAGCTTGAAAAGCTTCAAAGGGATATCCTGTCGCAGGTGCAGAATTATGTGAAGCCGGGAGGATTCCTGATATACAGTACATGTACCGTAAACAGCGGTGAAAATATAGAAAATGTCAGATGGTTTATGAAAAACTTCAAGTTTGAATTAGAGGGCTTTTCAGAGCTTCTCCCAAAGGAACTTGTGTGTAAGACAACTGACAAGGGATATCTTCAGCTGATACCGGGAGTTCATAAATGTGACGGATTTTTTATAGCTAAGTTAAAGAGGATTGGATAATGGAAAAGACAGATATAAAGTCTATGACTCTTGAGGAACTTGAAGAATATGTGGTGCAGACGGGAGACAAGAAATTCCGTGCGGCACAGATATTTGGCTGGCTTCATGAAAAAAATGTAAAAAGCTTTGATGAGATGACAAATATTTCAAAGGAGCTTAGGGAAAAACTTTCGGAAAATTCAGTACTCACTGTATTGGAACCTGTAAACATACTTACTTCAGCAATTGACGGTACAAAAAAGTATCTTTTTAAACTGTCTGACGGAAATGTTATTGAAAGCGTACTTATGCGATACAGACATGGAAATTCCGTGTGTATTTCCTCGCAGGTGGGATGCCGTATGGGATGCAGATTCTGTGCATCGACTTTAGGCGGTCTCGTAAGAAATCTTACGGCGGCTGAAATGCTTGAACAGATATACAGAATAAAAGAAGACATTGGTGAGCGTATTTCAAATGTCGTTATTATGGGTTCGGGAGAACCTATGGATAACTATGACAATGTTTTGAAATTCGCAGAGCTTCTTAATTCTCCAAAGGGGCTTAATATAAGCAGCAGAAATTTAACGATATCAACATGCGGTATTGTACCGCGCGTGAGAGAACTGGCAGACGAAAAACTCCAGATAACGCTGGCGATATCGCTCCATGCTCCGTATGATGAACTCAGACGTACAATGATGCCTGTTGCAAATAAGTATTCGGTCAATGATATAATAGATGCCTGTAAATATTATTATGACCGGACAGGAAGACGCATTACCTTTGAGTACAGTCTTGTAAAGGATGTTAACGATACGCTTGAATGTGCTGATATGCTCTCAAAGCTTGTGGACGGACTGAATTGCCATATCAATCTGATACCGGTAAATCCCATAAAAGAGAGGGACTATACACAGAGCCGTACAGAGCAAATTGAAAAATTTAAAAAAAGACTTGAAAAAAATGGTAAAAATGTTACCATTAGAAGAGAAATGGGCAGAGATATTAACGGTGCCTGTGGACAGCTAAGAAAGGATTATATTGACAGCAATACAGCCGATTCTTAGGCTTGATTGGAGAGAGAGAATGGAAATATATGCAAAAACTGATGTAGGAAGTGTGAGAAGCATCAATCAGGATTATGTATTTGCCACTGATAAGCCCGTAGGCAATCTTAAAAATCTGTTTATAGTTGCAGACGGAATGGGCGGACATAAGGCAGGAGATTTGGCTTCAAAGTTCACAGTTGAAACATTTGTTAAATTGGTAGAGGAGCATAAGGGTGAAGGCCCCATTACTATAATTCAGGACAGCATAAAGACTGTCAATAAGCTTTTGCTTGAAAAAGCAGGCGAGTCGGAGGATTATAAGGGAATGGGTACTACGCTTGTGGTTGCTACGCTTTCCGGCAGGTCGCTCTATATAGCTAATGTAGGTGACAGCCGTTTGTATGTATTGGGAAATGAATTGTCACAGATAACAAGGGATCATTCTTATGTAGAAGAAATGGTTGACATAGGAGAGATGAATCGTGATGATGACATATACAGAATTAAGAAAAATATCATAACCAGAGCCATCGGTGCAGGTCCGGAAATTATGGCGGATTTCTTTGATATACAGATAAAATCCGATAATCTGATTCTTATGTGCTCGGACGGACTTACCGGCATGGTGAGTGATGATGCGATAAAAGAAATATTGAACACTGACATGAGTGTAAAAGAAAAGACACAGATGCTTATAGATGCCGCAAAAGAAAACGGCGGCAAGGACAATATTGGCGTAGTACTGGTGAAGCCATAGTAAATGGAGGAATGTTATGTTAAAAAAAGGAATGCTGATAGCTGACAGATATGAGATAATTGAAAAGATTGGCTCCGGTGGTATGTCTGATGTATACAGGGCGAGGTGCCATAAACTGAATAGATTTGTGGCTATAAAGGTACTTAAGCAGGAGTTCAGCGAGGACGAAAATTTTGTCAGTAAGTTTAGGATAGAGGCTCAGTCTGTTGCAGGGCTTACTCATGCCAACATTGTAAATGTGTATGATGTAGGTGATGAGGCGGGCATATATTATATTGTTATGGAACTTGTTGAGGGCATAACACTCAAAAACTATATTGATAAAAAAGGAAAATTAGTGCCAAAGGAGGCTGTAAGCATAGCCATTCAGGTGGCACAGGGTATAGAAGCTGCACATAACCACGGAATAGTTCACCGTGACATTAAGCCTCAAAATATTATTATTTCGCGCGAAGGTAAGGTTAAGGTAACAGATTTTGGTATTGCCAGGGCTGCAAGTTCCAACACCATCAATTCCAATGTTATGGGTTCTGTTCACTACATTTCCCCTGAACAGGCACGCGGAGGATATTCGGACTATAAAAGTGATATATATTCATTTGGTATAATGCTCTTTGAGATGCTTACGGGAAGAGTGCCTTTTGAAGGAGATACTACTGTTTCAATAGCACTTAAGCATATTCAGGAGGAGGTACCTTCTGTAAGAGATGTAGATGACACGATACCTATTGCCGTATCACAGATAGTAGAGAAATGTACAAGAAAGAGAAAAGAGAACAGATACGACAGTGCAACAGAGCTTATTGTAGATTTGAAGAAAGCTCTTGTAAATCCGGATGTTGCCATTATTTCAGGAAGTACGGCAGGTGTTTCAGGTGCAGACTCTAAAACAGTAATGATAACAAAGGAAGAGATTGCACAGATAGAAAATGCCGCAAAGCAGGGAGAAAAAGTAGCTGTTGCAGGCGTGATAAAGAATAATACGTCAAATATTCCAAAGACTACCGGCAAGGAACTTCAAAAGAGCGAGGAGCTGGAACTTGAGGAGGAAAAGGAGAGCGAGAGCTCCAATATGGATAAGATACTTATGGCTATAGGTATCTGCGCTGCACTTATTATTCTTGGTGTTGCCATATATGTTGTTGTGTGGGCTTTTGACAGTATTAAATCTACAAATACGTCTAATAACAAGCCAACCAAATCTACTGAATATACTACTTCAAGTGACGGAAAGGTTGAAGTTCCTCCTATTTTAGGAATGGATGGAACAGCAGCTAAGAAACTTCTTAATGAGCGAGGCTTGGGATATGTAGTAACAGAAAATGTAAGCTCAGACCTTTACGAAAAAGGTAAGGTAGTTTCACAGAGCATTGACAGCGGAAATAAAGTAAATCCTAACACTACCATATATGTTACGTTAAGCAGCGGACCGGAAGCCTTTTCTTTGGAAGATTACTCTAACAAGGACTATGAGGAAACAAAGAAGATATTGGAAGAACAGTATGGTCTTAATGTGACAACTGAATATGAGTATTCAAATGACGTGGAATTTGGAAAAATCATTAAGACGGACATAAAGGCGGGAACGACGGTAAAGCGAGGAAATAAGATTACGCTTTATGTAAGCCGTGGTAAGGAAACAAAGGAGGCAACCGTTCCTAATATACTTGGACTCACAGAGCAGGCGGCAAATGAAAAGCTTGAGAAAAACGGACTTATACCGGGTAAGGTGCTGTATGCTTACAGCAACAAGTACAAAGAAGGAACAGTTATGACTCAGGATTACAGAGAAGGAAAGGTGGTAAACAGCGGTACAAAGGTTGGTTATACCATCAGTAAAGGACCTGAGCCTACGCAGGAGGTAAAATACGAATACCAGGGCGAGGTTACCATTTACAAATCATCTTTTGAATCAAATGCAAAAGCCGGAGAGAAAAACGTTGAAGGAAAAGTAACCAAAACCGAGATAAAGCTTGTGTTAAGCCAGAATGGCAAAGAAACTGTTATTATGGACACAAAGGATATCAATGACATAAGTCAGAGCCAGTTCAAGTTTACGGGTGCAGACGGTGTCACAAGTGGCAAGGTCATTATGTACGCAAGATACACATATATACCTGAAGGAAGCGGTGATTCAGCTACGGATTCGGCAGCGCAAAGCACTAAGGTTACAGATTTTATAAGTATATGGACCACGGATGTTACACTTAAGAAGACAGAGGTCAACTAATGCAGGGAAAGATATTGAAAGGAATAGCAGGCTTTTACTATGTTCATATATGTGAAAAAGGAATATATGAGTGCAAGGCAAAGGGAGCGTTCCGGAACCGTCAGATAAAACCTCTGGTAGGCGACAATGTGGAAATGGATATAATTGATGAAGAAAAAATGCTTGGCAATATTGTTTCAATATTGCCAAGGGAAAATGAACTCATCAGACCGGCAGTGGCTAATGTTTCACAGGCATTAGTCATATTTGCTGTTAAGGATCCTGCTCCGAATTACAATATGCTGACGCGATTTCTTATTATGATGGAGGCACAGAAGGTAGACACGGTTATTTGCTTTAATAAGACGGACCTTGCCTGTGACAGCGATATAGAGAAATTGCAGGAAACATATAAAAAGTGCGGACACAGGGTAATGTTTATAAGCAATTTTAAAGAAGAAGGCATAAGCGAACTTAAACGTGTTCTTGACGGAAAAACTACCGTGCTTGCTGGACCGTCAGGAGTAGGAAAATCTACACTTCTTAATACTCTGCTTCCGGAGGCTAATATAGAAACAGGCAGTATAAGCGACAAAATAAAAAGAGGACGCCATACTACAAGACATTCTGAAGTATTTAACCTGTGGGAAAATACATATCTTTTGGATACCCCGGGATTTACTTCACTTTATGTTACGGATATTGCATGCGAAGATTTAAAATATTATTTTGCGGAATTTGATGAGTATGGCAGCGAATGTCGTTTTAACGGATGCGTGCATATAGGCGAACCTGACTGCGGCGTAAAGAAAGCACTTCTTGAAGGAAAGATAAGCCGCCTTCGTTATGACAATTATGTGGATATATATAACGAATTAAAGAATCAGAAAAAATATTAGCGAGGAAAAAGAAATGAACATACTGTCACCATCAATACTTTCAGCCGATTTTGGAAATCTTGCAGATGAAGTCAGAACCATAGATAAAGCAGGAGCGGAATATATACACATAGACGTTATGGACGGTCTGTTTGTCCCGAGTATATCATTTGGTATGCCTGTAATTAAAGCTATAAGAAAATGCACCAAAAAGGTATTTGACGTGCATTTAATGATAAATGAGCCTGTAAGATATATAAAGGAATTTGTCGAGAGCGGTGCGGATATCATCACTGTACATGTGGAAGCTTGCAGTGATGTTGCTTCTACCATAGCAGAAATAAAAAAATACGGAGTAAAGGCGGGCATTACTCTTAATCCGCCAACACCTTTATCGGAGATTATACCATATCTTGATATGGTGGATATGGCGCTTGTAATGAGCGTAAATCCGGGTTTCGGCGGTCAGAAGTATATAGAAAGCTCCACAAAAAAACTTAGCGAGCTTAACAGATATTGTTCAGAACATAGGCTTAATATAGATATAGAGATAGATGGCGGCATTAACCTGTCTAATGTAGAAGAGGTGGTAAATGCCGGAGCCAATATTATAGTTGCCGGGTCCGCCATATTTAAGGGAAACGCATCAGAAAATGTGAAGTCCTTTTTGGAAATGATAAGCTAAATTTAAAAAATGCGAAGCATAGTTTTCAAACACTTTAATTATGTATTTGCATAAAAATATGGAAAAATGTCGAATTGTTTTTAAATAAATACAACATTTAAAGAAACGATTTGCAGATAAAATTGTCTAATATATGAGAGGAGATTCTTACATATGATGATGGCAGTATAGAAGCCGTAAAAATACCCCTGTGCATATTATATCCAATCAATATGCACAGGGATATTTACATATAAGCCTTGAATGGCTCTGTTATTTTTTTGAATTTATACATTAAATCTGAAAAGAACTACATCGCCGTCTTTCATAACATAATCTTTACCTTCTATTCCAACAAGTCCTTTTTCCTTTGCCACAGCTATGCTTCCGCAGTCAAGAAGATTCTGATAATTCACGACTTCGGCTTTGATGAAGCCTCTCTCAAAATCACTGTGTATTTTTCCGGCAGCCTGAGGCGCTTTTGTACCTTTCTTGATTGTCCATGCACGTGTTTCGGTAGGACCTGCCGTAAGGTAGCTTATAAGACCAAGAAGGCTGTAACTTGCTTTTATCAATTTTTCAAGACCTGACTCACTGAGTCCCAGGTCTTCAAGGAAAAGCTTCTTTTCTTCATCATCAAGCTCGGCGATTTCCTGCTCGATTTGAGCACATATAACAAATGCTTCACTGCCGTTTTTAGCTGCAAAATCACGAACAGCTTTTACATATTCGTTTGAAGCACCGTCGTCTGCAAGGTCATCCTCTTTTACATTTGCTGCAAATATCACAGGCTTGGCTGTAAGGAGATTGTAGGTTGCAAAAAGTGCTTCCTCGTCTTCATCAAGAAGCTCGAAGCTCTTTGCAAGCTTACCGTCTTCAAGATGTTCTTTAAGACGTTCTATAAGGGCACATTCCTTTGCCGCAGTCTTATCATTTCTTGAAAGCTTTACGCTCTTTGCATAGCGGCGTTCAAGTATCTCAATATCGGAAAATATAAGCTCAAAGTTGATGGTTTCTATGTCTCTTAAAGGATTTACGCTTCCGTCAACATGTACGACATTAGGATCATCGAAACATCTGACAACATGCACGATGGCGTCTACCTCTCTGATGTTTGCAAGGAACTGATTTCCAAGACCTTCACCCTTTGAAGCACCCTTTACGAGTCCTGCTATATCGACAAATTCGATAACGGCAGGGGTAATTTTTGCTGAGTCATAGAGTGCGGCAAGCTTGTCAAGCCTTTCGTCAGGAACCGCAACCACGCCTATATTAGGGTCTATGGTACAGAATGGGTAATTGGCAGATTCGGCACCTGCCTTTGTGAGAGAATTGAAAAGCGTGCTTTTGCCGACATTTGGCAATCCTACAATACCTAATTTCATAATAAATCTATTCCTTTCATAAGTAACAACTTCATTATATTTTATCACATCAATAGAGAAAATAAAAGACATTTTTTCATTGCTGATATTGACAAGAAATATCCGACAGTTCATAATATACGTTGAAATGTTTGAATAAATCTCTACTGATGCGATATGCAGCAACATCGGTTATGAGTAAGGAGTAAAGCGGATTACAAATGTCTGCTTTGCGTGAGAGGTAACTATGCAGGAACAATTTTCAAGAACAGCCCTTCTGGTGGGAGAAAACGGTATAGAATTGCTAAATAAAGCCAGTGTACTTGTATTTGGAGTCGGAGGAGTCGGCGGATATGTCGTTGAAGCACTTACAAGGGCGGGAGTCGGTACTATAGATATATGTGATAACGATACGGTCAGCATAACAAATCTTAACAGGCAGATAGTAGCTTGTACAGGCACTGTCGGAAAATATAAAGTGGATGTCATGCGTGAACGTATGAAGGACATTAATCCTAATGTAAATGTGACCGCATACCAATGTTTTTACCTGCCTGAAAGCAGGGATAATTTTGATTTTAAGAGATATGATTATATTGTAGATGCCATAGATACGGTTACCGCAAAGATTGATATAGCTGTCCGGGCGCAGGAATTTGGGGTGCCAGTCATAAGTGCGTGCGGTACGGGAAATAAACTTGATGCTTCGGCTTTTGAGGTAGCCGACATATATGATACCAGTGTATGCCCTTTGGCGAAAGTTATGCGAAGGGAGTTGAAAAGAAGAGGCGTAAATGCGTTAAAGGTGGTATACTCTAAGGAGATACCTCTGACACCGGATAAATATGAAAGTTCTGAAGTGACCTCAAAACGTTCTGCCCCGGGAAGTATGCCTTTTGTTCCTCCTGTAGCCGGAATGATAATGGCAGGAGAGGTAATAAAAGATTTGTTGAAGAAAAATGGAGGAAAATATGAGCAATAATACAATCAGATTTCCTAATCTTGGAATAGAACTTCATATAGGAAAGTCGATAAGCATATTTGGATTTGAGATAGCTTACTATGGTATAATTATAGCAATCGGAATGATGTTAGGAGTGTGGATTGCCTTAAAGGAAGCAAAAAGGACAAGGCAGAATGTGGATGATTATTATGATTTTGCCATTATTACACTTGTCACCGGAATAATAGGAGCAAGGCTGTATTATGTTATATTTGAATGGAGTTATTATAAGGATAATCTGCTTCAGATATTTAACATAAGAAAAGGCGGACTTGCCATATATGGCGGAATTATTGCGTCTGTCATTACTCTTCTGATATTTGCAAAGATCAGAAAACTAAATGCCTTGCAAATGCTTGATACGGCAGTGCTTGGACTGATAATAGGACAAATATTGGGAAGATGGGGAAATTTTTGCAACAGAGAGGCATTCGGCGGATTTTATGACGGATTGTTCTGTATGCAGATACCCTTAACGGAAGCAAACGGTCTTACGGCTGAGCTTATGGCAAAAGCTACAAGTGACGGATTTGTAAGCGTACATCCGACGTTTTTGTATGAATCTGTTTGGAATCTGTGCCTGTTTGTGATAATGTTCTGGTACAGGAAAAGAAAGAAAAATCACGGTGAGGTATTTGCACTGTATCTTTTAGGCTATGGAATAGGAAGGGCAATTATAGAGGCTCTTAGAACGGATCAGCTTACGATTGGAAATACAGGAATAGCAGTATCGCAGGTTCTGTCAGTGATACTTGCGGTTCTTGGCATGGCATATATACTGTGGTCACGCTTCATAAGAAAAGAAAAAAAGGCAGAGTAGAATAAAATATAGAAAAGAGTTTTTAACCGTCACGTTATTGTGGCGGTATTTTTTTGCCTTTTTAGCCTATACGGTTGTGCAGCAAAGAAGATTGCAAATATCTCTTTACAAAAGTTTAAAACAAATACCTCAAAAAAATTAAAAAAGTACTTGTATTTTTGTGAAAATGGGGGTATTATAGTGTCAAGTGGAGGGAAAGTGGTAGAAAAGGGAGTAAAGTGGTAAAATCATAAGACATATTGTATGGATTATGATTTATTGCCGCTTTTAATATTCAAAAGGTTAGGCAGGTGATGACTATGTTAATGGGAGAATTTAATCACACTATCGACCCAAAGGGCAGAGTCATTGTACCTGCAAAGTTACGAGAACAGCTTGGTGACGAATTTGTGATTACCAAGGGACTTGACGGATGTCTTTTTGGCTACCCCATGGAGGAGTGGAAGGCGTTTGAAGAAAAGCTTCAGACTTTGCCGCTTACTAATAAGGATGCCAGACAGTTTGTACGTTTCTTTCTTGCAGGAGCTACAAACGGAGAGATAGACAAGCAGGGACGTGTCCTTATACCGCAGGTTCTGCGAGAATTTGCGGGACTTGATAAAGATGTGGTGCTTACAGGTGCCGGAAGCCGTATTGAAATATGGAACAAGGCAAAATGGGAAGAAATTGTATCAAGATATGATGACAATATGGACGAAGTTGCTGAAAATATGAGCAATATGGGCTTTACCATATAGAATGTAATGCGTATGGAATGAGTCATATGAAAAAGGAAAGCCGAGGGTTTTAAGTGGAATTTGTACACAAATCAGTTTTGCTGGATGAAGTAATTGAAAATCTGAATATAAAACCTGACGGCATATATGTTGACGGAACATTAGGCGGTGCAGGACATTCTTCAGAGATTGTAAAAAGGCTTTCAGATAAGGGAAAGCTTATAGGCATAGATCAGGATGAAGACGCTATCCTGGCAGCTACGCAAAGGCTGTCGGAATATGTTAAAGATGGAAGAGCTGTCATAGTCAGGGATAATTACTGCAACATAAAAAGGGTTCTTGAAAATCTTGCCATAGAGCGTGTGGACGGAATACTTCTTGATTTGGGAGTTTCTTCTTATCAGCTTGACACGGCGGACAGAGGCTTTTCCTATATGCACAATGCCCCGCTTGATATGAGAATGGACAAGCGAAGCAACATTACGGCTAAGAATATAGTAAATGAATACAGTGAGACAGAACTTTACAGAATAATAAGAGATTACGGAGAAGAACAGTTCGCAAAAAATATTGCCAAGCACATATGTATGGCAAGAAAGGACAAGCCTATAGAGACTACGGATGAACTGACGGAGATTATAAAAGCAGCTATTCCGATGAAGTTAAGGGCAACAGGCGGACATCCTTCAAAGAAGACATTTCAGGCTATAAGGATTGAACTTAACCGTGAACTTGATGTCCTGAAAAATTCTATTGACAGTATGATAGAACTTCTCAATGAAAATGGAAGACTGTGTATTATAACTTTCCATTCATTAGAGGACAGGATAGTTAAAAATATGTTCAGAACAAATGAGAATCCATGTATTTGCCCGCCAAATCTTCCAATGTGCGTGTGCGGCAGAATTTCAAAAGGAAAGGTGATTACAAGAAAACCAATCATTCCGAGTGAACAGGAGATTAGCGAAAATAAAAGGTCAAAAAGTTCAAAACTGAGAGTGTTTGAGCGAAGATAAAACCCGAAAGGATTTGGGTTATCAGAATATGGAGGTTTGTATTATGACAGAAAGAAGATATGAAAAGAAAGAAAGATATGGAAGCAGAGAAAGGTATTACGTTGACGGCAATACCGTAAGAAAAACGTATACTCAGGCAGTACCTGACATAAGACCGGTATCACCGAGAAAGAGAGCGCCTGAAGCAAAACCGTCAGTACAGCCAAGAGAAAAGGTGAATGTCGGATATATATTTACACTTTCAATAGCAGCCGTGGCAATAGTGGTATTAAGCATTCTGTTCCTCTCAATGCAGGCTGAGAACAATGCCAACAAAAAGGCTATTGCAGCAATGCAGACGCAGATAACGGATTTGGCTACGGACAACGATATAAGAGAAATAGAAATATACAGCAATATAGATTATGACAAGCTTTATAACAAAGCACTTTCACTCGGTATGGGAAGCGCAAAGCCAAGTCAGATAATTACATATGACAGAGGTACACTTGAGTATGTAAAGCAGTATGCTGACATACCTACAGAAAAGTAAATAAAGTGGTGAGTATATGGCAAAGAAGAGAAGAAAGAGAAAGAAGATAATAAATTATAGAAAATTTACAACATTAATGCAGAGGAAACTTGTTGTTGCCTTTGCTTTTGTTGCTTTGTGCCTGGTAGGTCTTTCGGCAGTACTGATTTCAATTAATTATACAAAGGGCAAAACCTATGCAAAGAGCGTGCTTGAAAATCAGTCTTACCAGACAAAGACTATACCGTATGTAAGAGGCCAGATTCTTGACAGAAACGGCACCGTACTTGCATACAGTCCAAAGGTATATAATCTCATAGTGGACGCTCACCTTATGAATGCCGGAGGAGAAAAGTCAATAGACGCTACCGTTAAGGCACTGGAGAAATGTTTTGACGTTGATGGAGATGCTTTAAGGGAATATGTTCAGAATAATACAAACAGCAGATATTACAGAATCCTTCTTAAACTCAAACGTTCCGAAATAGAAGAATTTCAGGAACTTATGAATGACGCCAAAAATAATCCTTATATTGCAGGAGTGTGGTTTGAAGAGGATTATGACAGGGTATATCCGTTCGGAACTCTTGCCTCAGACACCATAGGCTTTACCGTAAACGGAGGCACGGGAGAGCTGGGACTTGAAAAGTATTACAATGATATACTCTCAGGTACTAACGGGTACGTTATAGGCTATGTGAACGAAGGACTGGAGGTAGTCACTAAGCAGAAAGAAGCCGTTGACGGAAACAATATAGTAACTACTATCGATTATTTTATCCAGAGTGTTGCCGAAAAATATGTTGCCGAGTATAACGAAGAATATGGCTCAAAGGCAACAGGAGTAATAGTACAGAATCCGAATACCGGTGAAATATATGCCATGGTGGATTATCCGGGATTTGACCTTAATAATCCCAGAGATTTGTCCGGCTTCTTTACCGCAGAAGAACTGGCAGCCATGTCTGACGAGGATATGCTTAATGCCATGTATGATGTGTGGCGTAATTTCTGTGTCAGCGATATATATGAACCAGGTTCTGTCATAAAGCCGTTTACGGTAGCAAGCGGACTTGACGAGGGAACACTTAAAGGCGATGAAACCTTTATGTGTGACGGATATGAAACCGTTGGCGGACACAATGTGCATTGCGACAGAACATGGGGACACGGTCTTTTGACGCTTGAACAGTCCATAATGTTTTCGTGTAATGATTCACTTATGCAGATAGCAGCTCTTGAGGGAGCGGCACAGCTTTCAAAGTACCAGTGTATTTTCGGATTCGGACAAAAAACAGGAATAGACCTTCCGGGAGAAGAACTTGGACTTCTGATAGAAGAAAAAAATATGACCGATGTAGATTTGTACACCAATTCCTTCGGACAGAATATGAATACAACGATGATACAGGTATCGACAGCATTTTGCTCACTGATAAACGGTGGCAATTACTATAAACCATATTTGTTGAAGAGTGTTTTTAACTCTGATGGAAGTCTTATTACAGAGACACAGCCGGACCTCCTTAGAAAGACTGTGTCTAAAGAGACTTCTGACACCTTAAGACAGTATCTTTATGATACTGTGGAGGCCGGAACAGCTACGCTTGCGAAGGTAAACGGATATGAAGTCGGAGGAAAGACAGGTACTGCGGAAAAGTATCCGAGAGAGGATGAAAAATATCTGCTGTCTTTCATAGGATTTGCACCGCTTGACAATCCTCAGGTTGTTGTATATGTGGTGGTTGATGAACCAAACGAAGAAAACTCTTCGCACTCACCTTCAGCTAAGACAATATCAAGCAAGATTATGTCAGAAATACTGCCATATCTGAATGTAGAAACAAAATAAGAACTTTTGAAATGAGTAAACTAACATATTTTGACATACGCTCATAATAGAATTATATAAAAGCTATTTGGGTGTTGATATGAAAACATACAGCAGAGCGAAGACATTTGCACTTTCGCTTATATTTGTGGCGATGCTTATTGGTCTTATAGGCCGAATATTTTATCTTATGGTAATAGACTGTGAACATTACATAGCCATGGCAGATGATTTGCACCAGAGGGAAAGAAGCATAAAAGCCGCAAGGGGACGCATTCTTGACAGAAACGGAGTGGTTCTTGCGGATAATAAAACCGTGTGTACGGTTTCGGTAATACACAGTCAGGTCAAGGACCCGGAGAGAGTTATAAGCGTCCTTTGTGAAGAACTTGGAAAGGACGAGGCTAAAGTCAGAAAAAGCGTTGAAAAGGTATCCAGTATGGAGAGGATAGCTTCAAATGTAGACAAGGAAACGGGTGACAGGATAAGAGCATATAAACTTGACGGCGTGAAAGTAGACGAGGACTATAAAAGGTACTATGTATACGACGATCTCGCATCAAAGGTACTCGGATTTACCGGAGCAGATAATCAGGGAATACTGGGACTTGAGGTAAAATACGAGGAATATCTTAAAGGAGTTAACGGGCAGATACTCACAATGGCAGATGCAAACGGGGTAGAGCTTGATTCAGAGTCGGAACAGCGAAAAGAGCCGGTAAGCGGAAATGATCTTTGGATAAGCATTGACTATAATATTCAGGAATATGCTACGCAGCTTGCAAATCAGACACTAAAAACCAAGGAGGCAAAATCAGTATCCATTATTGTGATGGACCCTAATAACGGTGAGATATTCGCTATGGTAAATGCACCGGAATATGACCTTAACAATCCTTTTGAAATAGAATGTGACAGTTCGGTTAGCGAGAAGGAAAAGCAGGATATGCTCAATCAGATGTGGAGAAATACCTGTATCAACGATACATATGAGCCGGGTTCCATTTTTAAAACGGTGACTGCCTCAATAGGTCTTGAAACAAAGATTCTGTCATTGGATTTGACGTATCACTGTCCGGGATACAAAATAGTAGAGGATAGAAGAATAAGATGTGCAAGAACAACAGGACACGGTTCACAGACATTTACACAGACAGTTATGAATTCCTGCAACCCGGCTTTTATCGAATGGGGACTTAGGATAGGAACAGACCGATTCTATGACAATATGCAGGCGTTCGGCATGTTTGAAAAGACGGGAATAGACATATCGGGCGAAGCCGGAACCATTATGCATAAAAAGGAAAATATAGGAACGGTTGAGCTTGCAACAATATCGTTTGGCCAGTCATTTCAGATTACTCCTATCAAGATGATGCAGACAGTAGCCATGATTGTGAACGGAGGAAATCTTGTTACACCGCATTTTGGCGTTAAGGTGACAAAAGACAGCTATGAAGAAAGATTGAATTATAAAACTGTTGCAGGCGTTATTTCTGATGATACCAGCAGGACAATGCAGGGAATTCTTGAAGAAGTAGTGGCACACGGTGGAGGAAGCAGAGCTTACATAGAAGGTTACAGCATAGGTGGCAAGACGGCAACTTCAGAAAAGCTTCCCCGTGGAAACGGAAAATATATAGCAGCCTTTATTGGATTTGCACCTGCTGACAATCCTCAGGTTATAGCCATGTGCATCATAGATGAGCCTGTGGGCGTGTATTACGGCGGAACCATTGCTGCTCCGGTGGTAAAGGAGCTTTTTGAAAATATTCTGCCCTATCTTGGCATAGAGCCGTCGGCAGAAGAAAGCCAAAACGGACAGTGATACGGGCTGACGCTTCGGTCAAAACATTTGCTCTAAAATGTGCTTGCTAATGAATAAGTTTAGTATTATCATATTAAGGTAATTGCTTTAGAATATTATTGAATTAAGACATAAAGATTGGAGATTAAGATGGACTTATATAATAAAAAGGTACTTGTGGTTGGAACCGGAATAAGCGGTGTAGGAGCAGCAACACTTCTTGAAAAGGCGGGAGCTGTAGTTATCCTTTATGACGCAAACGAAAAACTTTTGGCAAAGGATATATATGAAAAGCTTCCGAAGGATACATCTATAGAGGTGCGTATCGGGGAGCCTGTATATGACGCACAGCTTTTGGTTATAAGTCCGGGTGTACCTGTTGACAGTGAACTGGTGTTGGAATATAAGAATAAAAATGTGCCTGTGTGGGGCGAGATAGAACTTGCCTATAACTTTGAAAAGGGAAAGGTTATTGCCATTACCGGAACAAACGGCAAGACGACCACCACGACGCTTGTCGGCGAGATTATGAAAGCGTACCGTGACAAGACATTTGTTGTTGGAAATATAGGAAATCCATACACAAATGAGGTGCTTAATACGTCGTCGGATTCTTATACGGTGGCTGAGATAAGCAGTTTTCAGTTGGAGACCATTCATAAGTTTGCCCCTGCAATCAGTGCGATATTGAATATTACTCCTGACCATTTGAACAGGCATAAAACTATGGAGAATTATGTTGCCGTAAAAGAGAGCATTTGCTCAAATCAAAGCAGTGATTCGGTATGCGTAGTCAATTATGATGACGAGTATCTTAAGGATTTTACGCCTGATAACTGTAAGGTGGTGCATTTCAGCCGTAAGATAAAACCGCAGGTCGGTGCCTATATGAACGGCGATGTTATTATGTATACGGACGGAAAGCAGGATATAAGCATTGTAAATGTGCATGATATGCAGATTATCGGTACGCACAATTATGAAAATGTTATGGCGGCAGTTGCAATTACCATAAATATGGGAGTGCCTGTTGACATTATCATAGATACCATTCTCGGTTTTAAAGGAGTGGAGCACAGAATTGAGTATGTCAATACGATAAACGGTGTTACCTACTATAATGATTCAAAGGGTACAAATCCTGATGCATCCATCAAAGCAATAGAAGCCATGACTAAGCCTACGGTGCTTATAGCAGGCGGATATGATAAGAAATCTGAATTTGATGACTTTATTCTTGCATTTAACGGTAAAATCAAGAAACTGGTGCTTCTTGGAGTGACAAAGGAAAAGATAGCCGACACTGCAAAAAAATACGGATTTAAGGATTATGTATTTGCAAATGATTTGAAAGAAGCTGTCGATTTGTGCTTTGAATGTGCTGTTAACGGAGATGCGGTGCTGCTTTCGCCTGCCTGTGCAAGCTGGGATATGTTCACGGGATATGAGCAGAGAGGCAGACTTTTTAAGGAATATGTAAATATGCATGGAAATGTATAGAAAGTTGGTGTTGTATGAAGAAGAAGCAGACAACTTCTTATTTCGACTATACTTTGGTTGTGATTATAGTATTTCTTCTGGCATTCGGTCTTGTTATGCTTTACAGTGCAAGCTCGTACAGTGCCCAGTTAAACGGTCAGAAATCCACATTTTATCTCAATAAGCAGATAGTTAACGATATTGTGGGTATTGTGGCACTTTTGTTTGCTGTATCGATAGATTATCACAAATGGTACAAATTGGGCGCATTGTGGTATCTTCTTGCCATAGTTGCAGTACTTTCGGTACTTACCCCATTCGGCGTGTCAAAGTATGGCGCGACGAGATGGGTGGCAATAGGACCTCTGTCACTTCAGCCTTCAGAGATTGCCAAGGTTGCCGTTATTGTGTTTATGGCGATACTTATATGCAAACTTGGGAAAAACGTGGGAAATCCCAAAGCTTTGACGCTTATGATAGTATTTCCTGCCATAATTTCAGGTCTTGTCCTTGTGTTCAACGATAACCTGAGTACGGCAATCATAATACTCGGAATATCACTTGTCATGATATTTGTGGCTCATCCGAAGTACCGACCTTTTGTGATTATGGCAGTTTTGGTACTTGTGGCAGGCTTTGCAGTAATAAAATACGCTGCATCCATAGATATCAGCGATACTGCGGGAAAGTCTTTCCGATTAAAACGTATTGTGGTCTGGCTTGATCCGGAAAAGGACGCTTCAGATAAAGGTTATCAGGTACTTCAGGGTCTGTATGCCATAGGTTCGGGAGGAATATTCGGAAAAGGACTCGGAAACAGCATCCAGAAGCTGGGTTTCATACCTGAAGCACAAAATGATATGATATTTGCCATTATATGCGAGGAACTCGGACTTTTCGGAGCTATATGCGTTATATTGGTGTTTGTGGTAATGATATGGAGACTGATGAT
Source organism: uncultured Eubacterium sp. (assembly GCA_945920185.1). Lineage (GTDB taxonomy): Bacteria > Bacillota > Clostridia > Lachnospirales > Lachnospiraceae > CAMEJP01. The sequence goes on along the minus strand of CAMEJP010000001.1, from coordinate 95,646 downwards.
TATAGCTTCAAATGCTCCTGATCTTTTTGGCTCTCTGATTACGGTGGGTGTGATGGCACATATAGCAATACAGGTTATACTTAATATAGCGGTTGTTACGAATACCATACCAAACACAGGCGTTACGCTGCCGTTTATAAGCTATGGCGGTACTTCAATAATGTTTCTTATGTTTGAACTGGGACTTGTGCTTAATGTGTCAAAGCAGATAGTTATAAAAAAGTAGTCTGATAAACGAATTGCCAAACTGCACAAAGCAGTAACATTACCACATTTTCTGCATATTATAAATCAACATTATACTATGGTGGTTTGCAAGTGGAAAGAATAGAAGTTGAGGGCGGAGAGCGTCTTTTGGGAGAGGTGGTAATCCATGGCTCCAAGAATGCGGTACTTCCCATAATGGCGGCTGCGGTGCTGAACAAAGGGATGACAGTCATACATAACTGCCCCGTAATCGCTGATGTGGAATATATGTCAGATATACTTAGAAATATAGGATGCCTTGTTACAAGAGACGGCGATACCATAGCTATCGATGCATACAACATAGATAATACCGAGCCGAAGGAAAGTTTATTTACAAAGCTGAGAGCTTCCGTACTGCTCATGGGCGCACTTCTTGGAAGGTGCGGTGAAGCGGTAATTCCGTATCCGGGCGGATGTAAGATTGGCATGCGTCCCATAGACCTTCATATACTTGCCTTAAAGACACTCGGAGCAGATGTTAAGGAACTTGATTACGGTATAAGTGCCAGACGTATCAAATTGTCGGGAAACGTAATAACATTTTCAAAAAGAAGCGTTGGAGCGACACAGAATGCCGTGCTGGCTGCGGTATATGCAGAAGGCACCACAATCATTAAGAATGCAGCCACAGAGCCGGAGGTTACAAGTCTTTTAAAATGTCTTAACGGTATGGGTGCAAAAATAAACGGCATAGGAACGGATACGGTGAAGATAACAGGCGTTAAGTCGCTTCACGATGTGGTATATGAAGTGGAAAGCGACAGAATAGTGGCAGGTACATATGTATTTGCGGCTGCCATAACAGGAGGAAATGTGGCTCTCAGGAAGGCCCCGTTTGACAGGATGAGATCGACGGTTTACAGGGCTTTGCAGCTTGGATGCGGTGTAAGGCAGTACAAGGACACTCTTGTTATTGAGGGCAGCACGAGGATTAAACCGATAGATTATGTAAGAACCCGTACATACCCGGGATTTCCTACGGATATGCAGTCACAGCTTATGAGCGTGCTTGCTCTGGCTGACGGAAAAAGCGTTATCAGGGAGGAAATTTTTGAAAACAGATTTACGGCGGTAAAGGAACTGGTAAGTATGGGTGCTGACATCAGAATAGAGAATAATACGGCGGAGGTTACGGGAGTGACCGCGCTTAAAGGAACCACTGTTACTGCCAGCGATTTGCGGCAGGGGGCTGCACTTGTCATTGCCGGACTTGCAGCCGACGGAAAGACAATAATACTTAATTCGGCGTATATCAACAGAGGATATGTTGATATATGTAAAGATTTGAAAGGCTTAGGTGCGAAAATCAGATGGCTGAAGGCAGACGAGTGAAAAAAATAAAAAGACAGAAGAGGCGTAAGCGGGCTGTCATAGTTTTAAAGAGAATAATAAAAATTGTGGCGGTGCTTTTATTGATAGGTGTTGTGACCGCAGCTGTGGTGGTAAACGTGTTTAAGGTAAAGGAAGTAGAGTATGCGGGAAATACCTGGAATGACGATGCCACCATAGAAGCATATCTGTTTAATAAACCGTATTTTCGCAATACAATAGTATTTGCCCTGCGAGACAAATATCTGAAAAAAACGGAAATCCCTTATGTGGAAACGTATGAGGTGAAAATAAAATGGCCCGGCAAAATTACCGTAAATGTATACGAAAAGAAAATTATGGGCTATATTAAGACGGAAAACGGCAATATGTATTTTGATAAGGACGGAATAGTCGTGGATTGTTCAGAAGAGCTTCTCAGCATGGTTCCTGAGATTAAAGGAATACTGCCTGAAAACATAGAACTTCACCAAAAGATGAATATGCCGTCGGATGTGGTATTGTCTGCCGTAGTGGAGATTAAGCAGCAACTTGATAAGTATCATTTGGAAGCAGATGCCATAGAATTTGACAGAGATTACAATATTGTCATGAAAGCGGGTGATATTAAGATTAAGCTTGGACAGGCAGAGTACCTGACGGAAAAGGTTTTTGAATATTCAAGAATATGCAAAAAGCTGTCAAATCTGAAAGGAACCCTGAATCTGGAAGCGTGTGACGGAACAAGTAAAAACTATCCGTTTACACCGTCCCAATAAAAAATATTGCAAAATGTAAAATATATGTTGAAATTTTTCGTAAAAAAATATATTATATAAGTTAGATGAAAATGGATTTGATAGGAGGACAAGACCTTGTTAGAGATAAAGACAAACGAGTCACAGTCAGCTGCAAAGATAATTGTAATCGGCGTAGGCGGTGCAGGAAATAACGCTGTTAACAGAATGATAGAAGAGAGCGTAGGAGGTGTTGAATTTATCGCACTTAATACGGATAAGCAGGCTTTACAGTCATGTAAGGCTACTACTACTCTTCAGATAGGAGAAAAGCTTACAAAGGGACTTGGTGCAGGAGCACAGCCTGAGGTAGGTGAAAAGGCAGCGGAGGAAAGTGCAGAAGAGATTTCACAGGCTATAAAGGGTGCTGATATGGTGTTCGTTACCTGTGGTATGGGTGGCGGAACAGGTACAGGTGCAGCTCCTGTTGTAGCAAAGATTGCCAAGGATCAGGGAATACTTACTGTAGGTGTAGTAACCAAGCCTTTCAGATTTGAGGCTAAGAAGAGAATGGAAAATGCACTTGCAGGTATTGAAAAGTTAAAAGATAACGTAGATACGCTTATTGTTATACCTAATGATAAGCTGCTTGAGATAGTTGACAGAAGGACTACGATGCCGGAAGCCCTTAAGAAGGCTGATGAGGTTCTTCAGCAGGGTGTGCTTGGTATCACTGATTTGATTAATGTTCCGGCACTTATCAATCTCGATTTTGCCGATGTTAAGACTATCATGACTAATAAAGGCATGGCTCATATCGGTATCGGTTCGGCAGTAGGTGATGACAAGGCAATAGAGGCTGTTAAGCAGGCAGTTACAAGTCCGCTTCTTGAGACAAATATTGACGGTGCTACAAACATTATCATTCATTTCTCAGGTGATATAGGACTTCTTGAGACTAATGAAGCAGCTAGCTATGTTCAGGAACTTGCGGGAGAGGATGCCAATATTATATTCGGTGCAAGATATGATGATACATATCCTGATCAGATAACCATTACGGTTATTGCCACAGGACTTGAGCAGGAGGGTGCAGCCGCTGAAGCTAAGGCTCAGCCGGGTGTATCGGGCATCAATTTCAGGGCAGTCAATACAAGTAATTCTACAGTGAAGCCTCAGCAGACAATACAGCCTATGGCTTATCAGTCATCTGTTCGAAGAGAACCTCAGACGGGTGATGACAGAGGAATCAAGATTCCTGAATTTTTACAGAGAAACAGAAAATAATAAACAAAATGTGATTGAAGGGCGCAGGTGACATAGTCACTTGCGCTTATGTATAATATAGGACTTTTTAATGTTTTATTTTTGTTTTCAGGAGGTTAGGAGCATTATAAAACAATGAATGTAGAAGATTTTTTGAAATTGGTAAGCATACCTGCGGAAACATTTTGTGAAGAGGAAAGGGCTCATTATATAGCGGATAAGTTTAAGGATTTTGAAAATATATGCGTCATAACTGACGAAGTGAACAATGTTATAGTGATTCCTGACGGGCTTAAGACACCGGCTGTTTTAGTAAGTGCTCATCTTGATACGGTTTTTGCGGATAAATATATAGATATAGTAAGAGAGAATGGGAATATTATGGCGCCGGGAGCAGGCGATGATACGGCAAACGTATATGTCCTGCTTTGTGTACTCACCGATATGCTTGAGAAAAATGAATTCCCGGAAAATGTCATAGTGGCTTTTAATTCCTGTGAGGAGGGAAAGGGAAATCTTATAGGAATCAACAGGGTGCTTGACCGTCTTTCAGGGAAAATTTCTGCACATATAGCGTTTGACCTTACTTATAATCATATTATAAACAGGGCTTTGGGCTCTGTAAGATATGAGGTAAAAATTTCTACCCGTGGAGGTCATTCTTTCAATGCATTTGGTACTCCTAACGCCATAGCTGTAGCGTCAAAAATAATATCGGAAATATATGATATTGATGTTTCAAATCATGAGTGTACCACATACAATGTGGGACTTATAGAGGGCGGAATATCGGTAAATACAATAGCAGACAGCGTGAGATTTTTATATGAGGTTCGCTCTGCATCGTACAAAAATATGAAAGATATTGACAGCACTATACACAAAATTATTGATAAATTCAGCGGTGACGAAGTTGAGATAAAGGTAAAGGAGACCGGAAGAAGACCATGCGGAGGCGACGGTATAAAAGAAGAGACAGATGCTCTTACAAAAATATGTGAGAATGCAGTATCTCTTTATGCAAAAATGCCGACATATTCCATAGGCTCAACTGACTGCAATGCTTCCGTGGCTAGAAATATTCCTGCTGTATGCGTAGGCTGCTATAATGGCGGAGGAGAACATACTTATAATGAGTGGGTTGAAGAATCTTCCATTTATACAGGATATGATATTTGCAAAAAAATTATTGAAGATGTTTCAAAATATATAAAAAGGCACGAAGTGCCGTTTTTATAACGAGCAAATTGCGAAGCAATTCGCGAGTATTGATTTTTTTTAAAATAAATGTTAAGAATATATTTTTGAATCCCGCACATAATAACTTTGAAAAATCTTAAAAAATGGAGGATAAGAGGACAATATGAAGTTATTAAAACGTGTTACTTTGGGATTTTTGTTGATATTGTGTCTTGGCTGTATGACAGCTTGTACAAATGGTACAGCCGAAGATATAGGGAACACAGTCGAGAGTGATATTTCTGAAATGACTGATGATACAACCAACAAGACAAATAACAATAATACAACAAATAACAACAACACAACAAGGAATACAACTAACGACGAGATGGACTAGATAATAATCCGGCATGTGTCTTAGTGGATTATCCGCCACTAAGATACATTGCCTGATATGTAAAGGTTCCGGCTATTTGCGGGCATTTTTTAAAGCTTTGTTTATGGCATCAAGGAGCAGCATGCTGGTGTACTGATTACCTTCGTCAAATTGGATATTATCCGTGCTGTTGTTTGTGCATATCTGCTTTGACAGGGATTCTAAAGAACTTGACAAAAGAGGATACATGGTTTCTACATATTCATTGGTGTTTAAAAGACTTATGGAGCATATCCGGTCGGCATCTACCGTAACTTTAAGACTGAGTTCGTTTCCGCCTATAACCAGGTCGGAGGTATATACTCCCGGCGTGTAGGTATAAGAGGTCTTATTAGAATCGATGTTTGAAGTATCGTCCTTGCCGCTGTTATTTTTCTTGCCAAAAATGAGTACCAGCATAATTATGGTAAATATAATAAGCAGGGATATTATAACTGTGTATAATAATTCTTTCGAGCGTATGATAAGTATTTTGGTCTGGCTGTTCATACATAGCTCCTTTCTTTGCAATACTGATAAGTTTGATATATTATATGCTGCATAGAGTGAAATATAACTTAAAGGAAGTGATATATTTGGCATTTCAATTGATAATAGGTGCAAGCGGCTGCGGCAAAAGCAGGTATCTTACCGAAAAACTTATAGCTGCATCCGTAAATGACAGAGAGGGCAGTTACATAGTGGCAGTACCTGAGCAGTTCACTATGGAAACGCAAAAAAACATAGTATTCAACCATCCTGACCACGGTGTTATGAATATAGATATTGTGAGTTTTGAGAGACTTGCTTATAGAATATTTGAGGAACAGAACGTGACATTGAAGCCTGTACTTGATGACTGTGGTAAGCTGCTCATATTAAGAAAGGTTATAGAGGAAAATAAAGACAGGCTGGAAATATATTCTAAAAATGTAAACAAGGTTGGCTTTGTAGTCAATATGAAGTCGCTTATATCTGAGCTTTTACAGTATGACATATCTGTTGAAAAGCTGGATGAACTGTTGGAAAAGTGTGGTAACAAAAAGATTCTTGGCGCTAAACTTAAAGATATCAGTATTATATACACGGAATTTAAGAAAGAACTGGGAGAGGATTTTCTTACAAGTGAGGAAATATTAAAATGCCTGTGCACTTATATCGGAAGTTCAAATATAATCAGGAAGAGTACGGTGGTATTTGACGGATATACAGGATTTACGCCTATACAGTATAAGGTTATTGAACTGCTGATGATACATGCAAAAAATGTAGTGGTTACGGTTACTATGGACACGAAGGAGAACTACCGCAATATATCAGGCGAGCATGAACTTTTTTATCTCAGCAAGGAAACCATAAATAAGCTATATGAGCTGGCTGATAAAAACAATATAGAGTGTAAAGAAGACATACTTATGGATGATGGCGTATGCAGGCGTTTTAATAACGAACCTTTAAGGCATCTTGAAAAAAATGTCTTCAGGTTTAAGAATGCACCGTATGAAGGAAAAACAGACGATTGCATCAGTATTTTTGAAGCTTTTAATCCGCACCAGGAAATAAATTATGTGGTGTATAGGATAAAGTCTCTGGTAAAAGAGGGTTACAGGTTTAAGGATATAGCCGTGGTGTCGGGAGACAATGCCGCATATTCAAAATATATTTCAAAAATATTTGAGGCAAGCGGAATCTCTACGTTTATAGACGATAAAAAGGGAGTACTTGGCAATCCTTTGATAGAACTCATAAGAACTTCTCTTTTGGTGGCACACGAGAATTTTTCGTATGACAGTGTGTTTAGAATGCTGAAAACAAAACTTACGGGAATAGAGGATGAAGCTGTCGATATACTGGAGAACTATGTTATTGCCTGCGGAATAAAGGGATATTCTGCCTATAAAAAAGAATGGGTGAAAAAATATAATTCTGCAGATGAAATTAATCTTGAATATATCAATTCCGTGAGAAAAGGGTATATGGAAAAATATGAGCCTTTGTATAAGGCAATTACCAAAAGGGGGGCAACCGTTTCTGATATTATAAAGGCGTTATATGCTTATCTTGATGATATAGGAGTGTATGACAGACTTCTTGCAATTAAAACGGAGGTAGGAGAAAAACTGCTAGAAAAGGAATTTGAAACGATATATGACAGCGTAATTGACATATTTGAGAAAACCGTAAGGCTTATAGGAAACCAGTGTATACCTCCTGACGAGCTTGCAAACATACTCGATACAGGTTTTGAACAGGTCAGGATATCCATAATACCTCCCATTGTTGACAGTGTTACCGTGGGAGACATTGAGAGAACGAGACTTTCAGATATCAAGGTTCTTTTCTTTGTCGGTGTAAATGACGGTATTATTCCTAAGGCATCAGATGAAGGCGGCATACTTTCTGAATTTGACAGGGAAAATATGAAGGCTGTGGGGGCAGGGCTTGCACCTACTAAGCGAGAAAACATATATATTCAGAAATTTTATCTTTATCTTAATATGACTAAGCCCTCACAAAGGCTGTATATGTCATACTCTAAATTTGATTTTGAGGGAAAGGGCATACAAAAATCATATCTTATAGGAAATATGCTGAGTATGTATCCTTCGCTTAAGGTGCTTCGCGAGAGTGACATAGACGGTCTTGAAAACTATATATATAAAGCACCTAGCGTATATGAAAAAAGAATTGTGCCTGCATCTTACATAGAGCCGTCAGAGGCAGTCGGGCTGTACGGAAAAGAGCTGTACGGAAGCGTCAGCAGAATAGAGAAATACATTTCGTGTGCGTTTGCACATTTTCTTCAATATGGTTTGGAATTAAGCGAAAGGCAGTGCTATGAGGTGACCGGGGCAGATCTCGGAAGCCTTTATCATGATGTCTTAAGAAGGGTTACTTTATCAATCAAAGACAGTGAGTATACATTTTCAGACATTCCTGACGCAAAGCGCAGTGAAATGGTAAGAGAAGCCGTCATAATTACTGCAGAGGATTATAAGAATACCATAATGTTTTCAAGTGAAAGAAATAAATATATGCTTGAAAAGATGACAGGAATAGTGGATAAAACCGTGTGGGCAATAGGCAGACAGCTAAAGAAGGGAAACTTTAACGTAGAGTCGTCAGAACTTCCGTTTTCTCCTCAAAGGGTGGGAAATGACCTTATGATAAAGCTGTCTGATGGTGGAAGTATAGAGCTTCACGGAAGAATAGACAGGGTGGATACATGCGAAGATAAAGACAACATTTATGTTAAGGTAGTTGATTATAAGACGTATGATGAAAAACTGGACTTTACGGATGTATATTACGGACTTAATCTTCAGCTTATGGTATATATGAAGGCAGCACTTCTGATAGAGCAAAAACGTTCGGAAAAATCTGTGATTCCCGCAGCTTTATTCTATAATATTCTTAAAAATCCCATTGTCAGGGATACGGATGAGCCTGAAACGGAACTGCTTAAAGAGATGCGTCCGGTAGGCATATTGAATGACGACACAAGAGTTATAGAGCTTTTGGACAACAGTATTGAAAAGTCTTCCCAGGCAGTACCTTTAACACTTAAAAGTGACGGAACTCCTGATAAAAATTCGGGTGTCTTTCCGTATGAGGTTATGGAACGTGTGCCTGACTATGCCCTAAACAGGATAAGGGAGGCGGGCGAGGAGATAATGAGAGGTAATGTTTCCGTGAGCCCGTATCAGAAGGGAAATAAAACTTCCTGCGAATACTGCCGTTATGCTTCTATATGCGGATTTGACTATAAAGAGGAGGATTATGGCTACAGAAGACTTAAAAAGATAGATAAAGAGACCTTGGAACAGGAAATATTATGTGCGGGCAATACAAATGCCAAAAACAGTTCTTCACTAGAAATTATGGATACGGAAAAGGAAATGTCAGGAGGTGAGCATGATGCCTAATTGGACAGAAGAACAAAGCAGTGCCATAAATACAAGAAACAAAAACATACTTGTGTCTGCTGCGGCGGGTTCAGGTAAGACGGCTGTGCTTGTAGAGAGAGTAATCAAGATGATACTTGATGAAAAAAGACCTGTAAGCATTGACAGAATTGTGGTTGTAACCTTTACAAATGCAGCAGCTTCGCAGATGAAAGAAAAAATATATAACAGAATCAGCAGCGAACTTGCAAGACAGCCTGAAAACAGCAGGCTTCTTGCGTCGCTGCCGCTTGTGCATCAGGCAGCCATAACGACTATTGACAGTTTCTGTCTTAACATTATCCGTAACAACTTCAATGAGATAGACATTGACCCTTCTTTCCGAATGGTTGACGAGGGTGAAATGGGGCTTATGAAGGCGGAAGTTATGGAGGAAATGCTTGAGGATTTCTATAAGGAGGGGGATAAAGCGTTCCTTAATTTTGTTGACAGATTTTCAAAGGGAAAAAATGATAAGGTCATAGAGGATATTATATTGAACACATATTCACTCTCAAGAAGTTTTCCGTGGCCTGATGAATGGCTTGATAAATGTGTTAAAGGATATGAGTATGATGATATAAACGATATGCTGTCAGACACGTTTTTTGTAAAAACCGTCGAAAATATAAGAAGCAGGGCAAAAAATGCCTATGAGGATATACTTGACGGTTTTAATTACTATAAGAATAATGGTGATACGTCTGCTACCGGGTTGACTTTGCGAAAAGGTTTTGAGATATTGAAGAAGGAATGTGAGATATTAACGGGCAGACCTTATGATAAGTTTTTTGAAAATACGGGAGAGAGTATTGCACTGCCGAAGGGTAGAACCACAGGCGATAACCAGATGTATAAAAATATGCTGAAGAGTTTAAGGGATGAATTTGCAGCGCTTCGCGAAAAATATTATTCAAGAAGTGCAGATGAAATTTTTGAGGAAATAAAAAGCAGCGGAGATAGCGTAAAAGTTCTGGTTTCGCTAGTGAAAGATTTTTCGCGTCGCCTCACTCTCAGGAAGAGAGAAAAAAATGTGATAGATTTTTCGGACATGGAACATTTGGCGCTTGACATACTGGTTAAACGACAGGACGGTGTCAGTGTGTATTCGCGCGTGGCTGATGAATTGTGCGAAAACTATGAGGAGATACTCATAGATGAGTATCAGGACAGCAACTATGTGCAGGAGGCAATCATAGCAGCCATATCCAAAGAACGTCTTAATAAGGACAGGCATAATGTGTTTATGGTGGGTGACGTAAAACAAAGCATATACAAATTCAGAATGGCACGTCCTGAGATATTTACGGAGAAGTATAACACATATGAAAAAATTATTTCTGAAGGATTGTCTGACGGGGACGGATGCTGTGAGAAAGAAAATGCCAAGACTTCGGATGAACATAACCAAAACAGTGTAAAGATAGAACTTAGCAGGAACTTCAGAAGCAGGAAAAATATACTTGAATCGGTAAATGACATTTTCTTAAAAATTATGAAAGCTCCTGTAGGAAATGTGGAATATAATGATGAAGTTAAACTAAATCTCGGAAGAAGCGAGGAAAATTACGAATACAAGGATACATTTGCCACGGAAGTGATAGTGATTGACAAGAAGGAGACCTCGGTGTATGACGACGAGGAAGAAAAGGAAGGCTTTGATGTGTACACCGATGCAGAAGGAGAAGGTGCTGTTATAGCAGACAGGATTAAAGATATGGTCGGAAACAGCGAGTATGAGATATATGATGAAGATGAGGGCACCTGCCGTCCGCTAAGATACAGTGACATAGTTATACTTATGCGTTCAGCAGGGGTATCTGCCGAGGCACTGCTTCAGGTGCTTAACGACAAGGGAATACCTGCATTTTACAATTCGGACACAGGATATTTTTCGGCAAAGGAAATAAAGGAAGTGTTGAATTTTCTGAGCATAATAGATAATCCAAGACAAGACATACCTTTTGCAGGAACGATGCTTTCGTACTTCGGAGGTTTTAATCCCGGTGAGCTTGCACGCATAAGAGCCTACTCAAAGGAAGGTTCGATGTATGAGACTGTATTGAAGTATTGCAGTATGGGAAGCGATGTGAAGCTTGCAAAAAAATGCACTGGATTTTTTCAGATGCTGAACGGTTTCAGAAAAAAGGCTTCTTATACAGGTGTCAGCGATTTGGTCAGTGAAATTGTGTACTCGTCAGGATACTATGCATATATGGAACTGTGCGGTAATGAAAAGGTCAGAAAGTCTAACCTTGACATATTGGTGGAAAAGTCTAAGAACTATGAAAAAACCTCATATGTCGGATTGTTCAATTTTTTGAGATACATTGAAAAGCTGAAAAAATATGATGTAGATTACAGTAACACTGCCGTTATAGGAGAAAATGATAATCTGGTGCGTATAATGACTATTCATAAGAGCAAGGGTCTTGAGTTCCCTGTTGTGTTTGTGGCAGGACTAGGAAAGAGACATAATAAGAGCGATGCCAGAAATACTTTTGTCATTGATGCGGATTATGGCATAGGAACGGACTGTGTTGACCTTAAAAGACGTGTTAAGCGGGAATCTTTTTATAAGACAGTCATTAAAGATAAGATTAATGAAGATATGATTGGCGAGGAACTAAGAGTATTATATGTTGCACTTACAAGAGCTAAAGAAAAGCTTATTCTTGTGGGAACGGTAAAAGACCTGTCTAAGAAAAAATGGGATGTTCCTTATACATATAATAAAGAAGACCTTAAAAAGAGCAACTCCTTTCTCGATATGATTGTGCCGGTAATTATGGAAAATACCTGCGGTTATTTTAAATATACGGCAGAAAATACGGTTATGTTTGATAAACACAGAATGGCTCATAAGGCAGAAACTTTGACATATAATTATGTGGATATAAAATATCCATATCGTCAGGATACGGTATTAAAGTCTAAGTATTCAGTGTCAGAGATAAAACATATGGCTATGGAAGAACTTGACTGTATGTATGATTACTCTGAAAAGAAAAAGAAAATTCCCGAATTTGCAGGAAACGTGTCAGAAGAAAAGGTCGGTGCCCTGCGTGGAACCGCATACCATAAGGTTATGGAGCTTTTGGATTATGACAGGACAGAAACGCTTTCAGAGATTATCAGCCAGATGTCTGAGATGCCTGTACCTGATATTGCTATGGTGACAGCACAGGATGTGTATGATTTCTGCCACAGTGATGTCGGAGAAAGAATAAAGCATGCCTATGACAGCGGAAAACTGTACAGGGAAAGACAGTTTGTATTTGGAGATACCGCTAGCAATCTTAATGTCGGTGACAGTGATGAAATGGTGCTTATACAGGGAATCATAGATATGTTCTTTATAGAGAATGATGAAATAGTTCTTCTGGACTATAAGACCGACAGGATAAAAAATAAAGAAAAGGGTATTGAGGAACTCACTGAGAAATACAGAGAACAGCTTATTTTATATAAGAATGCCCTTGAACAGATTCTTAGGAAGCCTGTGAAGGAAATGTATATTTATTCCTTTGAACTCAAATGTTACATTTTGTTACACAAATGTTAATTTTTGCCATAAGGGGTTGTTTTTGTGAAAAAGTGGTGCTATGATTTACACATATATAATAGATAAGTATATCAAGTGGAAGGATGTTTATTATGAAAAACAAATTTATGAAAGTAATGTCAGTGGTATTGGCAACATCACTTGTTGTTGGTCTGTGCTTTGTCTGCTTCGGCAATAAAGCGGCTGCAAACCAGAAGGTTGTATACAAGTATGTTTATGACGAGTCTGATCCGTTACTGGCAGCTACACATTTTCATCTTTTTGCACAGGAAAGCATTGATTCATCTGCACATACGCATGGCAATGTAGCATGTAAGGTATATTCAGGCAGTCCTGATTTTGGGTCAAGGCCGCAGTACTATGAGAATAACATCACCACCGAAATAACATATATAAGAACCTTATTAAGCATTAATCCTAATACGGAAGCCGGTACGCTGGTTTTGGGAAATCAGTATAGCATAACTTCACCTGAAAATTCAGGTCAGACAGTGGTAACTGACGGAAAAGACAGCTTTACGTTTAATCATATCGCATATAAGAATATTCTTATTGAGCCTGCTGACAGTAGCGTGCTTGACCTTGACAAGGAATTTATTAAACTCAGAAATCTTTCAAACGTATGGTCAAAATGTGAACCTACAGGCGAGATAGTGCCGGAACTTGCCGATGAAAATAACAGATATATTGATTTCTCGCAGATTGATATGTCTGAAGGAATTAAGTTTGTAAATCTTGATAAGGATATATTAAGCCAGGACAGACCGCTTGCATTTACAGGTCTTACAAAGGAAGGCAACGGTATTGTTGTTATCAATGTTGATTTGGCAGGTACAGAGTCGTTTACGGTTAATACAACACAGATTAAGGCGCGGTTTACTGATGGAACAGAAGCGTCAAATTCGGAAATAGGTCCGGATAATTTCGGAGAAGTCAGAGTGGCATTTAACTTCTATGATTCAAGTAAGACTGACAGAAATTATACAGGAACAATTGATTTTTCAAGAGGCGTTATATTTACATCAATATTGGCTCCAAGTGCTGATTTGACGGTGGGTGCCATAAACGGTACGGCTGTGGCAAAGAACATAGTCCATACAGGAGGTCAGTCACACAGACGAGATATAGTAAAGGGCAACGGAAGCATTAAGCAGGAGGTAGTTGTGGATGATACAACAGTATCTTCAACAGTGATTACTCCAAGTACTGAAGCTACATATGAAAAGGAAACGACAGACCCTGGCAAAGAAGAAGGAACAACAGCAACAAAGGCTATAGAAGAGAGTACAGACATTACAACGAAAGCAACGCAGTCAACGACAAAGGCAGCCGATACAACAAAGGCAACGCAGTCAACGACAAAGGCAGCCGATACAACAAAGGCAACGCAGTCAACGACAAAGGCAGCCGATACAACAAAGGCAACACAGTCAACGACAAAGGCAGCCGATACAACAAAGGCAACACAGTCAACGACCAAAGCGCAGGTGACAACAAAGTCACCTGAGACGACAACCAAGCAGGTAACGCAACCGACAACCAAGGCTACATTGTTACCTACAAAGAAACCGGAGATAGAGCCGACAACTATTTTCAGACCAACAGATCATGCAACAACAAAGGCTTCAGAGACTACTACAAAATCATCTGCAACAACAAATGTGGCTGATAATACAACTTCTGAACAAAAAACTAATACAGGACTGGTTGATGGAACATCTGAGGAGATTACAACGAAAAAATCAAATGATGTAACAGACAACTCTAAGACGGATGCCGATGCCACGTCAGATAACAATTCTGACCCTGAAAACAATGATACCAAAAAGGATGCTCAAAATGGTATTGCAGGAGGGGTATCAGATGATAATGGAACAACTGCTTCAAACGGTAAGAAACCGGCAGTAGCAGCTGATGAAGACGAAGTTCCAAATACAGGTGATGCAGATTCAGTACTTCCGTATGCATTATTGGTACTTGGTTCAATGTCAGGTTTGTACATTGTTATTAAAAGAAAATAGTATTGAAGTTTAAGTGTAAAAGAGCCACTTGAGAGATATTCCCAGGTGGCTTTTTAAATGTTGTATTGACATTTACATACATTAGTGTTATAACTGTATTAGTTATAGTGATACAGTTATCCGGCTGTGATAAAATTCTCGTATCTGTACATATGACCAAAGTAATCATCTATAAAGCCTTGTGATGAATATATGTCCAGCAAAGCTTGTTTCTTGGCCATAACATCATCGCTTATAGGATTGATTACAGGTACTTCGGTGCCGCGTTTGTAGTATTTTCCGAAGTAATACAGTTTGTGGTTCTTAATATATGAACCTGCGGCATTGGTAACAAGATTGTTTGTCAGTATATGGTGAATATGACCGTATTCGCCATCGGTATTATGCGTTACAACTTCATCCCAATCCTTGTAGGAAAGGATTACGGAGAGATTTTTTGAAATAGAGTTTTTGAAGAAACGCCAGTCATTTCTTTTTCCAAAGAGCTTATCAGGATATGTGAGGATTAAACCGACATTGCCGGAAGCCTCCATTACGCCGGCAAATTCTTCTCTTCTTACCCGGTTGTCTCCGTTTGTAAGGCATACAACCAGGTATCCGCCTTCAAGAAGATGTGCGCCGCCCCAGATGGTTTCATCATCGGGATGAGCTACTATCATAAGCTTATTTATGTGGTCGAGAGGCAGTTTATCAAGCTTGTCACCGGTTATAACTGCTGTATGTTCTTTGTAGATATTAAGAAAGTACAGTCCGAAGGAAGCAGTAAAGGTAAATAGGAGCATTAAAGGAAGGATAAGATATTTTCCTGCTTTTTTCATAATAATGCCTTTCTGTAAAAAAGTATTTGCCGGAAAGTTTTCCAGCTGGGATAAGTTTATTATATTATTTAAGATATGTCAATGATAATAACTGATAATTACGAATAAAGGAAAGAAAAAATGAGATTAAAGAACCTAGATGAGAATAAACTGAAAGATATAATATATGTGTGTCTTTTGGCAGCAGTGTCGTTTATTATGATATATGTGTGCGGGGGAAAATATGAAGTTTTCGGAAGCCGTGTGGATTGGATTAAACAGCATTTTACCTTTGCTGAATATTTTCGTATGCAGTTTTATGAAACAGGAGAGCTTTTCCCTGAATTTGCAAAAAACATAGGCGCCGGACAGAATATTTACAATTTTTCGTATTACGGATTTTTGAGTCCTGTCATAATGCTGTCATATCTGTTCCCATGGGTATCCATGACGGATTACATTATGGCAATGTCCGTAATATCCATAGTTGCATCTGTTATTCTGTTATATTTGTGGCTCAGGGGAAACGTAGACAACAGATTTGTATGCTTTTTGGTGGCTGTCATTTTCCTGTGTTCGGCACCGCTTATATTTCATAGTCACAGACACATTATGTTTGTGAATTATTTTCCTTTTCTTATACTGGCACTTTGGGGTGTGGACAGATATATAGCAAAGAAAAGTCCGCTACTGATGATACTTTCAATGTTTCTTATGATAATGACGAGCTATTTTTACAGCGTAAGCGGATTGTGTGCAGTGTCCTTATACTGGCTTTATCGTTTTATGGAAAGTAGGGAGCCGAAGAACCTTAAGAGTGTATCTACAGCCATTTTTAAATATTCACTTTGCGTTATCTGTGCGGTGCTTATGGCGTGTATACTTATTCTCCCTACGTTAAATGCACTTCTTAGCGGACGTGGGGAAGCTGACACGGGCAATGGAGGTATGAACCTTAAGGAGCTCATCATACCGAAATTTGATATGGCAAAGCAGATGTATGATTCCTATGGAATGGGACTTACATTTGTGACAATCCTTGCAATCATACATATGCTTACAACAAGGAAAAAGGGCAACATATTTATGGCGGTTGTTCTGATTATAATCATATACTGCCCGATTTCACTTTACATTTTAAACGGAACTCTCTATATACGGCCAAAGGTTCTTATACCGTTTATTCCGGTAATTATGTGGATTTTGGCTAAATTTTTCCATGATGTGATAGAAGAAGAGATAAAGTACAAGGTTCTCTTTCTTATAGGTGTGGTATTCTCGGCGGTTCTTCTGTACTATTCAGGCAACCAGATGAGAGAATATTATATTCTTGACGTGGTTTTGATAGTGAGCGGACTTGCATTGATGTATTTTACTAAGAATAAATATATTGCCTGTGCTATAATGGGAAGCATGGCGATTGTTGTATGCATTACAAACAATGCGAGTGAGAATTTTGTGACTTACGATGAATTGAATGCGGTAAACAGCAAAGACAAACAGGAGCTTGTGTACAATGTTATTGAAAATGACAGCGGATATCACAGATTTCAGGATTTGTCCACACAGACTACCTGTAACAAAATATATCACAGTAAATATTTTATGACTTCAATTTATTCTTCGTCATATTCAAAGAGCTACAAGGAATTTCATATGAATCTCTTTAATAATGCAAATTCTTCGAAGAATAACATTACATGTGAAAACAGCAATAACATTTTGTTTGAAACGCTTATGGGAGTAAAATACATTATTACCAACAGCCATGACGCAGTGCCTTACGGATACAAATATCTTTCTTCCAGCGGAAAGTACAGCATATACTGTAACAGTAATGTCTTCTCAATAGGATATGCAAATTCAAATATTATGAGTTATGAAACATTTGAGACGTTGAATGAAAATGAAAAGAAATTAGCGCTTCTTGACTGTATAATAACAGACGGGGGAGATACCTCTTATGTGCAGGGAGCTAAAGAGTACAGCCTGTCGCTTCCGTTTGAAAGAGACGAACAGGGACGCTATATAGTAGACTTGGCTGCTGATTTGATGATAGACATACCTATTGATTTTGATATATATGAAAATGTGGTTCTGGCAAATATTAAGCTGTCTGAGGTGCCGAAGGATACTCCCGTTACGATAAGCATAAACGGCATAAAAAATGTCCTTAGCAGTAAGAAATCACCATACCCTAACAATAATCTGAACTTTGGCTATGTAATATCCTCTGACAGTGAGCAAAGGGTGCTGAAGTTTATGTTTAGTGCAGGCAAGTATGTTATAGAAAGCTTTGATATCAATTATATTCCAAGTATTCAGCTCTATAAATTCAGAAAAAATATAGACACTCTGAATCTTGACGATACCAAGAAGAATAATGTGTACGAAGGAAACATAAATGTCAGAAACGACGGATATTTTATGATGACGGTACCTTATGATAAAGGTTTTAGGGCATATGTGGACGGCAAAGAAACAGAGGTTGAAAATGTAGATACTACATTTATAGGATTCCCTATTGATGCCGGAGAGCATCATATTAAAATTGTATACCGCGCACCTTTGGCGGCTTTGGGCAAAATGCTTACTCTTGCAGGAATAGTTATGCTTTTTATTATACAATTATATTATTTACAAAAACACAAAAGTAACGTATAATTAGGTGTAGATTTTTTAAAGAGCGATTGGCCGTTCTGAAATGAAGGAGGAACTATTATGGAAAAGATTAAAATGACTACACCTATTGTCGAGATGGACGGAGACGAGATGACAAGGATACTGTGGCAGTACATTAAAGAAGATCTTATATTGCCATTTGTTGACCTTAATTCTGAATATTATGACTTAGGACTTGAAAACAGAAATGCCACTAATGACCAGGTAACAATAGATTCTGCAAATGCCACAAAGAAATATGGCGTAGCAGTTAAGTGTGCCACGATAACTCCTAATGCTGCCAGAATGACCGAGTACAATCTTAAGGAAATGTGGAAGAGCCCTAACGGTACCATAAGAGCTATTCTTGATGGTACTGTTTTCAGAGCCCCTATTATCGTAAAGGGTATAGAGCCATTGGTAAAGAACTGGAAAAAGCCTATTGTAATAGCAAGACATGCCTATGGTGATGTATACAAGGGTTCGGAGATGAAGATACCGGGTGCGGGAAAAGCAGAGATAGTATACACTGCCGAGGATGGAAGCGAGACAAGAGAGCTTATTCATAACTTTAAGGGTGCAGGTATTGTTCAGGGTATGCACAATCTGAACAGCTCAATAGAGAGCTTTGCAAGAAGCTGTTTTAATTATGCACTTGATATTAAGCAGGATTTGTGGTTTGCCACAAAGGACACTATTTCAAAAAAATACGACCATACTTTCAAGGATATATTTGCTGAAATATTTGAAAAAGAATATAAGGATAAATTTGAGGCTGCCGGTATAGAATATTTCTATACACTTATTGACGATGCCGTAGCGAGAGTTATGCGTTCGGAAGGCGGATACATTTGGGCTTGTAAGAATTATGACGGTGATGTTATGAGTGATATGGTGGCAACGGCATTTGGTTCACTTGCCATGATGACATCAGTCCTTGTATCACCTGACGGATATTATGAGTATGAGGCTGCTCACGGAACAGTTCAAAGACATTACTATAATCATCTTAAAGGTCTTGAGACATCAACTAATTCGGTAGCTACCATATTTGCATGGTCAGGAGCACTCAGAAAGAGAGGAGAGCTTGACGGAAACAGTGAGCTTATGGCGTTTGCGGATAAACTTGAAAAGGCATGCATAGATACTATCGAGAGCGGCAAGATGACAAAGGATTTGGCACTGATTACGACAATTCCTAATCCTACGGTGCTTAACAGCCGCGATTTCATAAAAGCCATAGCAGAAAATCTGGCAAAATAATTGAATGAAGGTGTATTATGATAAAGTTAATTGCTAGCGACGTGGACGGCACTGTATTGAAGTATACGGAGTTAGAATTAAATAAGACAATTTTTGATATGATAGGTAAATTGTACGAAAAGGGAATACTTTTCGTGGCTGCCAGCGGAAGACCTCTTTGTGAACTTAAGCATCTTTTTGCACCTGTGGCAGATAAAATGGGTTTTGTATGCAGCGACGGAGCAATAACTCTTATAGGCTCTGAAATCATAGATATCAATACCATAGAGAAGGAACCTGCCAACGAGCTTATAAGAGATATATATGGCTATCGTGACTGTGAGTTTCTTATATATGCTTCCGATAAGGCATACACAAAGCCTAAAACCGATACTTTCAGAAGCATGGTTAAGGATATACTCTACGGAGGAGATGTCATTATATCGCAGCTTTCCGATATAAGAGAGGACTATCTTAAGATAGCTGTGTACAATGAAGAAGGTGTCGAAAATATCGAAAATTATTTCTTGGATAAATATGCCGGAAAATTTGAAGTGACGTATGCAGCCAACAAGTGGATAGAGTTTAACGCGCCACAGGTAAGTAAGGCTGTAGGAATAGAAAAGCTGAAGGAAAGGCTTGGCATTACAACTGAGGAATGTATGGCTTTTGGCGACAGCTATAATGATTTGACAATGTTTGAATCCGTGGGACACAGTTATGCAATGAGTACGGCAAAGGAGATTGTCAAAGCTAACAGTAAATATGTGTGTGATGATGTTGAAAGCACCATCAGAAGGATACTTTTGTAAAATGGCAGATATAATGCCACAAGAATACTTAGGAGTGATTATATGTACTTTCGATTCTTGGGACTTGATTTCAGCCACTATATATTATGGTTTTTTGTATATAGTTTTCTCGGCTGGTGTATGGAATGTATAGTTATCAGGAAACAGCTTGGCTATTGGGAAAACAGAGGCTTTGTAAAAGCACCGTTTTGTATGATATACGGACTTGGATGTACGCTTGCCATTATGATGTTCCAGCCTATAAGCAAAAATCTTATAGCACTTTATATATGGGGTGCCATAGCGGCTACGGCGTTAGAGTTTATCACGGCGAAGATAATGATGAAGCTGTTTGGTGAGATATGGTGGGATTACAGCCACTTAAAATATAACTATAAAGGTATTATATGTCTTGAAAGTACGCTTGGCTGGGGGTGTCTCAGCATATTCATTGTAGGCTTTTTTAATGACGTGCTGGTGAGAATGGTTTCGACAATTCCGAATAGAATTGCGGTTGTATTTGCAACAGTTTTGTTTTGGGAGTATGTGATAGATTTCGGATACCATTTTTACAAAGCCCTGACAGGCAAGGAACATATTGCAGAGGATGAAGAAGAACCTACATACAAAGAAAATTAATGATTACACACCGGAGTGCCTGATGGCACTCTGTTTAGGTTAATGGGTATCTGGCTATGAAGAAACTGATTGTTGAGAATATTAAGACATTTAAATATTGCGGAAAAAGCTTTATAAGACAAGAAGTGTTCTTCAAGCTTATGACGGCAGCGATAGGGTATCCTTTTGTTCTGCTGATATTGCACCTTACCCTTAAGGTGGCAAAAGTACCTTACCTTACAAATGAAGTGGCAAAGAGGTATTTTGGAAATCCTTTTACGGTTTTGTGTATAGTCTTGTTGCTGTTGCTTATATCTGTGTACACCATGTATGAGATAAGCATGATTACGGTGTATTATGACTATGACGTTAAACGCGGAGCCAGAAATGATTACGGAGTAACAAGACTTGTCACTGTGAGATTTTTGAGTTTTTTTAAAAAGAAAAATATAGCGGGACTATTGTATGGAATACTTGTGCTTCCCGTTCTGTCGGTAACAGGTACCGCCATGCTTATATTTTCACCATCTGTTCCTAAGTCGATGATAAACATTAATAGGAAAGAGAGCATAATTATCGGTGTAGTATATGCGCTAATGCTGATAATAGCAGTTTTTGGAATATTTACGGCAAATATTATTATTACGGAAAAATGTGGATTTGTAAAAGCCGTAAAGAAAAGCGTTATGCTTGTAAAAAGCCATTTTATAAAAACAATACTCTATATTCTTATATGGAATGCCATTGTAGCACTGGTTATAGCACTGATTTATCTTCTCTATTCAGTTATCGTTATCGGAGGAGTAAAGCTTCTGGGAAAGAATAACATCGGCGTTGCGGTTTATCTGACGGCACTAAGAGGCCTTAGCAGCAGTGTTTTTATAATGATACTGGTTCTTTATATTCCGCTTACGTTTCTTGCTATTATAACCATGTACACAGTTTATATGAATGATGACAGTAAGGAAAAGTTTTTGAGAACGGTGCGACATGCAAAGCCAAAGCATGAAAAAATATATTTTGTACTGTCATGGATACTTACCGTTGTTACCATTGCAGTGAATGCCTATTATGTAAAAAATGCAGTTATGGGTAACCCTTTTTCAAAGCTTGGAATTGTAAAAACGCCAAAGATAACGGCACACAGGGGAAGCTCAGGCTATGCTCCGGAAAATACAATGACGGCGTTTGAATATGCCGTAAGGGATATGGCTGATTATATAGAACTTGATGTCAAACAGACAAGGGATGGCGTGGTTATAGTGCTTCATGACGCTAACTTAAACAGAACCACAGGCGTCAATAAGGATATATGGACTGTCGATTATGATTATGTTAAAACGCTTGATGCAGGAAGCTGGTTTGATGAGAGCTTTTCGGATGTAACCGTGCCTACTCTTGAGGAAGTACTTGTTCATTGTAAAGGAAAAATAAAGCTTAATATCGAAATAAAGCCTACGGGATATGATAAAAATCTCGAACAGGCAGTTGTAGAGCTGGTAGAAAAATATGACATGGTTGGAGATGTTGTAATTACTTCGATGAAATATGATGTCTTAAAGGAAGTCAAACGGATTAATCCTAAAATAAAGACGGGATACATTATGTCTGCTGCCTACGGAAAGTTTTACAATATGGAGTATGCCGACTTTTTCAGCGTCAACTATTCATTTGTGACAAGAAAGATAGTGGACCTTATACACAACAACGGTAAGAGCATACATGTATGGACGGTGAACGGTTCGGCAGATATGGAGGAAATGGCAAAAATGGGGGTCGACAACATAATAACCGACAATCCCGTAAAATGTCGTGAGATAGTGTACTCAAAGTATTCAAACGAAAAGATAATGGATATATTAAAATATGTTTTCGAGTGATACCTCGCCGCTGTTAAGAGTTATATCCTCATTACCGCATCTGACAATAAGACGTCCCTGTGCATCAATATCCGTGGCAGTTCCGTTAAAGGAGCTGCCATTTTTTGTAAAAGTTATGTTTTTATTAAGCACAAGGTTGTTTCTTTTATAAGTTCTAAGTACGGCTTCAAAAGGTATGTAGTCAATCATGTTAAACAGATGGTTTATTATTTCTGCCGTAAATTCATTTCTGTTTATGTCTGGATTGCAGATACTGCAGGCACGGCCTGACAGCTCGGGAGGAAAGACAGTGGTGCTTATATTGATGCCTATTCCTATGATAAGGCTTTCCACATTTCCGCTTTCAAAGTCTGCGGTAGCTTCCGTCAATATGCCGCAACATTTTTTATTGCCTATATAAATGTCGTTGACCCATTTGATAGCGGGCTTTATGTCAGAGTATTTTGTGATAATGTCCAAGGTGGCAACTGCGGCGTATATGGTGTAGCGAGTGGCTTCAGAAAACGTAATATGGGGGCGCAGGATGAAGCTTATATATATTCCTGTGCGATCAGGAGAGAAAAAAGTTCTTCCATACCGTCCGCGTCCTGCACTCTGATGCTCGGATATGACGATTGTTCTGTCGCAGGCACCGTTAAGTGCCATTTCTTTTGCTGTGGCATTGGTAGAAGCAAGAGTTTTGTATATGTGTAAAGGGCAAGATTTGAAGTCCTGGTCCAGAAAAAGTGAAACAGCCTCCTTTGAAAGCAGGTCATTTGAGTCAAGAAGCAGATAACCCTTGTGGGGAGCGGATACAATGTCATATCCGTCCTCTTTAAGAGAATTGATGGCTTTCCAGATTGCATTTCTGGATACATTGAGTTTTTCGGCAAGCTCTGTACCCGATACAAACACATCTCTGTTATCTTCAAGAACTGACAATACTTTATTTTTTACTTTCATGCCTTTAAACCTCCTAGGGTGTGAGTATCTCTTTATAATAATTTGCGTTCTGATACCTGAACACAGTGTATCAAAACTAAAAAACAGTGTCAATAATTTTAAAAACACCAACTTGTTATAATGGCGGAAAAATGATAATATATGGTTAGATTGTGCGGAGTCTAAGGAACAGGTTTTTGATTAAATATATACTTCAGCGAAAAGGAGATATTATATGGCTACACAGGATTATGATATAAAATATCTAGAGGTATTGAAGGAACAGTACCCTACTGTTTCATCGGCGTGTGCTGAAATTATCAATCTTCAGTCTATTTTAAGTCTTCCGAAGGGAACAGAGCATTTTCTGACTGATATTCACGGAGAGTACGAGCAGTTCCGCCATGTGTTAAAAAACGGCTCGGGAGCAGTGAGACGAAAGATAGAAGAAGTATTTGGCTCAACTATTACCGAAAAAGAGAAAAAAAGTCTTGCTACTTTGATATATTATCCGGAACAAAAGATTGAGATAGCAGTCAGGGAAGAGGAAAATCTTGAGGATTGGTACAGAATAAACATTTATCGTCTTATTGAGGTGTGCAAATGGTCTTCTTCAAAGTACACTACATCTAAGGTAAGAAAGGCGCTTCCAAAGGATTTTGCGTACATTATTGAAGAACTTCTGCATGAAAAGACGGATGTTCACGATAAAGACGCTTACTACAATGAAATTATCATGACTGTTATAGGCATAGACAGGGCAAAGGAACTTATAGTGGCTCTGGCAATGCTTATACAGAGGCTTGTTATAGACCATCTTCATATAGTCGGAGATATATTTGACAGAGGCCCCGGAGCACATATTATTATGGATACGCTTATGCAGCACCATTCTGTGGACATACAGTGGGGAAATCATGATATGGTGTGGATGGGAGCCGCCTCAGGTCACCTTGCCTGCATTGCAAATGTTATAAGGCTTTCGGCAAAGTACGGCAATCTTGATGTGCTTGAAGAAGGTTACGGAATCAATCTTGTGCCGCTTGTCACATTTGCTCTCAATACCTACAAGGATGATCCTTGCGAATGTTTTGACATAACCTTCAGAAAAGATGACTATAACATAAAGGATCTTGAAATAGATAAGAAGATGCATAAGGCAATAGCCGTTATACAGTTTAAGCTGGAAGGCCAGATGATAAAGAACAGACCGGGTTTTCATATGGAAAAAAGGCTGCTGCTTGACAAGATGAATCTTGAGCGCGGTGTGGTTACTATAGAGGGCAGAGAGTATAAGCTCAAGGATACAAATTTCCCTACCATAGATATGGCTGATCCGTATGCGTTGTCCAAGGAGGAAGCCGAGATAATGGAGAGACTCTGCCAGGCATTTGTACATTGCGAAAAGCTTCAGCAGCATGTCAAATTTCTCTTCACGAACGGAAGCCTTTATCTTGTATACAACAATAACCTTTTGTACCACGGCTGCATACCTTTTAACGAGGACGGAAGCTTCAGAAAGGTTTGCATAGCGGCGTGTGAGTACAGTGGAAAGGCTTTGTATGACATTCTGGAAAGCTGGGCAAGAAAGGGCTATTATTACAAGGATAATCCGGAACACCATATAGAGAAAAGCTTTGGACAGGATATCATGTGGTATATCTGGTCAAATGAAAATTCGCCTGTGTACGGAAAGGAAAAGATGGCTACTTTTGAGAGGTATTTTCTTGATGACAAAGAAATCCAGAGTGAAAAGAAGGATTATTATTACACACTCATAGAGAAAGAAGAGTGTATAAACAAGATATTTGATGAGTTTGGGCTTAACCACGAACATTCGCATATTATAAACGGTCATATGCCGGTAAAATCCAAAAACGGAGAGACTCCTGTTAAATGTAACGGAAAACTTCTTATAATTGACGGGGGATTTTCAAAGGCTTATCAGAAACAGACAGGAATAGCGGGATATACGCTTATATACAATTCTTACGGGCTGAGACTTGTATCGCATGAGCCGTTTGAGTCTGCGGAGCTTGCCATAAAAAACGAGAGCGATATATACTCGGAGGAGGTTATCGTAGAGAAGGCAAGCGAGAGAATCATGGTAGCCGATACGGATACCGGAAAGCAGATAAAAGAAAAGATTAACGGTCTTAAGGCACTTGTATCAGCGTACAGGGACGGAACTTTAAGAGAGAAAAAGAACTAATCAGAACTCCCGCAGATAAAAAACATATTATATACTGAATACTTAAAAGTGAGTTTCGGTATGGAAAAAGAAATAGGAATAGCTGTGTTTGATACGGGCATATTTTCCAGTCACATAGATTTAAGACAAAAGACTGTGGCATTTTCTGATTATGTGGGTCGCAGGAAAAATCCCTATGATGACAATGGTCACGGAACACATGTGTCAGGTATCATAACAGGAAAGCGATACGGGATAGCCCCGGAGTGTCGTCTGGTAGTTTTAAAGGTACTTGATTCCAAAGGAATGGGCAAATCAAAGGATATGCTTCAGGCGTTTAAATATGTGATAGAGAACAGGCAGCGTTTTAACATACGTGCGGCCAATATATCCATAGGTACCGGGAGCAAGGGAAAACTGAGCAATATGCTTGTTGAAGGCGTTGAAAAAATGTGGGATTCGGGAATTGTGGTGGTGTGTGCCGCCGGAAACGGAGGTCCTTACAGAGGAAGCGTTACCTATCCGGGTGTTAGCAAGAAAGTAATCACGGTAGGAGCTTTTGATGATGAAGAATATATGGACAATGTCGGAAAACTTCATCACAATTATTCAGGAAGAGGTCCTACAAGCGAGTGTGTCATTAAGCCGGATTTTCTCTCCTACGGCGGCAATGTGATGAGCACAAGCCATAAGGGAGGCTACTGCTTAAAAAGCGGAACTTCAATGGCGACGCCTAAGATAACGGCAATAGCAGCGAAGATACTTGAAAAACATCCGGAAATGAAACCGATAGATGTTAAAATGTATTTAAAGGAAGCAGCGGTCAAACTTAACGAACCCTTAAACCGTCAGGGCTTCGGTCTGATAGACCCCAAGGAGGTATTAAAGAAAATATGAAACCACAGACAGGTGATATTTACAGACATTTTAAAAATAAGCTGTATCAGATAGTGGGTGTTGCAATACATTCGGAAACAGGTGAAGAACTTGTCATATATCAGGCACTTTACGGTGATTTTAAGGTATATGCAAGACCGCTTGAAATGTTTATGAGCGAGGTAGACCATGAAAAGTATCCGCTTGTAACACAAAAGTACAGATTTGAAAAGGTAGAAAGAGAAGATATTGAAAAAGCCTTGGAAAAAGTATCTGACAAAACAGATGTTTCAGGCATTTCAGACACTCTGGACATTTTAGACGTTTCGGATGCTTCAGGCATTTCAGATGCTTTGGAAGAAAGCGTCGACAGAAGGCTTATAGAGTTCCTTGATGCCGATACCTATGCCGAAAAGCTTAATATACTTACGCTTTACAAAAACAACATAGACGACAGGCTCATAAACGCCATAGCGGCATCTCTTGATACTATTGTACCAGAGGGAGATGTGGAGGAGAGATACCAGTCGTTAAGAAATTATGTAAAAACTCAGGCAAAATTTGAATGTAACAGGTTCAGATAAGCAGCGTTAATGCTGTGTGACATCAGAAACCAAAATGCGAGGTAAAAATGCAGGAATATGTTCTTCAGCTAAAAAACATACACAAATCTTACGGAGAAGAAAAAGTGCTTAAAGGGATTGACCTTGATGTGGCACGTGGAGAACTCGTGACCATACTGGGTGCTTCAGGATGTGGCAAAACCACTCTGATAAGAATTATTGCAGGTCTCATTGCACAGGATACGGGAAGCGTAGTGATAGACGGAAAAGATGTGAGCGGTATGCCTCCTGACAGACGTGAGGTAAATACCATATTTCAAAGCTATGCGCTTTTTCCGCATATGAATGTGTATAAAAATGTTGCCTACGGTCTGAAAATAAAAGGAGTGGGGAAGGCAGAGACTGAAAGAAGGGTTCTTGAGGCACTAAGGGCGGTGCAGATGAGCGAATATGCAAAGCGTTCCGTGGAAAGCCTTTCGGGCGGACAAAAGCAGCGTGTAGCAATAGCGAGGGCAATAGTAAACGAGCCAAAGATTCTGCTGCTTGACGAACCGTTAGGAGCACTGGATGCGAGACTTAAAAGAGAACTTCAGGAGGAACTTAAAGCTTTACAAGAAAGGCTTGATATGACATTTCTCTATATAACACACGATCAGGAGGAAGCTATTAATCTCTCCGACAGAATTGTGGTCATGAGAAACGGCAAAATAGAGCAGACAGGTACGCCAAGACAGATATATTATGAACCTGCTACATCATATGTGGCGGATTTTATCGGCGATACAAATATATTGGACGGCATTGTGACACAGGCGGGTGATGACAGAGTTTTGGCGGACTGTCTTGGAATGAAAGTTACGCTTTCCAAAAGGGAAAATGAAATTCTTATGGGACAGCATGTAAAAATTGCCGTAAGATATGAATTTGTAAGACTGACACGTACGGATAACGGTTTGGATGCAATTCCCGTTGTCGTGAAAACTGTCAATGTCGGCAGGGGAATGTGCAAATATACGCTGGAAACGGATTCGGGCAGCACCATATGCACCCTTGTAAACGGAATGGACAAGGAGTATATGCAGGGAGAAAAGCTGTATGCTTACATTGAGCCGATGAAAGCGGCACTGCTGGCGTTAGATTAAGGACAGGAAAATGATATGAAAAAAAACAGATATTTGTGGCTTATGGCTGCTCCGCTTTATATGTTTTCCGTATTTTTTGTTTTGGGACCGATGGTTTACGGATTTTTGCTCAGTTTCTTTGAACGGGCGGGCGGCATGCAGGTGGATTACACGTTTACGCTTGAAAATTACAAAAGAATATGGGATTACAGGGATACATTTTTGCTTTCGCTTAAGGTGGGAATAACCACTACATTTATTACGGCACTTATAGGATATCCCTTCGGATATTTCATGGCAAGGCTTAAAAGGGGAAGCAGACAGCTTGTGCTTATGCTTCTTATCATACCTTTTCTTACAAGTTCACTGCTTCGGATAAACGGCTGGACGGCAGTGCTTAAGGCAAACGGAATACTGGAAAGACTGCTTATAAAGCTTGGCATTATCGACGGAACTCTTAAACTTATGTACAATTATGAAACGGTTATATTCGGCATGGTGTACATGCTGCTTCCGTTTATGATACTTTCCGTGTATTCTGCCATGGAAAAAATGGACTGGTCTCTTCTTGATGCCGCGTTTGATTTGGGAGCAGGACCTGTGAAGGCTTTCTTTACAATAACGGCAAGGCTTACAATAAACGGACTTTATACCGGAATCGTGCTTACATTTATTCCTGCCATGGGGCTTTTTTTTGTGGCAGAGAGAATGGGCGGAAATAAGATATACCTTATCGGAAATCTTATAAAAGATCAGATAACAAATGCGAGAAATATTCCGTTCGGTGCAGCTCTTGCGGTGGTGCTGGCTGCAATAACCACAGTGTTTTTGCTGCTTCCGGCACTTGTAAAGGCGTGTAAGTCGTCGGCGTTTAGACGCAAACGTCGGTGCAATCCTTCGCTTAAGCTTCGGAATGGAGGGACAAATGAAGATATTTGAAAAGATATATATGGGATTGGTACTGTTTTTTCTTTATGTTCCGGTGATTGTGCTTATAGTATACTCGTTTAATTCGGGCAGCAACTATATGGTGTATGAAGGATTTTCACTTAAATGGTACGGCGAAATCCTTAAAAATTCTTCTCTGATGGAGGCACTAAAGAACAGCATCATCCTTGCTTTTTCCGGCAGTGTTGCAGCAGGCATAATAGGAACGCTTGGGGCGTATGCGATGAGCAGGGGAAAGCTTTTTATGAAAAATGCGGTAAGCTATGTGTCAATACTTACCATTATGATACCGGAAATAATACTGGGAATGGTTTATATGGCGTTCTTTAGCAGACTGGATTTAGGACTGGGAATGGGGGCTCTTATTATAGCTCACAGTGCTTTTTGCATACCGTATGTCCTTTTGATGGTAAGGTCAAGGCTTGCACTTATTAACACTGAACTTGAGGAAGCTGCATATGACCTTGGTGCAGGAAAATTTCGCACCTTTATGGATATTATACTGCCACAGCTTGTGCCTGCCATTGTATCGGGTATGCTTCTGGCATTTGCAATGTCATTTGATGATGTGATTATCAGTATATTTCTGACGGGTTCAAGAATAAATACTCTTCCCGTAAAGATTAACAGTCAGTTAAAGACCATACCTAACCCAGAGATTAATGTACTTTTTACGATTATGCTTGCGGTTACATTGACTGTTGTGATACTATTGTCATTATTAAACAGGAAAGGAAAGAAAGACAATGAAGATTAAGAGAATAGTATGTGTGTGCCTTGTGCTCGTTATGGCATTTTGCGGATTTACGGGATGTAAGTCAAAGAAAAAAGCTGAACTTAACATTCTTACATGGGAGGGATATTTTCCTGAAGAACTTTTAAGTTCATTTGAGAAGGAATATGATGTAAAAATCAATTATACAAATATGACCAGCAATGAAGAAATGCTTTCTAAACTTGAAAATGCCAAGGGCGGAGATTATGATGTCATACTGGCGTCTGATTACATCATAAAGATGGCAATAGATGAAGGTCTTGTATCTGAGCTTGATATGGATAAGCTTCCTAATTACAAAAATATTTCGGATAATTACAAGGGATATTATTATGACGAGAATAATAGATATACCGTGCCTTATGCTCCGGGAATCCCTTATATAGTTTATAATCCTGAGAAAGTAAGTATAGACATTACGGGCTACGAGTCGCTGTGGGATGCTTCCCTTAAAGGCAGCGTATGTGTTATGGATAATGAGAGAGTAGTGCTTGGAATGGCTCTTAAAACTATGGGAAAATCCTTTAACGAGGAGGATGAGGGCGTGCTTTTAAAGGCCGCTGACAAGCTCTATGAGCTTGCACCTAACATAAGAGTGATTGACGGAAATTATGCTTACCGTTATCTTATAGACGGCGAGGTGTCAGTGGCATATCTGTATACGTCTTCAGTTATACTTGCACTCAATGAAAATCCTAATCTTAAGGTTGTTGCACCAAAGGAGGGACTGGGTTACGGAGTGGACGCTCTGTTTGTACCTAGCAAAGCACCTAACAAGGATATGGCTTTTAAGTTCCTTAATTATATTATGGACGGAAAGAATGCTGCCGCTGTTGCAGAGTGGACATGTTATCTAAATCCGAATGAGGCAGCAAACGAGTATCTTAGCGACTGGTATAAAAGTGCCATTGCAAATATGGAGGATGACAAGGATAAAGGTGAATTTATAAAGGACGTAAAGCCGGATGCCCTTGATACACACACAAAGATTTGGGAAGAATTCTTAAAGAAAGTGAAGTAAGCATATCGGATTTTTGTATCGGTTCATAATCAGGAAAAATCGTATTGCAGATGTATGTTTAAATGCATCCTGTGAAAAAAATGTGAAATCGCTTGTATATTTTACGCTCATTTGATAATATAAATTCAATACGCATTATGTTTACTGCGAATAAAATATATTTGTGAAAGGAGAGATAGACACATGGATAATGAGTTTTCAAAGGTCACACCTCAGATAAAGGCACTTTCTAAAAAGTGTTCCGTGTCGAATAATATCAGCCCTAAGCTGTATGAAAAGTATGATGTAAAAAGAGGACTTAGGGATTTGAACGGTAAGGGCGTTCTCACGGGACTTACGGAGATTTCGGAAATTAAGGCTAAGACCAGGGACGAAAACGGAAATGAGATTCCCTGTGAAGGAGAGCTTTTTTACCGCGGAATCAATGTAAAGGATATTATTAAGGGTTTTACCACGGAAAATAGGTTTGGATTTGAAGAAACGACATATCTTCTGCTTTTTGGAGAACTTCCTAATAAGCAGGAGCTTAAGGAATTCAATGAACTTCTGGGTTTTTACAGATGTATACCGCCTAACTTTGTGCGTGATATCATTATGAAGAAGCCAAGTCAGGATATTATGAATGCCATGGCAAGGAGTGTGCTTATGCTGTACTCTTATGACAGTAAGGCAGACGACATAAGCATACCTAATGTATTGAGGCAGTGTATACAGCTTATATCGGAGTTCCCGCTTTTGGCTGTGTACAGTTATCAGGCTTATCATCACTACCATATGGGAGGAAGCCTCTTTATACATGCGCCTAATCCCGAAAAATCCACGGCAGAGAATATACTTATGCTTCTGAGACCTGACCAGAGTTATACGCCTCTTGAAGCTGAGATACTTGATGTGGCACTTGTTCTGCATGCTGAGCATGGCGGCGGAAACAATTCTACATTTACAACGCACGTGGTAAGCTCGTCAGGTTCGGACACTTATTCAACCATAGTTGCCTCATTGGGTTCGCTTAAGGGACCAAAACATGGCGGAGCCAATATAAAGGTTGTAAAGATGTTTGATGACATTAAGGAAAATGTGCATGACTGGGATGACGAGGAAGAACTTTCTGCGTATCTTGACAAGATACTTAAAAAGCAGGCATTTGACAAGGCAGGACTGATATACGGTATGGGTCATGCCATATATTCGCTTTCAGATCCGAGAGCCGAAGTGTTTAAGGGATTCGTGAAGGATTTGGCTGTTGAAAAGGGAATGCAGAAGGAATACAGACTTTATTCCAATGTTGAGAGAATTGCCGCAAATCTTATCGCAAAGGAAAGAAAGATATATAAAGGCGTCAGTGCCAACGTAGACTTTTACAGCGGATTTGTATACAGTATGCTTGGACTTCCGACGGAACTTTATACCCCGCTTTTTGCAACTGCAAGAATTGCAGGCTGGAGCGCACACAGAATAGAGGAACTTGTCAATTCCGGCAAGATTATAAGACCTGCATATATGAATGTATGTCCAAGGACGGATTACGTGAAAATCGACGACAGAAAGTAGAATGTAGAATTTGACAGTTTATTCCAAATGTGCTATATTACAGGATAGAAGTTTATTTTAGAAGTGGGCTTTGCCGTACTTCGGATTGGAGAAGAAAATGGAATTACGATACGGAGCAAATCCTAATGATGTGAAGAATTATGACACAAAGAGGCTTAGAGAGGATTTTCTTATTCAGGATATGTTTATTCCTGGTGAGATTAAGACTGTTTACAGCCATATTGACAGAATCATTGTAGGTTCTGCAATGCCTACCGATTCACCTCTTAAGTTGCTTGCAGGAGAGGAGATAAGAGCTGAATATTTCCTTCAAAGAAGAGAGATGGGTGTCATCAACATAGGCGGTGCAGGTACAATTACACTTGACGGTACCAAGTATACACTTGAGTATAAGGACGGTATGTATATAGGAATGGGAACACGCGACATAGAGTTTGCGGCTGTTGACCCTGCCAATCCTCCTAAGTTCTATCTGAACAGTGCACCTGCTCATAAGACATATCCGACTGTATTTATCAATCCGGAAAGAGATATAAAGCCTGAGAACAAGGTGGAACTTGGTTCGCTTGAGGACGCTAATCACAGAACAATAAGAAAATATATTCTTCCGGGACAGGTAGAGAGCTGTCAGCTTGAAATGGGTATGACATCACTTGAACCGGGCAGCGTATGGAACACAATGCCATGCCATACACATGACAGAAGAATGGAGGTATACCTCTATTTTGAAGTTCCTGAGGATGCAGTGGTATTCCACTATATGGGAGAACCTACCGAGACAAGACATATCATTATGAGAAATGAGGAGGCTGTTATATCTCCAAGCTGGTCTATTCATGCAGCAAGTGCAACCCATGCATATACATTTATCTGGGGCATGGTCGGAGAAAATCAGGACTTTGATGATATGGATCCCGTACAAATGAAAGACCTTAGATAGGCTAAGGCTTCATTATAAATATTTTTTTAAAAAAGGAGATTAAGAAAAATGGCAGTAAGTTTTTCACTTGAAGGTAAAGTAGCTTTAGTAACAGGTGCTTCATACGGTATCGGTTTTGCTATCGCTTCAGCTTATGCACAGGCAGGCGCAACAATCTGCTTCAACGATATTAAGCAGGAACTTGTAGATAAGGGTCTTGCAGCATACAAGGAGCTTGGTATTGAGGCTCACGGATATGTATGCGACGTTACAGACGAAGCAGCAGTTAACGCTATGGTAGCTCAAATTGAGAAGGAAGTAGGCGTTATCGATATTCTTGTAAACAATGCAGGAATCATTAAGAGAATACCTATGTGTGAGATGACTGCAGAGCAGTTCAGACAGGTTATTGATGTTGACCTTAACGCACCATTTATCGTATCTAAGGCAGTTATCCCTGCTATGATTAAGAAGGGCGCCGGCAAGATTATCAACATATGCTCAATGATGTCAGAGCTTGGACGTGAGACAGTTTCAGCCTATGCAGCAGCTAAGGGTGGTCTTAAGATGCTTACAAAGAACATATGCTCTGAGTATGGTCAGTACAATATTCAGTGCAACGGTATAGGACCTGGTTACATTGAAACACCTCAGACAGCACCTCTTAGAGAGATTCAGCCTGACGGTTCAAGACATCCTTTCGACCAGTTCATCTGTGCCAAGACACCTGCTAACAGATGGTTAAAGCCTGAAGAACTGACTGGACCGGCTATATTCCTTGCTTCAAATGCTTCTGATGCAGTAAACGGTCATATCCTTTACGTTGACGGCGGTATCCTTGCATACATCGGCAAGCAGCCACAGTAAAATATTTGCAACGGCAAATCTATATTGCATAAAAAGCTGTCGATTATTGAATTTTTATTCACTAATCGCCGGCTTTTTGCATATGATAATGAAAAAATACTTGCAAATATAATCGAAATGTTGTATATTGGGTACTGTAACTTTTTAATAAGCAAGTTTGGCAAAAAATAGGAGGAATAAAAATGAAAAAAAGATTTTTGTCAATTATGTTAGTTTTAATTATGGTTCTTTCTTTGGTAGCATGTGGTTCTAAGGACAATGCCGGCAAGAAGGGCGGCAACGACAGCACCAAGAAAAACGAGAATAAGGCGGCTACACTTACAGAGGTAGTTGATGCCATGTCTAAGGTTGAGGCTAAAGGCGTTACCATTGAAGGCAGCATGGACGAAATGAACGGCAAGCTGGTTGTTAAGAGTGATGGAGAAAAGGCTTCGGTAGAGGTTGTTTTTGACGGCAATAGTGTAACAGATGTTATATATGCAGATGAAGTTTTGTATGTAAATCTTCAGGCATTTGCAAAGTTTTATGATGATTATATGGGAGAGGCTATGTTTGTCCCTGCATTCGAGCAGCTCGGTGTTACACAGAAGTATATGTCTCTTACAATGACTGAGATTGAAGGTCTTCTGCAAAATGAAGGCATGACTGTTGCAGATATCTTTAGCGGAGTTGAAGGCGGAGACCCTGAAGAACTTCAGAAGATAGCTGCTGCAATAGTTAAATTCTTCGGTGATTATCTTGAGTCAGTTAAGGGAGAAATTCCTAGCGGCAGTATTTTAAGCATTGATGGTACATATGCTGAAATTACAATCAATGCAGGAAATATTGAGAAGGTTCTCAATGCCATGAAGAATGGTGATGTTAAGCCATACATTGAGCAGCTTGCAAAGGATTTGAAGGCAACAAAGACATTTGCTGAGGAAGATCTTGATGTTGATGAAGGCGTAGAAGGCTTTAAGGAACAGATTGATGAAGCACTTGACAGCCTTGATGAGATTAAGGATGCTAAGCTTGATGCAAAGATTGGCTTCGGCGTTAAGAACGGCAACCTTTCCGTTAAGGGCGATATGTCTATGGAAGAAGACGGCAATGAGCATAAAATAAGCTTCTCAATATCATCAGATAATGATGATGTGAAGATTTCAGCTCCAAGCAGTGTTATCACATACTCAGAGTTTTCAAAGAAGCTTAGTAACGTTAACGGAATTTAAAACTAATAAAACAGTGAAGTCTTGAATGGCTTTTAGATGATGAATATTGCGTCACTGTTACCTTAGGGTAACGGTGGCGCTTTTTGGTTAAGGACGCTTGGAAAGAATGATTTGCTTTACCCGAAGAAGTTATTCCACACTTGACCGGACAGGAGAAAAAAGGTAGAATAATACAATATGGAGGTACTTATGGTTATTTACAACAACGTAAAGATTGATACGGACAATGTGCGGTTGAAAAAACTGACAAGAAAAGCTGCATTCAGGAAAAATGTCTTATGGCATATTCTGATAATGATATTATCACTGGCTGTAATGGTCAGCTTTATATTTTGCAGAGGACTTTTTCATATATCGGGGGCAATAGATAATATAGATAAGTATGACAATACTATGATTTTTACGCTGTCGGATTATGAAAAGATTGTGCCGGCGGGAACGGAAGATTACAGGGAAAGGCAAAAAGCTGAGTTTGATAAAATCATAAATGAATTATTTGTTAATAATCACTCCGAGGAAGATTGCGCTTATGTAAGAACGTGTGACGTTAAACTTTCTGCACGGCTTAGAACACAGGGGTATCGCTTGTACTCGATTTGCGGATATGACCTGGAACTTTCTAAGGGAAGGTGGTATGAGGAAGACAGGAATGAAGCGGTTGTGTATGGAGGTAGCCTGAAGGTTGGAGATGTCTTTATGGCTGGTGGTGAAGAGTATACCGTGGTGGGAATATTAAAATACCAGCTTCCTGCACATACCATTTATCAGGAATATCCATTTTGGGAAACCTTGGAGTTTGGAAAATGGATGGTATTGCAGGAATACAGGCAGATTTGTCTTAATCCACAGTCGACGGTGGCAAAAGATTATGCTGACGTAGACTACAGTATTGTGTTTGACAAAGACAAATATGATGTCTTGGAAATGGATAATATCGAAAAGTACGGAGATGTGACTTCGTTTGACGAGTATGTGCCTGTGAGTTCGGGATTTTTAAGAGTGCTGATGTTCACTGTGCCTGTGTTTATGAGCGTTTTATATGTTGCCGTGCTGTATTTTGGATTAAGACGAATGAGATACAATCTGACACCTGAGATAGCTTTGTATACTTCTCACGGAGCGTCTGAAAAAGAAGGAAAGAAGTTTATAAGAAACAGCGTTATTATGGATTTCATTCCGCATATAATATTTGCTTTGGCAGTGCTTCAATCAGGAGACGTATTGGGAACGCCTAAAAATCTGGCATGTTTGTATATGATTTTTGCGGCAATGACTGTGGGCGTTATGATTGTATTTGATAAGAAAAGATTTTACAAAGGTTTTCAGGAACTCGATAAAATGTATGGCAGGCTTATGCTTGTTATACCGGAAATGACCGTCGCTGAAAATCTGATGCTGATGTATGCCATAAAAGCTGACAAAACTGAGTATACGTCAATAGGATTATCGAAAGAAATGGCAAGGTGTTGCTATCTTGAGGATGTTTTGGGGCAAACAGTATCAAGTCTTGACGCACGCTATAAAAACAGGTTAAAACTGGTGCTTGGACTTATGATGTCTGATAAACAAACATTATGTACGGACGATATCAGGGAAAATGCAAGTGCGCAAGAACAGGAAATTACAGATGAGATTGTTGAAAGGTATCAAAGAGTGTACGGCACACTTGACCTGACAGGGAAAAAAAGGTAAAATAGTATATAACAGTTATATGAATGCGAGGTAAAAATGAAGAATAGAAGATATTTTTTGTGCGTATTGGCGGTGTTTACTTTGATTTTTGCCGTGGGCTGCAGTAAAAAGCATGTGGCGGTAAAA
The DNA here is from genome assembly GCA_945920185.1 of uncultured Eubacterium sp. Taxonomy (GTDB): domain Bacteria; phylum Bacillota; class Clostridia; order Lachnospirales; family Lachnospiraceae; genus CAMEJP01. The sequence continues at coordinate 58,188 of CAMEJP010000001.1, read as the reverse complement.
GATTATGTTAAAGTTGTGGGAGAAGGGTATGACGGATATGCGACGGTGACGGTTTCTTTGGACAAGGATGCCCTGGCAGCCGCTCTTGCGGATAAGAAGATATTGTCAAAGAGCGATGCAAAGAAGTTTGTCGAATCTCTAGAACTTACGGTTAAGGATAACGGACACATTTCAAACAAAGGTGCCGTAATCAGTATGAAAGCTGATGAAAGCTATATAAAAAAGAACCGTATTGATATTTCGGAATGCAGCATAAAGCCGGAAGGGATTAAAGACGGCATAACAGTTGATGCATTTTCTGAACTTACGGTAAAACTTGAGGGCATAAGCCCGAAGGTGCATCTTGTATTGGAAAATGCTTCTGAGAATGAGTACGTTTCAAAACTTACTTACAAATATGATTCCGAAGCCATGTTTAAGGCAGGGGATGAAGTTGAGGTTTTTGTCGAGGTCAACGAGGAAGAGGAAGGGCGGAAAGGATATACATTTAAACAGATTTCGCAGAAATATGTCATAGGAGATATCAGTGCTTATCCCGAAGGTACTGCTGAACTTGACAAGGCGGTGATTGATAAAACCGCTTCACTTTGCAAGGATGTCATATCGGATGATACAGCTGATACCACAAAGCATATGATGTGGCGGATTACGGACAATCCTGAGTATCTGCTTTCAAGCAGTGTTGAAACCGCAAGTGCCATAGAACTTGTCGGCATATATTTCCTGCAGGAAAAGAATATTAAGTATGGAAGGGACAACAATTATCTCTATTATGCATACAGTGCAGACATAAGCAACGGAAGTTCCGGGATGAAAGGATATTTTGTTTTTGAACTTAAAAATGTCTATATATCGGCAACGGGTGAGCTTGTTGTGCCCACAAACAATCTTAAGGAAAAATATTTTTGTGGCGAAAGTTTTGAGGAGCTTTACGGTTTATATATCGAAGAAAAGTCCTCGGAATACTTGGTTTCAAAGGTTTCTGGAAAATGATGAAAATACAAAAGATTACATTTGTTAAAAAGTAATAAAAAATAATTGAAAACGGGATAATAATGTGATAGAATATACTATATGATATATGAGTAGAAATACCTTTGCTTGAAAATGGAGGCAGTTATGTCTGGTTTTAAAAGGAAAATGCGTATAGGTGAGCTTCTTTTATCAAGAGAACTCATCACAGAAGAACAGTTACAGATAGCTTTAGAGGAAAAGAAAAAGACCGGCGCACTCCTTGGCGACACAATAGTTGAGCTGGGATATGTGCCGCAGGATGTTATGATTGAGGTTCTGAAAAAGCATCTTAACATTGATTATATTGATGTAAGAGAGATAGCTCTTGATGAAAATGTATTCAAGCTTTTGCCTGAATCATTCCTCCGTAAGTATAATCTTATTCCGCTCTATCATGATGAGAGCAATACAAATATGATAGTTGTTGCTATGTCGGATCCTATGAATCTTGATGCCATGGATGACATTAATATATATACCGGCTATCAGGTAAAGCCTATACTTGCTATGAGGGATCATATCAATTCCGTCATAGATAAGGTATATGGTAAATCTCAGGCAAATGATATTGCCGAGCAGATTAAACAGGAACAGGCAGACACTAATGCAGAAGATGATTTGGCGGAAGCAGCCAGAAAGGAAGAACTTGAGAACGCGCCTATCGTTAAGCTTGTTAACTCCATTATCGAGCAGGCAGTTCGTATGAGAGCTTCCGATATTCACATAGAGCCGTTTGAGTACAATGTCAGAATAAGATACCGTATCGACGGAAGTCTTCGTGAGATTAATGTTTATGACAAGAGTATATTTACCGCTATGATTGCCCGACTTAAGATTATGTCAGGTATGGATATTTCCGAGAAGAGAAAGCCTCAGGACGGTCGTATTACCATTGATGTAGACAGAAGAGAGTATGATATCCGTGTATCTAATCTTCCTACCGTATACGGCGAGAAGGTCGTTATGCGTATCGCTTCAAAAGAAGGATTTAACAGAGATAAAAAGGATCTCGGTCTTAGAGACGTGGACCTTAAGAAATTTGATAATATTCTTAAGAATCCTCACGGCATCATCCTTGTAACAGGTCCTACAGGTTCCGGTAAATCTACAACTCTTTATACGGCTTTGAGTGAGCTTAATACAGAGGATGTTAATATTATCACGGTAGAAGATCCTGTCGAGGCAAATATTGACGGTATCAATCAGGTTCAGGTAAACAACAAGGCGGATATGACATTTGCAAATGCATTAAGGTCTATTCTCCGTCAGGATCCGGATATCATCATGATCGGTGAGATTCGAGATTCCGAGACAGCCGATATCGCGGTTAAGGCGGCTATCACGGGACACCTTGTTGTAAGTACACTGCATACCAACTCTACTGCAAGTACCGTTACACGTCTTATCGATATGGGTGTTGAACCGTATCTTATATCGGATTCCGTTGTAGGTATTATTGCCCAGCGACTTGTAAGACGACTCTGTACATGCAAGGAGGAAAAACACGCTACCGAAGAAGAGAAGATGGAGATGGGCGTTCCACTGGATAAAGAATGTATAATTTATCAGCCTGTCGGATGCAGCAAATGCGGCGGCTCAGGATATATGGGACGAATCGGTATATACGAGATAATGCCTATCACCACTAAGCTTAAGCATGTTATAACAAAAGGCGGAGATGCCGATGAGATAAAACAGGTTGCCGTTGAGGAGGGAATGAGTTCCCTTAAGGCGTCGGCTGCCTACTATGTTAAAGAGGGCATAACATCATTTAATGAAATGATGAAGGTTGCCTATGAGGCGGGCTAAAGTTTTATACATACTCAGCCGATATATTTATAAGCACAGATGTGCAGAAATGAGGAAAAGATGGTTACCATTGAAGAGTTACTTACAGTAGCAAAAGAGAAAAAGGCATCCGATGTGCATGTCACAGTCGGAGTACCTCCTAAGATGAGAGTGAACGGCACTCTTATGAACATGGATTTTCCGAAGCTTATGCCTGAGGATACCAATGAAATGATTAATAAAATCCTGAACACAAGACTCAGAGAAATACTTCTTGAAAAGGGTGAAGTCGATTTCTCGCTTTCAGTCAATCAGGTAGGACGTTTCCGTGTTAATGCATTCAGACAGAGAGGAACACTGGCAGCGGCATTCCGTCTTGTATCTACAAGGATTCCTACACCGGAAGAACTTGGCATTCCTGAATCAGTTGTAAACCTTTACAAGAGGAAGAGAGGTCTTGTTATAGTCACAGGTCCTACAGGTTCCGGTAAATCTACCACTTTGGCAGCTATTATTGATAAGATAAACGAGAATATGGATTCACACATCATCACACTGGAGGATCCTATCGAGTACCTTCACCAGCACAAGAAATCAATGGTAAATCAGAGAGAAGTCGGACTTGATACAAATTCTTATGCGAACGCTCTTAGAGCTGCACTCCGTGAAGATCCTGATGTTATTCTTGTAGGTGAGATGAGAGATTTGGAGACCATTTCCATAGCCGTAACGGCAGCTGAAACGGGTCACCTTGTATTCTCTACATTACATACAATAGGTGCGGCAAGTACAATCGACCGTATTATCGACGTATTCCCGCCACACCAGCAGCAGCAGATTCGTGTTCAGCTCTCGATGGTACTTGAGGCAGTTATTTCACAGCAGCTTCTTCCTACGGCAGACAGAAAACGACGAGTGGCGGCTTTTGAGGTGATGCACGGAACGGTAGCTATAAAGAACCTCATACGAGAGGCTAAGACACCACAGATCAGTTCAATTATTCAGACCAATAAAAAGATTGGTATGAAGACTATGGATGACGCAATATATGATTTATACATTAACGGTCAGATTGATCAGGAGCAGGCGATAATGTTTGCACAGGATCAGGCTGCACTGGAAAAGAAAATTCGCGGATAAAATGTTAAATGAATGTTACACAATTTAATTCAAAGTTAACGTGAAATTTTGGTAAAACAATGGTATAATGTATATGAATTGAAAAGAGAGTTGGAGAGAAAAGATGGCAACTTATATATGCAGAGTTATTGATAAAAGCGGTAAAGAGAAAAAGAGAACCATAGAAGCTGACAGCCAGGACAGGGTTCAGCAGATTCTTAAGGCAGAAGGAGTTACGGTTCTTTCGGTAGATGTCGGAAGCGCGTTTGACAAAGAACTTAAGCTTGGCAACTTCAAAAAAGCAAAAAAGATTGACACCAGAGATTTGAGCGTGTTCTGCCGACAGTTCGTGAGCGTTCTTCGAGCCGGCGTAAGCGTTATAATGGCACTTGACATGTTGGCTGAACAGACTGAGAGCAAGACGCTTAAGGAAACTCTCGTAAAGGTTCGTGACAGCGTAGAAAAAGGTGATTCTCTTGCTGCTGCCATGAGAAAGGAAAAGGGTGTGTTCCCCGGAATCCTTATCAATATGATTGAAGCTGGTGAAGCTTCGGGTTCACTTGAAATAGCACTGGAGCGAATGTCTACATATTTTGAAAAAGACGCTAAGTTAAAGAGTATGGTTAAGAGCGCTCTTACTTATCCGGTAGTGCTTATATGTGTAGCTATTGCGGTATTCGTGGTTATGCTTGTCGTAGTTATCCCAAGCTTTATGGGAATGTTTGCAGAGCTGGATACTGATATGCCGGCGTTTACGATGGCTATAGTTAATCTTAGTAATTTACTTATTAAGAGATGGTATATATTTATAGGCGCCATTGCGATTGTTGTAGGTCTGTTTATGTTTTACAGGTCAACAAGCCTTGGAGTACATCAGCTTGCAGCATTATCCATAAAGATGCCTCTTTTCGGAAAACTTAACACAAAGTCGGCTTCCGCAAGATTTGCACGTAACTTCTCAACTCTTATAGCGGCAGGTATGCCTATGATAGAAGCGATAGAGATTACTGCAAATACAATGGATAACATACTTTTCAGGGAAGAACTGCTTAACCTCAGAGATCAGGTTTCGCTTGGTTCATCCATATCAGGATTTATGAAAAACTCGAAGTTATTCCCACCTATGCTTTACCATATGATAGGTATAGGAGAGGAGACAGGTAATCTTGAAGAGATGCTTGACGGATGCGCTGCATATTATGAAGAAGAAGTAGAGATTACCACTGCAAATCTTTCAAAACTTATGGAACCGGTTATCATTATTCTTATGGCAGGTATAGTGGGTGTGCTTATCGTAGCCATATTCCAGCCGATGATGAAACTGTACGATTCCATCGGTTAATGATTAAGGTACTTTGTTCTGTTTTACCCGAGCAGGACTTAAGTATAGATAAGTCGTATGAAGCGGTGCTGCATACGGCAGGCGGGTGAGAGTCCCCCCGGTAACAAAACTATATTATTTAGAAAAGGGAGAGATTTTATTATGAAAAATCAATCAATGAAAAGCAACAAAGGTTTCTCTTTAGTAGAACTCATCGTTGTAATCGCTATTATGGCAATCTTAGTAGGTATTATGGCTCCATCTTTGATGAAGCAGATTGACAAGTCAAGACTTTCAAAAGATAAGAATGCAGCTGATAATGTATATCAGGCACTTCAGAATGCTATTGCTGATCCGGATATTTATGATGATTGGGCAGGCAAGGCAAACAATGGTACAACAGGATATAATTTAGCAACATTCTGTGCTTCTAAAGACGGTGGCGCTGATCTTATGAAGAATGATTTGGCTGATTATCTTAAGCAGAAAGATTTTGCTGCAGTTCAGGCTATGAAGTTCAGCTCAAAGAACTACAAGTCAACAACTTATGGTGCAGCAATAACAGTTGTTATTGATTCAAAGGAAAATATAGCTCTTAAAGTTACAAACGGAAGCAATAGTTTCTATATTCCAGATCAGACAACATATAATGAAATAGCAGCTGATCATCAGTAAGATTAATTTTACATTATCTTAACCGGAGAATTAATATGCAGTCGGAAACTTTAATCTATATTATGATATATGCTTACATATTTATCTTTGGAGTATGTATCGGAAGTTTTACAAATGTCCTTATATACAGGATACCATTACAAGAAAATATAGCTACAAAGTCTTCTCACTGTATGAGTTGTGGCGAAAAAATCAAGTGGTACGACCTCGTACCACTTGTGAGCTACATCATTTTAAGAGGCAGATGTAGACACTGCAAGGCAAAAATATCGGTGCAGTATCCACTGGTAGAATTCATTAGTGGAATCGGGTATGTACTAATATTTTTGACTAACGGAATTAATCTGCCAAGCCTGATATTCTGCCTCTCTTTCTCCTGTCTCGTAGTCATATCGGTTATTGACTGGAGAACATATGAAATATATAACTGTATGATATATGCGCTTTTGGCGCTGGCAGTTATAAGAGTGATATATGAAGCAATAATAGACTATCATAGCATACCTGAGTATGTGATAGGCTTTTTTGCGGTTAGTACAATTTTATTTATAATATACAAGGCTTCACATGAAAGAGCGATGGGACTCGGAGACGTCTATCTTATGGCGGCGGGCGGTTTATTGCTTGGATGGAAGCACATTATTTTGGCATTGGTTATTGGAGCTGTTATTGGTTCTGTTATTCACTATATACTGATGCTAGTGTTGAAAAAGGACCATATGTTAGCTTTGGGACCTTATCTGTCAGCAGGAATGTTTATAACAATGCTTTTCGGAGATGGTATTTTAGCTTGGTATTGGCAATTTTTTAAATAGGGAGGAACATTAGATGGCTTCAAAAACTTTGACATTAGAGATTAGTAATGAGCTCATTAAATTGTGTGAAGTAAGTCATACAGGCATGAAAAATATAGCTGTCCATAAGGCAGTGACCATTCCTACACCTGAAGGCAGCGTGGAGGATGGATTTTTAAAGAATGTGTCAGATATAGCAGAGGCTATAAAGCTGGCACTCAAAGACAATCTGATTATGACGAAAGATGTTGTAATGACAATTCTTTCTTCAAAGATAGCAAGTAAGGAAGCAGTGTTGCCTAACGTAAAGCCTAATCGTATCAACGACCTTGTAAAGGCTAATGCTGCTGAGTATTTCCCGGTAAATAACATTGAAGATTATTCTTTAACACATACGGTACTTGAGACCATTGTAAACGACAAGGAAAAGAACTTAAGAATACTTGCTCTGGCTGCGCCGCTTAATATCGTTACACCGTATTATGAACTGGCTAAGCAGGCAGGACTTAATGTTGTAGCAGTCGATTATCTTGGTAACAGTACTCTTCAGATGTTAAAGCTACAGATAGATGACACGCCAAGTATGGTTATCCAGATTGGTAACGATTCAACTATTATAAACGTAATGAAAAACAGAGTGCTGCAGTTCCAGAGAACGGTTCCTTACGGACGTTCTGCCGTTGTCAACGCTATTATGGATACAAAGAAAGTATCTTATCAGGTGGCTGTAGAACTTCTTTCAAGAGGTTCAATAGTTCATGAAACATTTGACGGCGAGGAGATTACGGAATCTTTAAGATATCTGGTTAACAGTATCTCGCGTATCGTAGATTATTACATAGCACGTAACCAGGACAGTCCTATTGAAAAGGCGTACATTATGGGTGATGGTGCGTCTGTCATAGGAATAGAAAAGCTCTTTGCTAATGAACTTAATATTGATTTTACAAAGATTACCGATTTGAAGGCTGTTGAGCCGGATAAGTTCTTCAGAATAAGCAGAAATGAGCTTTTGCAGTATATGTCTACCATGGGTGCATGTCTTGCCCCTGTAAATTTTGCACAGGCAAACGCTGCAAAATCAAAGGAATCTAAGAATGTTAATGTTACAAAATATCTTATCATTGCATTGGTTGTCTCAGTTTTAGCTTCACTTGTATTGGTGGCTGTACCTACTATAAGATATGTAAAGCTGAGTGTTGATAAGAAGAATTATGAGGAGAAAGTAAAGAATCTTGAAGGTGCCAGAAAGACATATAACGATTATGTCATTTCAAGAGAAAAGAGAGATAATCTTCAGGATTTTTATGTAAATAACAGCAGTAACAACAACGATTATTTCTATGAGTTTATGAGAGATTTGGAGGAGGTTCTTCCTTCAGATGTACTGCTTACGACAATATCTTCAAAGAACGGTTCGGTATCCATGTCAGGTTACTGCCGTGATAAGGCAACTCTTGCAAGAACTCTTATGCAGCTTAAAGACCTTCCTTATGTATCAAATGTGGTAACTCCGGGAGGAAGCGAAGCTGTGAGTCCGGATGGAGTTACAACGGTAACATTTACGGTTACATGTCAGTTTGTCAATCCGGTAAGTCCGCTCAATAAGCTGTCAACAATATCTGATGATAAAAAGGACAGTAAGACAAACAATGAAACAGATAACACAAAGAAGGAGGCAGAATAATTATGAAACTTGAATTAGGTATCGGTGAAAGAGAAAAGCATCTTCTTCTTGGTGCTCTGGCTGTAATAATATTACTTCTTGCATATCGTTTTGGATTTACGACAATCAATGATAAGGCAACAGCTTTAAATGAGGAAGTATCTTCTCTGAAAAGTGAATATGACAAGTTGTATACAATGTATACGAAGGAAAAGTTTTATAAATCAGAAATAGCAACCAATACGGCTGTTTTTGAAGAACTTTTAACGCATTATCCTGCAAACAAGACACAGGAATTCCAGATAATGTTCCTTGATTCATTGGAGTCTAACTCTACATGGATTAGTGTTTATAACATAGCTAAGCCTACAACTGACACAACATCATCAATTGCCGATTCTTTAAAGCTTACGGGTTGGACGAAGCCGGCTGTAATTACTTTTAGTGCCACATATGATGATGTTATGAGATTTTTGTACAATGTAAACAATAATCAGTACAAAACTTTGATAGAAAATATATCATTGACCTATAATGCTACTGACGGAACCATTTCCGGCACGGCAAATATCAATACATATGCTGTGGTAGGTGATGGAAGAAAACCTGAGGTCGTAAATACTACCGGCGTTCTTATAGGAAGAGATAATGTGAGTCTGTTTACGTCAGATACATTCTCACCTAATATGTCTATAAATGATGAGACAACAGTAACTAAGATAAGAAATGACAATGACTTATATGTACTTGTAAATCCTTGGGGTTCTTCTCTTGACAATGTAATCGTAGGTCTCAGCAAGGATAATACAGGAAGTACCAGCATATCAGCAAACGGTAATACTACACACAAGGTAACGATTACCATCTCAGGTGCAAATGGTTTGTATAAGGCATCATATAAGGTTGGAGAGCAGTCCGTACAGGCAACAGATTTTGCTGCCGGCGAGACAATAGATATTCTTTTGTCAAGCGCTGCAAGACCTGATGATGTGGATCTTGTTGGTGCTAATGTTACAATCGTTAACAACTCAGACAAGAAAGTTAATTTCACGGTAATTAATGACGACAAGACTAAGTCGCGAATCAAGGTAGAAAAATCCGGCGATGTAGTTGCTTATTAATATGACTGCTATTGAGAATCGGGTTTATTAATCCGGTTCTCTTGTGGCAGAATGGAGTTGATTGCATGGAAAAAAGATTGAAATCAAATAAGGGCTTTACACTTATTGAACTGATAGTGGCTGTGACAATTTTGGTTCTGGTAGTAATGCCAATGGCACATGTATTCTGGAATGCTGTTAACGGAAACGGTAAGGCTAAAAAGAAACACAGTGCTACGGTAGTAGCCCAGAATGTTATGGAAAAATATAAATTCACAAGTATGGAGGATATTTTGGGAACACTTCATAACGGAGTGGCAGATTCATATACGAGTGAAGATACAAACGGAGACGGACTTAATGATAAGTTTGTCTTTGAAGCATTTGAAAAGGATGCTTCAGGAAATTATAAGATGTCAGACGGACATTATTATATATCTGGTTCAAGCGGACAGAAGTATTTTGTTACCGTTACGATAACACCTGAAACATATGTGTCAGCGGACGATGCCACACAGAAGCTTATCAATTCATATGAAAATCCGATTATGACGGATTTGTACAACGGAAATAATGTTGTAATAACGGATGAACTGACAAAATATGACGATTATGCCACAGTGGCATTAGGCGCATCGAAGGATTCCATTACAAAGGCAACTACAATAGAGATAGTTACGGATGTATCAAAAGTATATCCTTCAACAAAGTATGAGTACAGAACAAGTGTATATGTAAAATGTAAATATTCTGCACCCGGAAAATCTGATTACACAACAACGAGATTTGTTGCAGCAAAATCATATTTCCCTTCAGAGGGAGGTGCAATTCCCGGTGTATACCTGATGTATAAGAATTTTAACAATACAAGTCCAAAGTCAACAGACCGTTTAGAGATTGTACACAAATATATTTTGAATGATTCAGCTCCGGTGTCATGTTGTTCCGAAGCGGTAAGGGTAGGTATTGTGAACAGTACTGTTGAAGGTGCTGTCTCAACAAGTATTCTTGATGTAAACAACGTAAGCACAAGACAGGTATATGCTAACAGTGAATCGGGAACTGAATATAATATTCCGGATGGCGGTGTACTGGCTTTGTATTCGGATATTGACGGCTTTGGCGAAGGTCTTACCGGTGGAGGCAGTAAGGAAAATTCACTTTACGGAATTAATGTTGTAGTAAGAGAGAAGACATATAACGGAGAAATTGTAGCCAACATTTCATCAGCTAAGGAGGCCAATTATGGAGCAAAAAAATAGAATAAAAAATAAGTCCCATAAAGGTTCTACGCTTATGATGGTTCTGGTTGCCATTTCCTTTATTACCATTATAGGAGCGGTAACCGTTCTGGCGGCATATACTAATCTTACATTAAAGAAATATAATGAAAAAAATAAGCAGTCATTCTATACAGCAGAATCTGTTGTGGATGAAATATACACAGGAGTAGGTATGACTGCTATGGATAACTTAAGCTCGGCATATTCCTATGTACTTTCACATATGGAAGTGACTACTACAGTGGGCGGTATAGAGATAACCGCCAAGATGGAAGATGACGAGGCGAACGAGAAACTTCAGAAAAAGTATATTGCTAATCTTATGGAGTTTTTCGGAGGAAAGGACAGTATCGGAACACCTTACTTTTCTGAGTCAGATATGAGTACGGGTGACAGCAAGATTTTTATGGCAAATGACGATGTCGGCGATGGTAAGACAGTTTGTAATAATACCATTTCAAAGCTGAATGCCATGATAAAGAATGACCATAATGCAAAGGTCAGCAGTATATCAAGTGTAAGAATAAAATATGATTCAACCATTGACAACGGCGGCGGTTATCAAATAGTCATAAAGGATGCAAATATTAAGTATATACATAATGCACAGGGATTTTTCTCAGAAGTTACAGTGGATTTTGTTATCGATTATCCTAGCATGAATGTAATATTTAATACCGACAGACTTAATTCGATAAAGGCATTTAAAGACTATTCACTTATAGCAACAGATGCGGTAAAATTTGAAACCGGTTCAACAAGCACTTCAAGTGGTTATACTACCGTATATGGCGGAATATACGGCGGCGGTTCTAATGATTCTGAAGGCATTGTATTTACAAATTCAAACGTGTCTTTAAGTAGCGGTGTATTTGTATCGGGAGGTAACATTACAATAAAAAATACTCCGGCAGGTATGTCAAATGTTGCTTTTTCAAACAGTGACATTTGGGGTTCAAACATTATTGTATCAACAACACTCGGAAAGAAGCCTTTAACAGGAATAAACAATTCTTTGTATGTAGACGATGATTCAAGCATTTTTGTAAATGATGACTTACAGGTAAATTCAGGATATACGAAGGTTGCGATATCCGGAAATTACTGGGGCTACGGTATCGGTAACGGAGCTTATGCCGATACACATAATAAGTCAAGTGCACTTATTGTAAACGGTAAGGCGTCTGAACTTAATATGTCGGGTCTTAAGAATCTCCTTTTATCAGGTAAAGCTTATATAGTATACAATTCAACGCAGCTTGCTGCTACGGCAGAATCACTTGCCTTAAAGGGAAATCAGAGATACTATGTAATTCCTGATAAGTATCTGAAAGCGACTTACACTGACGAGCATGGTAATGTTGTTACTTTTGACAATATAGTTCAGCCTATGAATCCGGGCTATTACAAGAATTTGAAATATGAGCTCAAAGATGCGGCTGATTTTGCGGCAAATTTCTTCGGAGCAAAGTATCTTGATACTTCAGTATATTTTATACAGCAGGATATCGGAGGTAAAAACTCATTTGCATATATGAAGTTTAAGAATAACGCTTCAGCTAACAGCTACCTTATGTGTCTGCTAGACGAAACTTATTTTGAAAATGAGTTCCCGGGAGCTAATCAGGACATTATGAATTCAAGAAACGAGATGGCTGACGAAACCAAGAAGTATCTTAAGTCAATAGAGTCAACCACCGGAATTTCTTTTGCTTCTGATGCAAAGATATATTCAACTGCACTTTTGCTTGAGTATAGCAGTACTACCAATCAGGCAGGCTCAGGCGGTAATAACTCTGACAGTGATACATTGAAGGATTCAATCGGTGCAAATGCCATTGAAAGTACTGAAAATCCTCTGTTTGTAGTGAATATGTATAACAATTTCACGAACAGATATTCAATATTGCAGCATATTCTCCTGTCACTTGAGGAGACAGACGCTTCAGGTAAGTTTGTAATTCAGACAAACGATAAACCTAACGTTGTGTATCAGGATGGCGTTAAATATACTATCGATGTACAGTGCTACAATAAAACTGTTTTTGAAAATATTATTGATGTGGAAGCAGTTAAAAATTCACCTTATAAGTATGACGCTCCTAATGCAGACGGAGAATACGTCTGGGTAGGCGACGGCAATGTATCGGTGCCCGAAACTGCTAAGTACGGTGTGGTTGTAGCTACGGGAACCGTTACTGTATCTTCTGATTTCGCAGGAATTATCATTTCAGACAGTGTCATAAATGTTACAAAAAAATGTGCATTGACAAAAGATATTGACGGATATGCTGATACGGTTGATTATATCGAAAAATCAAACGGTGGAAAGCTTGTTCAGTATTTCATTCCTTGTCAGGGAGAATTCGGCTTTGGCGGATACGAGGATGAAGACAACGAAAACAATAATAAAATAAGCAAATTAAAGTATACTGATTTGGTAACATATTCAAACTGGAGAAAGACGGAGGGAGAATAATGGCTATTAAAAACAGTAAAAGAAAATCAAATAAAGGTTTTTCATTAATGGAATTGCTTGTAGTAATTGCAATTATGGCCATTGTTACCACTATGTCTTTTGGAAGTGTGTATTTATCCAGAAAAGCAAGTCTTAACGGTGCCAAGAAGGATTTGCAGACAGAACTTATGAGAGCCAAAGGTTTTGTTACATCTCATGATAAGGCGAGAACTAGGATAAGGTTTTATGTCGATTCGTCGGATAATCTTGTAGCTGTGATTGAATATAAAGATGATGAATCTTCACCTTACATTTCAAAGTATAGTGAGTTGATAGGTAAGAATGTCGTGCTTGAATTTGCTGATGATAAAGGTTCAAAGACTACGGTAACAAAAACAAAAAGTCTGTGCGTATATTTTGATAAGCGTTCGGGAAAGGTAACGGAAGTTAAAACCACCATGGCACTTGAGGGAGGCGGCAGCCTTGACGCACAGCTTAAGTACGGTGAATCCTCATATGGAACATTTACCGTACACCTTTCAAAATGGTCTCCCGATAAGACAAGAAGTTTTAAATTGTATTATGAAAATGCTACTATAAACTGATAGGAGGGAGCGTTCTATGAAAGTCAAATTAAAAAAGAAAAAAGGGCTGACGCTCATCGAACTTATTGTGGCATTAGCTATCAGCGGTATAGTTATGGCAATGTTAGCTTCCATAATTGTGTCATGTTACAAAAGCTACACAAAAGAAAATACAAAAGCAGAGATTCAAAATAATGCCCAGATGATTATGAATAAACTGGGTGATGCCATTATGGAAGCAAAGATTATAGAAATGGACGGAACACAATTGAAGACTTCTGAAGTGAAGGATGGCGCATTTATGGATAAAGTGGGAAAACTTATATCGTATGAAGCGTCGTCAAAGAAACTTTATATGGCATCAAAACCTTCAATGGGAAGTAATAAGGAAGCATATCTTTTTGGTTCATATATCAAGAGCTATTCGATATCTCTTGATGAATCGTGCAAAGATAAAGATGATATGTCAGGTCTTACCCTGAATAATCCGATTAAGCTCAACGTCAGTATCACGATTGAAATGCGAGGTCAAAGTGTGTCAGTGGAACAGGCATTTGTTGTACGCGATAAAATGCAGAAGGTAGTAGTTGACGGTACAACGTATAATGTCAAGTAAGAATATAGGTAAAGGAGAAAGTTAAGATGATAGTTAAGTTAAAGAAAACATTTAATTCAAAGTCACTAAAGAAAACAGCTTTATTCAGCATACCTGTATTGGCACTTATTGCAGTAGTATTGATTATAGTGTTTTCAAGCGGTAACAAAACACAGGCTGCCAACACAGAGCTTGAGGAGAAGCTCGCAGACGGCGGAAAATTAAGAGTATTGGAGATTGTACCGGATGAATGTCAGGCACAGTTTGCATATCTTGTAAAAGGGCAGGAACCTATTGCGGATATTTTATACTCTGATGATGTAAATGTCAGAAAGAGGATAACAAATTACTCTGATATGGAGAAATTTGCCAACATAGTCTTTAATGAAGCCGATTCCACATGGACGAACAAAAATGACTTTTTAGGTTATGTATTTAACGGTTACGAGCTTAATGAGAACGGTAACTATGCTATTGACGAGCATGGAAACTACGTTGAGTTCAAGACAGAAAGAATGACTTACTGGGATCCTGCTGCCGGAGCTAATGTTACCAAGGATGTTTACAGATATAATGCTTCATATCAGCCGGATGATAACGGCGATTACCTTAAGGATTATGACAACAAGTATTTTAAGGCAAAGAAGGACGAGTCAGGAGAACTTATCCGCTATAAGGTAAAAGAAAAGATTGAAACAGAGCAGATTGAGTTTGTAACAATGACTCCGGCTCAGCTTGATGCTAAGATTGCTGAGGATAAGGATTATCTTCTTACGGTAGACCTTCTTTGTGTAGAGAAGGGCAGTTACGGACACTTGGAAAAGATTACAAATCAATACAAATACAACGGCTCTCATAATGAGAATGCCACATACCAGACTAACGATTTCAAGTGGGCTACGATAGAAGCACTGTATGAGTACGCAGGAAAGCTTAAAAAGCCTATAATGTTTGACTCATCATTGCATAGCACATCAAGTACCAATCTGAAGAGATTGTATCTTCTGCTCAGAGTTATGCCATATACGACCCTTAAGCCGCTATATGACGCCATTGACCATACTACGGGTGCTTTAAACTACACATACACTTATGATGATATGTGGAATCCGGGTAATAAAAGAACATCTACGGTAACATGGGACTTATCAAGCTTTGAAAATTATTATCTCAACACTAACGGTTATACCTATTCAAACAGAAGTGAAGAGTATGAGGTTGACGAGAACGGTAATCCGCTTCTTGACAGATACGGCAATGTAATATATAAGTCATATATAGTTGGCGATGGTGCACGTATGGATAACCTTGTAGATAATGTATTCCTCTTTAAGGGCGAAGACATATCTCTCGGTGACAGATTTAAGTATGTGCTTTTCGGAGATTCAAAGAACTTTACGGAGGTTATCGATAATCTTGATGAAATAGTTACAGCGGACAGAATAACAAATGCTGCAGTTCTTAAGTATCTTCTGAACCTTAATTCATCAACCGCACTGAGACACAAGATACAGATCCTTGAAGTTGAGCCTTCTATTGACTTTAAGTATGCTGTTCTTGCCGATACGTCAAGCGTATATCAGTATAAGAGAAATGATGCAGAAGTAAGAGAACTTCTTGTGGCTATGGGATATCTTCCTACCCAGAAGAGTATTGAAAATGTTGAAGTCGTTACAATGTATTCGGCAGCTTTTGCAGGCTACAAAGGCGATATTTCAGATTTTGAATTTATCTTTATCGGAGACAGAAAGGGTAACCTTGCAGGAGATATGGTATATCGTCTGTTAGGTGTTGAGACTCCGTTTAACAATACAAATAACTACGGTATGGCCGCCTTCCCTGAATCATATAAGAATGGTAAAGGAAAAGCTCCATATGCAGGAAATGACATAACAACCTGGATGGCTGACAATCTCGATGATTTTGTGGATTCAAAGAAGGTTCTTATGCTTGCAGAGTCAATCTATACAAAGAATACAACAAAGATAGATAAGAACTCTGTAATGTATACTTTGATGGATAAGATGGCGGGAAGCAAGACTGTCGTAAATGAAGCAAATGAAGGAACAGGTCTTGTAAATGCGTTTGCAAGGTCGGCAGTTACGCCGGAGCTTGAGTTTGCTACGGGCGGTTATCCTGTTGAGTATTATGTTGAAGGCAGAACTCCTGAGTATGTTAAGCTTACACCATATTCAAGTAAGATTGACACCAATACAGGAAATAAGATAGATATATTCAGATACAGCTTTACATTTGATATAAAGGGTGCTCCAAACAAAGAGTACAAAGCTTATGTATATCTTGATATCAATGGCGACGGTCGTTTTGTCGACTATATGTCAGGTACGGATGAAACAGAGGAAGTACTTGTATCAGATATATACACAACCAACAGTTCAGGTTACTGCAAGAGCAACAATATTTCTTTTGACCTTCCTGATAATGCTTCAGGTATAGTGCCATGGAAGTTAAAAATTGTCGAAGTAGGCAATGAAGGAAATTCAAAATCACAGATAGGCTATACCGTATGTGAGCCTTCTTCTAAAAAGGGAATCTTTGTATTGCAGATAAAACCTAACGGAAACAGTGAATTTGACCTTGCTAATCTTAATAAGACACCTTCAACGGAAAAAGAGCAGCAATTCCAGAATTACCTTAGCCAGGCAAGCGATTATAATGTTAAGATTGTTTCAATGACTGTTAACGAATTTGAAAGCTGGTACAATAATTCCGGTACTGCTACTTATTATAAGAGGAGCACAGACGGCAGTACACTTCTTAAAGTTACATTGCCGGCACATCCTTATGACAGGGATAATCCGCAGGCTTACGATTACCTTACGGATGTGTTTGATATGGTAATTGTGGGATTTGGTGATAACTTCGGTAAAACAGGTTTCACTAACAACGGTAATTCTGTGTACAATCTGTATGATTTTGTCAAGACCGGACATAGTATGATGCTTGCACATGATGTGCTTTGTTATGACTTAAGATATGAATCTTCAGTAGAAAATGACAAGGATAACTATAAGGCAGCGTATGGTTCATATAACAGAGAGTTTACAAAGGTATTCAGGGATTTGGCTGGTCAGGACAGATTCGGATATATGAGTCAGTTTGTTGATGACAGAAAAGGAATTTTTGACAGTGAAGGATATTCTCTCGCAACTCCTTCCGGAAGCGGATTTACTTTCAGCGGAGTATATTCAAAAGATAAACTTAAGTTTTCATCATTTACAACACCTATATTAACTAAGTTTGCACAGGGTACGGGTGTTACCTTCCCTTGGTCTGGCTTTACAAATGATTACAAGGAAAACATGATTGTAAAGAGAACAATCCAGCTTAACAGAGGAGCTATTACGGAGTATCCATTCCATTTAGGCGAGAACATATCTGTTAATGATACACATATGCAGTTTTTTCAGTTAAATCTTGAGGATGAAAATGTAACTGTATGGTATACTCTTGCAGGTAAGACATATGTAACAAAAGACACAAGTAAACCGTTGGTTAATACGGCTGATATTTATAACTATACTAAGAACGATGCTTACAATAACTACTATGTGTACACAAAGGATAATATCACATATACCGGTGCCGGTCATAGAGATTTTAAAAATATTACCGAAGATGAGATGCGACTTTTCATAAATACCATTATTTCTGCTATCAGAATTGGTAATCATGCACCTACGGTAACGGTTACGAATGCGTCAAAGAGTAAGACAAGTGACTGCAACTGGGTATACTATGTGGCAGAGGATGATACATCATGCAATATCAACTTTGTTGTTCAGGACATCGACCTTATTTCAGGAACTCCTATAAGAAATACAAAGGTATTCTGGGATAAGAACGGCGATGGAGTATGCGGAACGGATGATATAGTGCTTGATGAGTATGTAGGTGCCATCAGAAATGATAAGTTTGATGTAAACTACAACTCAGTTCAGATACCGCCGTCAGACGGTACGTGTACTACCTTTGTAAGAGAAGGTTCAAATGTATCTGCTACAAAAACAGCCGTGGCTATAGATACCAGCCTTGCAGACCTTATTGCAGGTAATAAGAATTCTTATGGTGAGTCTTGTATTTACATTACGATACAGGCTACTGACGCAAAGGGTGCTACCGGCGCAACAACTGTCAAGGTAAAGGCAATCGAATTATATGAACTGGATTAAAGGTTTCGGATTAGTACAATGATAAAATATTAAAAGTAAAAAACAGCACTGTGAATCAAATCGCAGTGCTGTTTTAATATTACCATCTTACTTTAATATAATATCATCAAGTTTTATCTTAGGAACATAGTGAGTTTTATTTTCATCCCTGTAATATTTTATATCATCACCTGAAGAAATGTCTTTTAAAACAATATTTTCAACCGGCTTTCCAAGAGCTATGACAAGCTTTATACTGTATTCATCAGGAATATTCATAATATTTTTTAGGGAAGCCCTGTCAACATTTCCAAGAATACATCCGCCAAGACCTAAAGCTCTTGCCCCAAGCAGGATAGTCTGGCATACGATGCCCTCGTCATGCATTGAAGCAGTGGTAATGTCATTTGGAGTGAGCAGTATAATGTATGCTGTCGGGCGTTCATTATTTTCGGGTCCGTCCCAATCGGAAAGATATCCGGCCCATTTGAGCGTGGTATAGATTTTCTCATTTAATTCACTTTCAACAGAGTAGGCGTATCTTAAGGGCTGTTTGTTAGCGGCACTTGGCGTATTTCTCGCAAGCTCAATAAGAGCTTTAACAGTGTCATCGGAAATTTTAACGGTATTGTCAAATCTTCGATAAGACCTGTTTGTCATAACTAAATTTTTCAGTTCATCAAACATTTTATCAATCCTTTCTGTCTTGCAATAGCGATTAGTAAATATAGTATATCATATATCTGAATTGGTTTAAACAGATAAAATTTTATTGACATAATACGAATAATATGTTAGTGTATAGAAAAGTGAAATTATGTAAATAGGAGGTACTATGTTTTATAAGGTAATCAGTGCAGTCATATCAGGTATAGAGGCTGTTATGGTAAATGTTGAGATAGATACTTCTCAGGGGCTTCCGGTATTTGATATGACAGGAAGTCTTGCAACAGAGGTAAAGGAAGCGCGTGAGCGGGTTAAGATAGCCGCGAAGAATACGGGATACATTATAATGCCGGGCAGGATAACCGTTAATATATCGCCGGCAAATGTACGCAAGGCAGGAACACTTCTTGACCTTCCGATAGCGATAGGTGTTCTTGGAACTATGGGATTTGTCAATCATGATATGGTAAGAGATACACTTATAGTAGGGGAACTTAGCCTTGACGGAGCGGTCAACAGGGTAGAGGGCATATTACCTATTGTGTGTATGGCAAGGCAGGCAGATATTAAAAGAGTGATTATTCCCAGGGATAACGCAGTAGAGGCAAGCTATATAGAGGGAATAGAGTTGATCCCCGTAAAGAGCCTTAAGGAAGCTGTTGAGTATCTGACAGGCAGATGCAGCATACATTATCCCCACAGACAATATAAAGCAAAGGAATATATACATTCGGAGGATGAGATTATAGGGCAGGAACCGGCTAAAAGAGCCAGTGTTATAGCTGCTGCGGGAAGGCATAATATTCTTTACATAGGACCACCGGGAGTCGGAAAGAGTATGCTGGCTAAAGTTATACCTGCCATTATGCCTCCGCTTACACTCGAGGAAAGCATAGAACTGTCAAAAGTATACAGTGTGCGTGGGCTTATTGATGAAAAAGAAGGACTTGTACGCACAAGACCGTTTCGCACACCTCACAGCAAGATTACGCCTGTATCGTTTCTTGGAGGAGGAAAATATCCTGTTCCGGGTGAGGTAAGTTTAGCCAGCTTTGGAATACTTTTTATGGATGAAATACCGCTTTTTGACAATCAGATACTTACTGCCTTGAGAATCCCGTTGGAGGAGAGGAAAGTATCCGTAAACCGCCTTAATTCCACGCATACATTTCCGGCGAATTTTATGCTTGCTGCTGCCATGAATCCCTGTGCCTGCGGATATTATCCGGACAGAAGCAGATGCACATGCAGCCGTAAGGATATCAGCAGATATTACGGAAGGCTTGATAAGCCTCTGCTTGACAGAATAGACATATCCGTGGAAGTTCCCAATATACCCATAGATATGTTACGGGAAAAGAGAAAGACATATTCTTTGGAGGATATGAGGGATATGGTATCAAATGCAGCAAAGCGGCAGAGTCACAGATATAAGGATGAGGATATATACAGCAATTCAGAACTCAACAACACGCTTATATCAAAATACTGTCACATGAGTCCGACTGCCAAGGAACTTTTGGATACCGTTTTTGAAAAAATGTCATTAAGTGTCAGGGCATATAACAAGATTATAAAGGTTGCAAGAAGCATAGCAGATATTGAAGATTGTGACGTTATAAGCGAGGAACATATTGCCGAGGCCGTAGGATACAGAATAAGTGAGGCGGTATGATGGAAGAATACGATTTTATATATCTATGGTTCAAACTTGGAAATTTGAGGAATAGTGTGGTACTGTCACTTGAGGAACGGCTTGCGGATATAGGTCAAATACTTCATATAAGTGAAAAAGAAGCCGTTGAAAGAGGCTTTATGTCGGCAGAAAATGCCAATCATCTTTACAATCAGAAAAATAATGTAAATGCTTTTATAGAAAAAATGTATCTGTCAGGAATTCAGTTCATTCATCATCATTCTCCAGGATATCCCCCAAAGCTTCACAACATTCCCGATAAGCCATATGGATTATTTATAAAGGGAAACATACCGTCTGAAAATCCCGGCGTAGCCATAGTAGGTGCAAGGGATGCCACAGAATACGGATTGCAGATGTCATATAAGCTCTCAAAAGAACTTTCAGGATGTGGAATAGATGTGATAAGTGGTATGGCAAGAGGAATTGACAACAGTGCTCATAAAGGTGCGCTGGCTTTTGGCGGAAAAACATATGCGGTTCTTGGATGTGGCGTTGATGTGTGCTATCCGAGAGAAAATATTGAAACATATACCAAAATATTAGAAAGCGGAGGTGGTATAATATCTGAATACTTACCGGATAGTAAGCCTTTGGCATGGCAGTTTCCCATGCGAAATAGAATTATAAGTGGCTTGTCGGATGTCGTAATACTGGCGGAGGCAAAGGAAAAAAGCGGCTCCCTGATAACGGTAGACCAGGCATTGGAACAGGGAAGAGAAGTTTTTGTCCTTCCTGGAAGAGTTACGGACAACTTGTCAAAGGGATGCAATAATCTTATAAAATCGGGTGCAAATATATTAACCGATGTCTCCGATGTGGTCGAATATTTTCAAAATATTCATCATATAAATGTGAAAAAAAACGTAAAAAATAAGATAATGCTTGCAAGTGAAGAAAAAATAGTGTATAGTGTTCTCGATTTGTTACCTAAGAGTCTGTCGGAAATTGTGACTCAGCTTGATATGGATACAGCTTGCGTTATGAATATACTTTTGAGACTTGAACTCTTAGGAATAGTGAAAGAAACAATGAAAAATTATTACGTTAAAGTCATAGAATAAAGATATTTTGAACAGGAGAACGATATGAGCAAATATTTGGTAATCGTGGAGTCACCTGCAAAGGTTAAGACTATCAAGAAATTTTTAGGTTCTAATTATGAAGTGGCAGCTTCTAACGGACATGTCAGAGATTTGCCTAAGAGTACCATGGGTATAGGACCGGAGGATGATTTTGAACCACATTATATAACCATAAGGGGAAAGGGCGATGTGCTTGCCAATCTCAGAAAAGAGGCAAAGAAGGCAGATAAAGTGTATCTTGCAACCGACCCCGACCGCGAAGGAGAGGCTATAAGCTGGCATCTGTCAAAAGCACTTAAACTTGAGGACAAGGATATCAACAGAATCAGCTTTAACGAGATTACCAAAAATGCAGTAAAGGAGTCCCTGAAAAAGCCAAGAAAGATAGATATGAATCTTGTAGATGCACAGCAGTCAAGAAGAATACTTGACAGAATGGTGGGTTATAAGATAAGCCCGCTTTTATGGGAAAAGGTAAAGAGAGGACTTTCAGCAGGACGAGTTCAGTCTGTTGCTTTAAGAATCATATGTGACCGCGAGAATGAGATAAATGCATTTGTACCGGAGGAATACTGGACTCTTGATGCTTCCTTCACTGCAAAGGGCATAAAAAAACCTGTTGTTGCCAAATTTTATGGTGATGATAACGGAAAGATTAATATAACAGGAGAGAAAGAACTGAATGATATTTTAAAGAAGCTTAATAAGGCTGAGTTTGTTATAAGTGATATAAAAAAAGGAGAGCGTGTCAGAAAGGCTCCGCTTCCGTTTACAACAAGTACGCTTCAGCAGGAGGCTTCAAAGGTACTCAATTTTACCACTCAGAAGACTATGCGTACGGCGCAGCAGTTATATGAAGGCGTGGATATAAAGGGAGTGGGACAGATAGGTATTATCACATACCTCCGTACCGATTCCACAAGAGTAGCTGACGAGGCAGTGGCGGCCGCACACAGCTATATAGTTGAAAATTATGGAGAGAAGTATGCAACCGCAGGAGCAAAGAAGAAAGAGACTACCCAGAAGATACAGGACGCTCATGAAGCTATCAGACCTACTGATATTACACTTACGCCAAGTATGGTAAAAGATTCCCTGAGCAGAGATGAGTTCAGACTTTATCAGCTTATATGGAAAAGATTTGTGGCTTCTCAGATGGCGTCAGCCGTATATGAAACGACGCAGGTAAAAATATCTGGCGGTAAGTATATATTTACAGCCAATTCGTCTAAACTGTCATTTGAAGGTTTTATGTCAGTTTATGTAGAAAGTGATGAAGAAAAAGAGGAAAATAATGCAGTACTCAATTCACTGACCGAAGGAGCAGTTCTGTCGCTTAATGAGTTTGAACACGCACAGCATTTTACCCAGCCACCTGCACATTTTACGGAAGCATCACTTGTAAAAGCGTTGGAGGAACTTGGAATAGGACGTCCGAGTACGTATGCACCTACGATAACTACAATCCTTGCAAGACGCTATATTATAAAAGAAAACAAGTCGCTGTATGTTACGGAGCTTGGTGAGGCTGTAAACGATATTATGGTAAAAGCATTCCCAAGTATTGTGGATGTGAATTTTACGGCAAATATGGAAGCACTTCTTGATAAAGTAGAAGAAGGTCTTATACCGTGGAAAACAATTGTAAGGAATTTCTATCCTGACCTTGATGAAGCGGTAAATGAGGCTCAGAAGGAACTTGAGACAGTTAAAATTGCCGACGAAGTTACAGACGAGATATGTGAACTGTGTGGACGAAATATGGTTATAAAATACGGACCGCATGGAAAGTTTTTGGCATGCCCCGGTTTTCCGGAGTGCAAGAACACAAAAACTTATCTTGAAAAGATTGGAGTAAAGTGTCCTGAGTGTGGCAGGGAGCTTGTCGTGAGAAAGACCAAAAAAGGCAGAAGATATTATGGTTGCGAAGGCTATCCGGAATGTGAATATATGACCTGGCAGAAGCCAAAGGCAGAGTAGGAGTCAGCAAAAACTTATGTCAGATAATTGTTGTTTTTTTAACGAAAATGTGGTACAATAATCACAGATACTAAAAATATTCGTGCTAATATGCAGAAGTGAGGTAGCTATGAGTGTACAATTATTGGATAAAACAAGAAAAATCAATCAATTATTGCATAATAATAACTCGCATAAGGTAGTTTTTAATGATATATGCAGAGTTTTGGCCCAGATACTTGAATCGAGCGTTATGGTTATAAGCAGAAAGGGCAAGGTGCTTGGCGTATATGAGCCTGAAAGCTCACGTAAGTTGTCAGGACTTATAACTGATGATGTTGGTGGCTATATTGACAGTATGCTCAATGAGAGACTTCTTAGCATATTGTCAACAAAGGAGAATATCAATCTTGTCACACTGGGCTTTGACGAGGAAAACGTGGCAGGATGTCAGGGAATAGTCATTCCGGTTGACATTGCAGGCGAAAGACTTGGAACACTTTTTATGTACAAATATAATTCTTCTTACGGAATTGATGATATAATACTTTGTGAGTATGGTACAACTGTGGTCAGTCTGGAAATGCTGCGTTCCGTCAATGAAGAGAATGCGGATAGGGAAAGAAAGGTGGCTCTTGTACGTTCGGCAATCAGTACACTTTCGTATTCTGAACTGGAAGCGGTAAGCTATATCTTTAAGGAACTCGGAGGCAGCGAGGGTGTGCTTGTGGCAAGTCGTATAGCTGATAAGGTCGGCATTACGCGCTCCGTAATAGTCAATGCTTTGAGAAAGTTTGAAAGTGCAGGAGTTATAGAAGCTCATTCTTCAGGAATGAAAGGGACATATATCAGGGTGATAAATGATGCTATTTATGATGAATTGGCAACGATTAGCCATAATTAAGGAACAAAAAGATAAAATATATGACTTGAAAATTGAAAGGTGTGCATTTGCACACCTTTCTTTGTCGAAAAATGTCGAAAACTTCTTGAAGATTATTACCTTAATTTGACAAAAAACAAGAAATGCTTTTGGTATTATTTGAGGCGTAGTCTATTGCAATATGCAAGATTACAATGATATTTGCAATTTATTAAACATTGGAGGTGGAACATAGAATACATACTTTATCTTGACGTTCTGTTTGCTGTAAATTTTATAATGGATTATTTCGCAGTCAGGGTAACAGTATGGATACTGCATATACGGACAAGTCTTATACGGCAGGTTATGGCAGGACTGTTTCTTGCTGCATGGCCGATAGTGGTAATAGTTCTTGGAATTGGCAATACCATTATACAGAATATATTTACATACGGTGTTGTTGTAATACTGATGCTTTTTATCATTGACAGGAAGCAGAACATAAAAAATCTTATACGGGAATACATCATATATATCGCCGTGTGCTTTCTTTTCGGCGGAACTGCAAATGTAATCTACTACAATACGGTTGTAGGTTATATGATAGAAAAGAGCGGCTTCGGAATAATATTTTTACTGATAGCCATAATTATTTCAAAAAGTATTATTGTTGCCGTGATGTCTATGGTAAAGGCATATAAGGTATATGGTAATAAAATATATGATGTGCTTATAGAATTTCAGGACAGAACTATAGAAATTAAGGCTTTGTATGACAGCGGAAATACATTGTCTGACCCATTTTATAACAGATGCATATCCATAATTGAAAAAACAGCGTTATTCGGAGAAGGTAGAAATATTGAGGAACCGACAAAATGCAAATATCATATCGTACCATTTAAATCGTTAGGCATGCCTGACGGGATCATAGAAGTAATTGAGGTAAAAACAATGAAAATACAAAAAGAAAAGGCACAAATAGTTATTGAAGGAGCGTTGCTTGGGCTTTATGAGGGAAAGCTGTCAGGTGATGATAATTATGAACTGCTCCTCAATTCTACAATATTTGAAAGACAGCAGGGGGGATTATAGTGCTTATAAAAATTACAGTTCCAAATAAGTTTAAATTTAAAATGGTGCCTACCATAAGGAGCTTATTACTCTTAAATCAACAGGATGTGCATTATATAGGTGGAGCAGAGGTATTACCGCCGCCCCTAAGTGCAGAGGATGAGAGAGCGGCTATTGAAAAGCTTGACAGTGAAGAGGATGCAGAGGCAAAAGCCCTGCTTATAGAACATAACCTTCGCCTTGTGGTATATATTTCTAAGAAATTTGACAATACCTCAGTGGGAGTTGAAGATCTTATATCAATAGGAACCATTGGTCTGATTAAGGCGATAAACTCATTCAAACCGGATAAAAACATAAAGCTTGCCACATACGCTTCAAGATGTATAGAAAATGAGATTCTTATGTATCTTCGCAGAAATAACAAGACAAGACTTGAAGTGTCTATTGACGAGCCGTTAAATGTGGACTGGGATGGAAACGAATTGCTTTTATCGGATATTTTGGGCACGGATGAGGATATTATATACAAGAATATTGAGGATGAGGTAGAAAAGAAACTTCTTAATAAGGCGATAAGCAAGCTGACGGAGAGAGAACGAACCATAGTGGATTTGAGGTTTGGTTTAAGCTCACGCGACGGTAACGAACTCACGCAAAAAGAGGTGGCAGATATGCTCAATATTTCCCAGTCATACATATCAAGGCTTGAAAAGAAAATAATAAAAAAGCTGAAAAAGGAAATATTAAAGTATGAATGCAGATAATTTGCGTATCTGCCTGTAATATTAGATGATGCATTTGACAGACACCGGGATTCGCCAAAAACGAGTTCCGGTGTTTTGACAATATGCAACTTTTAGAAGGCGAATTATAAAGCATAAAGCTGATGACTCATCAATCGCGCAGATAATAGCGCATGCTTTTTAAGGCATTCTTTTCAAGGCGGCTTACCTGTGCCTGTGAAATGCCTATCTCGTTGGAAACCTCCACCTGAGTTTTACACTCAAAGAAACGCAGCCTTATGATTTCTTTTTCGCGCGGAGGAAGTCTTTTGATAGCGTCGTTGAGCGCGATATTGTTGACCCAGTTTTCCTCCACATTTTTCTTGTCACTTATCTGGTCCATAACGTACAGGGTGTCTCCGCCGTCATTAAATACAGGCTCGTGAAGTGATATTGGAGTTGCTATGGCGTCGAGAGCCATAGTGACCTCCTCGGGAGACACACCTATTTCCTTCGCAATTTCACTTATGGTAGGTTCTTTGGATGTTTGTTTTAGAAGAGCCTCCTTCATATATATTGCCTTGTAAGCGGTGTCCTTTAAAGAACGGCTTACTCTTATAGAATTGTCGTCGCGAAGAAATCTTCTTACCTCTCCTAAAATCATAGGAACGGCGTAAGTGCTGAATTTTACGTTTTGTGTAGTGTCAAAATTGTCTATGGCTTTTATGAGTCCGACGCAGCCTATCTGGAATAAATCGTCCATATTTTCATTGCTGCCTGCAAAACGCTTTATGACGCTTAATACAAGTCTCAGGTTACATTTTATATATAATTCACGGGCGGCAGCATCACCCGATTTGATTTTTTCAAAAAGAAGAATTTTCTCCTCCTCATTGAGAAGAGGCAGAGTGGCGGTATTTACGCCGCAAATTTCAACCTTATAATTAGACATACTTACCTCGCATTCCGAAGCGTAAACGTATGGCACGCGCCGCAAATTTCAGATTTGCGGCTGCGATGTCCGATGTTTGTGACGCTTCGGCACAAACTCGGTGAGTGAACAATTTGCCTATAAAGGAAATTGCTCACTCTTACCTCGCATTCCGATAATATTTTATATCCCTATTAAGATTGCCGCATATCTGTCAAAATATACTTGTAAATACAGGTAAAATACGATAATATTTTGAGGTGAGAAAGGGCAAAAATTTATGAAAAAAATATTCAAAAGATTTATTCTGGCACTGCCTCTTATTGTGATGATGACGCTTATATTCGGCTTTTCGGGAGCGGACGGAGAAGCCTCCGGGTCGCTTAGTATTAAGATTGCAAAATGTATTTCGGAAATCCTTAATCAGATAGGCATAAGTGTCAGCTATAAAACGCTTCACATTCCGATAAGAAAGCTTGCACATATGACGGAGTACGGCGTACTTTTTGTAACTGCAATGTGGGCATTTTCGTGGATAAAAGATAAATTCCGGTATATATTATCATATGTGTTCTGCGTGCTTTATGCGGTTACGGACGAGATTCATCAGCTTTTCGTTCCGGGCAGATGCGGCGCTTATAAGGACGTGCTGTTTGACGGTGTAGGGGCATTTTGCGGACTTTTATTGTATATTGCTGTATCACATATATTTAAGCGGCATATCATAAATAAAGAGAGTTAACGCTTGGAGGGCAGTATGAAAATATGCAATCTTAAGGACAAGGAAGTTATAAACGTAAAGGACTGCACTATTTTGGGGTTTGTTGACGACATTGATTTTGACATATGTACAGGATGTGTCGTGGCGATTATAGTTCCGGGACCTGCTAAGCTGTGCGGAATGTTCGGAAGAGATAAAGAATATGTGATACCATTCAAATGTGTGGTCAAAATAGGACCTGATGCAATACTTGTAGATGTATGTCCTGAAAAGGTGCTTGCCCCATGCCTTTAGTATGTGGTAAAATATGGTTATAAGATGCAAGGAGGAAATGAGAATGAAATGTCCATTTTGTCAGGCAGAAAACACAAAGGTTATAGATTCAAGACCTGCTGAAGATAACAATTCCATAAGGCGAAGAAGAGAATGTGATGTCTGCGGAAAAAGATTTACAACATATGAAAAGGTGGAAACGATACCGCTCATCGTCATAAAGAAGGATAACAACAGAGAACCTTATGACAGGGATAAGATAGAGTCAGGTATTATACGTTCATGCCATAAAAGACCGGTGTCAGCTGATAAGATAAAGGAAATAGTTGACGATATAGAAACGGTTATCTTTAATCTTGAGGAAAAGGAAATACCTACAAGCACAATAGGAAGCATTGTCATGGATAAGCTTAAGGATATTGATGCCGTCGCATATGTCAGATTTGCCTCTGTATACAGAGAGTTTAAGGATGTAAACACATTTATGGATGAGCTTAAAAAGCTCCTTAAAAATTAAGGTTGGAAGAATAGAGAATATGTTTAAATGTTTTTACCCAAGCGAGGACATTTCCTCTGCATATGACATTGATTACGAAAAATATTACAAAAAAGGGTATCGTGCTATTATCTATGATATAGACAATACCCTTGTTAAACATAATGAGCCTGCAACGCTTAAGGCAAAGGAACTTTTTGATAAATTAAGGCGCATTGGCTACAAAATGTGCGTTGTGTCAAACAATAAAGAACCAAGAGTTGCAGATTTCGCACATGACGTCGACTGTGAGTATGTTTTTAAAGCGGATAAGCCTTCAAAGAAGGGCTATGTTGCGGCTATGGAAAAGATGGGATCTGATATCGGAAACACATTTTTTGTGGGAGACCAGCTTTTTACGGATGTGTGGGGTGCAAACAGGTCAGGGATACACAGTATACTTGTGAAGCCCATCAATCCGAAAGAAGAAATACAGATAATCTTAAAGAGAATTCCTGAAAAGCTGGTTCTGTATTTTTATAAGAAGAGCAAAAAGTATGTAAGCCTGTGACAAAGGATGATTTTCAAGCAATAAGTTCGTGTTAAGAAACCACAGACATCTGATATTTAAGCTGCAAAGACAATATTTGCGGCGCACACTTTGTTAAAGGTTTTGGATTGGAGAAAATTATGATAAAAGGAACAACAAGAGTATGCGGACTTATAGGAAATCCGGTAGGACATTCGCTGTCCCCGTTTATTCACAATAAGCTTTCCGAGGCAATGGGAACAGATATGGCGTATGTTACTTTTAAAGTTGAGAATGATATTGTATCTGCAGTGAAAGGCGCATATGAACTTAATATTCTGGGACTGAATGTGACCGTCCCATGGAAAGAGGGCGTTATGCAGGCACTTTCGGGAATAGATGAAGCGGCAAAGAAAATAGGCGCAGTAAACACGCTTGTGAGAAGTGATGGCGGATATATCGGCTATAATACGGATATTCTGGGCATTAAAAGAGAGCTTATGGAAGAGGGCGTTGTCATAAAGGACAACACAGTCGTTATTCTCGGCGCAGGAGGTGCGGCGCGTTCCATAGCGGTTCTTATGGCTATAAGCGGTGCAGACAAAATTTATATTTTGAACAGGACTCTTGAGAAGGCAGAGAACATAAGTGAGTCGGTTAAGAAAGCCTGTGATTATGATAATATCTTTCCTCTTGGCATAAGCGACCATTCAAAGATAGCTGAGAAGGATTATGTGGTTATTCAGACGACAAGCGTCGGACTTTATCCGAATGTATCCGATTCACCGATTTCAGACAGAACATTTTTTGAAAATGCAAAATGCGGAGTGGATATTATCTACAATCCTTTTGAGACGAGATTTATGCAGCTTATGAAAGAGGCAGGAAAGCCTGCTTACAACGGACTTAAGATGCTTTTGTATCAGGCGGTTGCGGCATTTGAACTGTGGCAGGAGGTAAGTGTGCCTGCCGATGTCATAGACAAAGTTTACAACGATTTGCAAGGAGAACTTTTAAAGAGAAAATGAATGTGATACTTATAGGATTTATGGGGTCGGGAAAGACAACCATAGGCAAAATGCTCTCCGGGGCAGCGGGATACCGATTTACAGATACTGACGAGCTTATAGAGCTACGCGAGAAAAGAAAGATAAATGATATATTTGCAACGGACGGAGAAGAGTACTTCAGGGATTTGGAGACCGCTGTCATAAAGGAAATCGCCAATACTATGGACAGAACAGTGATATCGGTTGGTGGAGGACTCCCCGTAAGGGATGAAAACAGAACTTATATGAAGCAAAACGCTGTTACGATATATCTTAGGGCGACAGTGGACAGTTTGTGTAAAAGGCTTGGCGGAGACACCACAAGACCGCTTTTAAAGGGTGATGATTTGAGACAGCGCATAGAAAGCCTTATGGAGAAGCGAAGCCGGATATATGAAGAAGCTGCCGATTTTGTGCTTGATACAGACAGTCTTTTGCCTTCAGAGGTTGTGGAGAAGCTTCTTGAATTTTTAAAGCAGTGTGATGCGGTTTAGCTTTTGTGAAGATATATGCACAATTTTGTTGAAAAAGTAGTTGAAATATAGTATATTTTATTATAGAATATTAAGAGATAACGTTTAGGAGGTATACCACGTATGGTACAAGCAAGTGATTTTAGAAACGGTTTGACAATCGAAATGGACGGACAGGTTTATCAGGTTATAGAGTTCCAGCACGTAAAGCCTGGAAAGGGTTCTCCGTTTGTTAGAACAAAGTTAAAGAATATTAAGAACGGCGGCGTTGTGGAGACAACATTCAGACCTACTGAGAAGATGCCACAGGCACACATCGACAAGTCTGAGTATCAGTATCTTTACAGAGAAGGCGATATGTACAACTTTATGGATGTTAATACATACGAGCAGATTTCTCTTGATTCTGATACAGTAGGAGATGCATTACAGTTTGTTAAGGAGAACGAGAACGTAAAGCTTCTTTCACACGGCGGAAGCGTGTTTGCAATCGAGCCACCTTTGTTTGTTGAACTTGTCATCACTGAGTCTGAGCCGGGCATCAAGGGCAATACTGCAACAGGCGCTACAAAGCCAGCCATCGTTGAGACAGGTGCTAAGGTTATGGTTCCTCTGTTTGTAGAGCAGGGCGAGAAGATTAAGATTGATACAAGAACAGGCGAGTATCTTTCAAGAGCATAGTCGTATAGCAGCCAGATATAAATATTTTCAAAGACAAGCTGTCACACCGGATTTGGTGCGGCAGCTTATTTTTGTGAAAATGAATAAGACCATATAAATATGCTTATCTGCAAATAAGTAAAAATACTTTTAAAAAGTTCTTGACTTTATTTTCAATATCACATATAATTTACATAAGATAAAAATATGACTATAAAAGACCTCTTTCAACTATATAACTCCCTAAACAGAAAAAAAGGGACATATTTTTTAAAAATTTTTTTGAAGGAGGCGAATTAATATATGGAGTACAAGGAATTTGTAGACTATATTAAAAAGCAGACAAAGAGAATAGCAGGAAAGGAGAAGAAAGTAGAGCTGACTCATATCATCAAGAATAATGATATGGAGTATGACGGCATAGTGATACTGGATAAGGATGATTACATTTCACCTACCATATATCTGGACTATTACTATGAAGAGTACAGGGAAGGAAAGGATATTGACAGTATTGTCATGGAGATTATGCTGGCTTACGAGCAGAATAAGGACCGGATAGACATTAAACCGTCCGATATCTATGATTTTGAAGCCGTGAAAGGCAGGATAATGTTCAAGCTTGTCAATTCAAAAAAGAACACTAAGCTGCTTTCCAGGCTTGTGCACAGACCGATACTTGACCTTGAGATAGTATATTATATACTTTTTGATGAGTTTGAGGATGGCAGTATAACAAGTCTTATCTATACCAATCATATGGAGAGATGGGGCGTTACGGAGGAAGATATATATAGGCTGGCGTATGAGAATACGAGACGCGTATTAGGTGCTTCCATAAGACGAATGGATGATATTATAAAGGATATTCTTTTTGAACAGGCGGGAAGCAACAGACAGATATATGAAGAGACGGTTGAGATGCTTAATATGGGCTGCGGAATAGATATGTATGTGCTTACGAATGACAGGAAAAACCTTGGAGCAGTAAGTGTTCTTTACACGGACATTCTTTATGAATTTGCAAAAAAAATGGAAAGGAATCTTTATATCCTGCCGTCAAGTATTCATGAGGTGATCATCATTCCGAAGGAGGAAGAATATAAAAAAGAGGACCTGAGTCTTATGGTAAATGAGATAAATTCAACTGAGGTTCATCCGTCAGAGGTTCTTTCTGAAAATGTATACGAATATGATTATGCTTCAAACCGCATAATATAAAAATGCACCTGAGAAGAGTCGAACTTCCGCTAACCCGGCTCCGGAAACCGGTGCTCTATCCACTGAGCTACAGGTGCATATCAGTATAATACAACATTTTGACGTTATTAGCAAGCAAAATACCTTGATTACATACCACAAATTTGATAAAATACTCTAAGATGACAACGTAAGACAATGCGTTTGTGTTTTAGAATGAATGAGGATTATTATGGAAGTCAGGATTAACAGGTATTTGAGTGAAGCAGGTGTGTGCTCAAGACGAGCGGCAGACACCTACATAGACGAGGGTAAAGTGCTTATCGACGGCATAACGGCTACAAAAGGCTCTAAGGTCACTGAAGGCAATGTGGTGATATTTTGCGGAGAAGTGGTCTGCCCTAAGACCGACAGGGTAGTGCTTGCTTTCAACAAGCCTGTGGGAGTTACATGTACCGCAAGCAGCGAAGATAAAGACAATATAGTGGATTATATAAATTACGGTGAGAGAATATACCCTGTGGGCAGACTTGATAAGGATTCACAGGGTCTTATTCTTCTGACAAATGACGGTGAAATGACAAATCGGATATTAAAAGTGTCAAATGACCATGAAAAAGAGTATGTGGTTACTGTAAATAAGCCTGTAACGCAGGAATTTATTGACGGTATGGCTAAAGGCGTTCCCATACTTGGAAAAGTCACAAGAAAGTGCAGAATATGGAAAACAGATGAAAGAACCTTCCACATAGTTCTTATGCAGGGACTTAACAGGCAGATACGACGTATGTGCGGATATTTCGGCTACAGTGTGGTTAAGTTAAAAAGGATAAGAATTATGAATATAAAGCTTGGCGGACTTGCCGTGGGAACTTACAGGCGTGTGGAGAAGGAAGAACTTGCAGAGCTTTTGAGACAGCTTGGAATGTGATATGGCGTAAAACGGCAGAAAATATTTATAAAAAGCGGCATTGAAGGAGGAACTTTTGGTGAAAACGGAGAAAGACAGACAGCTTGCCCGTATGAGGGAACTGACGGACATATTGAATGAAGCAGCGAGAGCTTATTACAGCACCGATAAGGAAATTATGAGTAACTATGAGTATGACGCTCTTTATGATGAACTGGCATCTCTTGAAAAGAAAACAGGAATAGTTAATGCAGATAGTCCGACCGTTCGTGTGGGATATGAGGTTCTGAGTGAACTCCCGAAAGAAAGGCATGAGCAGCCTATGCTGAGTCTTGATAAGACAAAGGAAGTAGCGGCTTTGGAAGCTTTTGCGGGAAACCATAAGGCACTTCTTTCGTGGAAGATGGACGGACTTACCATAGTTCTTACCTATGAGAACGGCACGCTTAAGAAAGCCGTGACAAGAGGAAACGGAGAGGTGGGCGAGGTCATTACTAATAACGCAAAGACATTTAAAAATCTGCCTCTGGTTATACCTTATAAGGGTACGCTTATCATACGTGGAGAAGCTGTCATAAGCTATGCCGATTTTGAAAAGATTAATGAAGGTATCACGGATGCCGATGAAAAATATAAGAATCCGAGAAATCTTTGTTCGGGTTCGGTAAGGCAGCTGAACAATGAGATAACTGCAAAAAGAAATGTGAATTTCTTTGCATTTTCGCTGGTGTCTGCTCCGGATGTGGACTTTAAAAATTCCAGAGAAGAACAATTAAAGTGGCTTATGTCGCAAGGCTTCAGGACGGTTGAGTATACCGTGGTGACGGCACAGAATATGGAAGAGGCAGTGAAAGATTTTGCCCAAAGGATAGAGTCTTATGATTTTCCGTCAGATGGTCTGGTGCTTTTGTATGATGACATAGAGTATGGAAGGTCTTTGGGAAGAACCGCAAAGTTTCCGAAAGATTCCATTGCGTTTAAGTGGGCTGACGAGGTGGCGGATACAACACTTCTGGAAATAGAGTGGAGCCCGTCAAGAACGGGACTTATAAACCCTGTTGCCATATTTTCGCCCGTAGAGCTTGAAGGAACTACGGTAAGCCGTGCCAGTGTTCACAATCTGAGCATTATGGAAAGTCTTGAACTTGGAATAGGCGATACCATAAGCGTGTATAAGGCGAATATGATTATACCGCAAATTGCAGATAATAAGACCAGAAGCGGAAGACTTGATGTGCCAAAGGTCTGTCCTGCATGCGGAGAACCTACCGTCGTAAGGAATGATAACGGTACCAAAACCCTGTTCTGCGACAACGCACAGTGTATGGCAAAGCATATAAAGAGCCTGTCGCATTTTGTCAGCAGGGATGCCATGAATATAGACGGATTGTCGGAAAATACTCTTGAAAAGTTTGTCGCACACGGCTTCATAAAGGAATATGCCGATATTTATAAGCTGAACAGGTACGAGAATGAGATAGTGGGACTTGAAGGATTTGGAAAAAAGTCCTATGACAATCTTATAAGTGCGGCGGATAAAGCAAGAACAGTAAATCTCCCGCAGCTTATATACAGTCTTGGCATACCGAATGTGGGACTTACCAATGCTAAAATGATATGCAAGGCTTACGATTACAGTCTTGACAGCCTTAGACGCACTGACGTATCGGGTCTTTCGGATATTGAAGGAATAGGAGATGTCATAGCCGGCTCTTTCGTAAAGTTTTTTGAAGACGAAAGAAATAACAAAATTCTTGATGATTTGCTCTCTGAGATAAATATTGTAAATGAAATAAGCGAGAATGAAAATATACTTGAAGGAAAGGTATTTGTCATAACCGGAGCGGTAGAGCATTTTGCCAACAGGAACGAACTCAAGGATAAGATTGAAAGCTATGGAGGAAAAGTGACCGGAAGTGTCACAGGCAACACAAGTTATCTGATAAATAATGACGTGAACAGTACTTCGTCAAAGAATAAGACGGCACAAAAGCTGGGCGTGCCTATAATTTCCGAGGAAGAATTTTTAAAGATGCTGCCTTAGGCTTATTAAATATTGTTACTCAGATGTATGACCGGTTAAACTGACATATTGCCATAAATAAGCATATTGATTTTAGGACAGAATAATGCTACACTGTTACTTGTTATCAGAGTATTGCCCTGATGTGTGCAGGGGGACTTTAGAACTTCGGAACGGAGATGGTGGTTTATGCCTATAAGAATACAAAATGATTTGCCTGCCAAGTGCATACTTGAGGCTGAAAATATATTTATAATGGATGAAAAGAGGGCTGTGTCACAGGATATAAGACCTCTTAAGATACTTATACTTAATCTGATGCCTTTGAAGGAGGATACTGAGGTTGCGCTGTTGCGTTCACTGTCAAACACGCCTTTGCAGATAGATATAACGTTTTTACAGCTTGAAACACATATATCCAAGAATACTTCTGCCACTCATCTTAATCAGTTTTATCTGACTTTTACGGACATAAAGGACAACAAATATGACGGAATGATTATAACAGGTGCTCCTGTTGAGCAGATAAATTTTGAGGAAGTAACGTACTGGGAAGAGCTTAAGACCATTATGGAATGGTCTGATAAGCATGTAACCTCAACGCTTCATATCTGTTGGGGTGCTCAGGCAGGACTATACTATCACTACGGAATACAAAAGTCGCTTCTTAGCAGCAAGGTGTTCGGCATATTTGAACATAAGGTGCTTGACAGGAAAGTTCCGCTTGTAAGAGGCTTTGATGATGTGTTTCTTGCACCGCATTCAAGACATACCACTATAACAAAAGAAGATATAATGAAAAATGACAAGCTTACTATTCTGGCTGAGTCAGATGAGGCAGGCGTTTTTCTTATACTTGCCGAAGAAGGCAAGAGAATATTTGTTACAGGACATCCGGAATATGACAGAATAACTCTTGACAAAGAGTACAAGAGAGACCTTGCAAAGGGACTCGACATAGATATTCCCAAAAATTATTATCCTAATGACGACCCTTCGCAAAGACCTGTACTTTCATGGCGCTGTCATGCCAACAGTTTTTACACCAACTGGCTCAATTATTATGTTTATCAGAACACTCCTTACGAATGGTAAGAAGGAAAAAGTAAATAACACCAGCTATACCTCCACCGGTCACAAGACTTACAAAGTTAAGACCGGTGGCTTTTTTTACGATGTCATATACAAGGTACGAACATCCAAAGGATATAAGTGCCGCAAAGACTGTTTCAATTATGTAACTTCCAAGAGGAATGTTTACCTTTGTGACCGATTTTATTTTGATAAAATGAAGAAGTGAAAGCGTAAGCTCACTTAAAAGCAGTGCTGCCAGATAGCTTTGTATGCCATATATTTTTAAGAAGAATATTACGCCTGTTATGCGTATAGACAGGCTTATGATACTGTGAATCAGATAGGAGCGCGTAAGACATAAGCCGTTTAATATGCTTCCGAAGGTTATGGATATGTACATAAAAGGGCATAAAAAT
Organism: uncultured Eubacterium sp.; assembly: GCA_945920185.1. Taxonomy (GTDB): domain Bacteria; phylum Bacillota; class Clostridia; order Lachnospirales; family Lachnospiraceae; genus CAMEJP01. The sequence continues at coordinate 20,815 of CAMEJP010000001.1, read as the reverse complement.
GCGAGGGTTTTTATATATGGTGCCACAAGCGGTGAGGAAAAAAGTACGGCACCTATATTTGCTCCGTAAAGGAGAAAACCAAACAGACAGAATACGCCTAATATAAGGCAAAATCTTACGGTGCTGTTTATGATATAGGACATTTCTTCTTTGTTTTTGTCAGCGGCATAGGTTGAAATTTTAGGAAGCAGCATAGTGGCGTAAGAGGAAATAAGGGAAGCTGGGAAAAGTATAATCGGAAGTGCCATACCCGTAAGCACGCCAAGCATACTTAGTGCCTCGGCATTGCTGTAGCCGTTTGCACGAAGCATAATGGGAATCAGAACAATCTCGACGCTTTGGAAAATGCTCATAAGCATTCGCGAAGCGGTTAGCGGCAATGACAGGGTTAAAAGCTTTTTTAATTCTGTGTGCATAATTTTCAAAACTGATTTTTCGTGATGCCTTTTGATTCGTTTTATCATTGCAACGGAGTATAAAATGGACACAGTTTCACCTGCTATGAGACCGGCTGTCATAATTTCCGGCTTAAGCACCATACCCTTTGCAAGCCATACTTTGCATAATGAGAATACAAATGCCATCTTTGCAATCTGTTCAACCAGCCCGGAAACAGCACAGATTTTTGTGTCAGATGTGCCTATAAAATAAGCTTCAAACAGTATATGAACGCATGATAAGGGTATGAAAAAAGAGAGAATTTTAATGAGTTTTATACACTGTAAGTCACCCAGTATTTTTGTGGAAATAAAGGGAGCGGCTGCATATATTATAACAGATATAAAAATCGAGAGAAATAATGTATAGGAAAGACTTGCAGTCATAAGGCTATGGGAAGTACGCATATCATTTTTGGCATGATATTCAGCCACAAGTTTTGATATTATGGTCTTTATGCCTGATACGCAAAGGCATATACTGATGGCTGATATCGGCATAACAAGCTGAAAAAGGCCCATGCCTTCCGACCCCATATATCTGGACACAAATATTCTGTATACAAAGCCTAAAATTCTGTTAATGATTCCGGCACCTGTTAAAAGAAGGGTACCCTTTATCAGAGGATGTTTGTTGATTTTAGAGATATAATTGCTTTTCAAGGTTTTTCCTAAGACTTTTTATATATATTATGCATTTTAATAAAAAATAGAAGGGGCAATAGCAAAATGAATGAGAGAATATATTTTGACAATGCGGCCACAACGGCTGTCAGGCAGGAGGTTATAGATGCCATGCTGCCTTACTATTCAAAGGAATTCGGTAATCCTTCAAGTATTCATAACTATGGCACCACGGCAGCTCAGGCGGTATCGGAGAGCAGACAGACTTTGGCAAATGTGATAAATGCCAGACCTGAAGATATATATTTCACCTCCGGAGGAAGTGAATCGGACAACTGGGCTATTGAACTGGCAGCCTGCAACAAAAAGGGAAAGCATATTATAATAAGCAGAATAGAGCATCATGCCATACTGAGAAAGTGTGAGGCAATGAAGGAAAAGGGCTATGATATATCCGTAATAGATGTAGACGAGTGGGGTGTTGTTAAACTCAACGAACTCATTAAAGCCATAAGAAAGGACACCATACTTATATCCGTGATGACTGCCAACAATGAAATAGGCACTATTGAACCTATTGAACGTATAGGCAGGATAGCAAGGGCAAATGACATTCTGTTTCATACAGATGCGGTTCAGGCATTTGCTCAGATACACATAAATGTCAGGGAAATGAATATAGATATGCTCAGCGCATGCGCCCACAAACTGCACGGACCAAAAGGTGTAGGCTTGCTATATGCGGGTGAACGTGTTAAAATGAAACCGATGATTTATGGCGGTATGCAGGAAAACGGAGCGCGCGCCGGAACGGAAAACGTACCGGGAATAGTGGGCTTTGCAAAGGCTGCGAAGCTTAGCATAGACGGCTACAATGAACGTATCAGAAGAATACTGTACCTTAGAAATTATCTCATCAGCAGAATTATGTCAGAGGTACCTTTTGTGAGGCTTAACGGACATCCGACTAACCGTCTGCCGTCAAATGCAAATTTTTCTTTCCAGTTTGTGGAAGGAGAATCCCTTGTAATATTGCTTGATTTAAAGGGAATAAGCGTATCATCAGGTTCAGCCTGCAGTCAGGGAGATACAAATCCTTCATATGTATTAAGTGCAATAGGCGTGCCGCAGGATATGGCATACAGCGCTGTGAGGCTGACCATAAGTGAAGATACGACAAAAAATGATATAGATACGGCGGTTGAGGCTATTAAAGAGGTGGTTGCCGAGCTCAGGAGCAAATCATCCATGTACAATAGCCTTATGAGAAGAAGATGATACACATTTTACAGTGTTTCGGAATGTGAGGTAATATGAAACAGAAAGTAGTTGTGGGTATGTCCGGCGGAGTGGACTCGTCCGTAGCGGCATATCTTTTAAAAGAACAGGGATATGATGTAATCGGAGTTACCATGAAAATATGGCAGGAGGAAGACAGTTGCAGCATAGATAACGGAGGATGCTGCGGACTGTCTGCCGTTGAGGATGCAAGGCGTGTTGCGGATGTGCTTGGTATACCTTATTATGTGATGGATTTCAGAAAGGAATTTAAGGCAGAGGTTATAGATAACTTTTTAAGCGAGTATCTTTGCGGAAGAACACCTAATCCGTGTATTGTGTGTAATAGGCGGATAAAGTGGGAGGCACTCCTTAAAAGAAGCCTTGAAATAGGAGCCGAATATATGGCTACGGGACATTATGCAAATATAATGAGGCTGCCAAACGGAAGATATACGTTTAAGACTGCACAGTCAAGCAAGGATCAGACATACGCACTGTTTAATCTTACGCAGGAGCATTTAGCCCATACGCTTATGCCAATCGGACAGTATACAAAAGATGAAATAAGAAAGATAGCAGCAGACAATAATCTGCCCGTGGCAAATAAGCCTGACAGTCAGGACATATGCTTTGTTCCTGACAATGATTATGCTTCATATATAAGTGCACATACTGATGCAAGAATAGAAGAAGGAAATTTTGTTGACCTTAAGGGAAATGTACTCGGAAGACATAAGGGCATAACCCATTATACGGTAGGGCAGCGAAAGGGATTGGGACTGTCTATGGGACATCCTGTGTTTGTACTTGCCATACGCCCCGATACAAACGAGGTGGTAATAGGAGAAAATGATGAAACATTTACGGATACCATGTATTGTAACAGGCTGAATTTTATGGCAGTTGAAGACCTCGTAGGTAAGGAGAAGGTTATGGCAAAGATACGTTACAGCCATCAGGGAAGCCCATGTACCATAGAAAAGGTAGATAAAGATACGGTAAAATGTAACTTTGATTCTCCGGTAAGAGCGGTTACACCCGGACAGGCTGTCGTGTTTTACAAGGAAAATTATGTGTATGGCGGAGGCATTATCATCTGAAGTTTAGAAACGGAGAACTGTTATGGTAACTATAAAAGAAAGCGGGGAACGCTTTGCAAAGGAATATTCTATACGAGGTACTTCAAAGAGGACTGTTCAGGAGCTTTTTATAGCAAATGAATTCAGGGATGAAGAGGCCGAGTTTGCATTTTGCGGACAAAAGGGAAGCGAAGAGTTTCTGTGTAAGGAAAATGTAAACGTGCTTGAAAAGGTTATGGCATCTTCCTTGAGAAAGCTTCACAAGAGTCGGAATAAGGCAATGCACATTTACAGGGAATATCTAAGATATGCATGTGACCTTTCAGGCGAGGATATAAATGTCAACTGGAACAGAATAGAAGCCATGATTAGTACGCCGGATGAATCTTCTGACAGGCTGGAACGCCAGATTAATTTTATCCTTGAGGCAGACAGGATAAAAAGCATATTCCGCCAGACTTATATAGCAAGCGGAGAACGCAAGGAAAATGATGCGGAACATTCGTGGCATCTTGCGCTTATGGCTTATCTTTTAAAAGAATATGCAAATGCTGACGTGAATCTGGAAAAGGTTATGCTTATGGTGCTTATTCACGATATGGTGGAAATAGACGCCGGAGACACATACGCCTATGATGAAGAAGGCTATATTACCAAAGCGGCAAGAGAGCGTGCGGCGGCAGACAGGATATTCGGGATACTTCCTGAAAATCAGGGAGAGTATCTTAAAGGCTTGTGGGAGGAATTTGAACTCGGACAGAGCATGGAGGCAAAATATGCCAATTCACTTGACCGTATGCAGCCAATGCTTCTTAACGGAGCGACACAATGCAAGTCGTGGGAAGAACATGAGGTGACTTACGATAAAGTGTGCAAAAGATTTTCGCTTGTAAAGGACGGCTCGGAGGTTTTATGGGCAAGAGGGCAGCGGATAATTGACGAGAACCGTGCCAAACTTTCGGATACATAAAATTAAAAAACAGTTGACAGAGCTACAACTATATGATAACATAAACGCATAGGTTAAGAAAATTTGAATATTAGGCAAACTTGTGGAAACGCAAGGACGCAAAGCCAAGGGTCTAACCACATTTTTAATGTGTAATGACAGCCGGTTGCAATCATTATGATTTATGGCATCCGGCAGGTAACAGGTCGGGTGCTTTTTTAATACATTAGTATTCGGCATATAGCATTTTAAGGAGGAATTGCTATGATGTTACGAAAAAGAATTTTGAAAATCACAGGAGTTTTTGTTTTAAGCATTTGCTTAATAGGAACAGGAATTTTGTTTTTAGATAATTCAGATTCAAGAGCCGCTGAGAATTTTTCTGTTGCTGCTGATACGGTAAAAATTAGTGAGACCGTTGAAGTGCAGAAGGTTGAAGCAGACATTACGGCGGCAGAAGAGTTTGAAGCACCTGTTGCGGTTGAAGCTCAGTATGATGTTTTGGAAGCTGAGGAGGCTTATGCAGAACAGGGTGATGCGCCGACTGTTACAGAGGAGAACATTGAAAGTAAAGAGATTGCCACAGAGGCAGAGACAGAAGAAACAGAAGCAGACTACAGTGATACGGTTTTGGAAAGCTATGAAGCAACTCTTCCTGAGCCGATAAAGGGTGTAGTGCTTACTGATGAGCAGACAAAGATTTTAGCAGCAGAAAACAGGGAGCAGTACGGAGCACTTGCTTTAGAAGTAGCTGACCTTGTTAATTCATACAGAGCAGAGAACGGTTTAGCCCCTCTTGCATATGATGATTCTTTGGTAACGGTAGCTATGCACCGCTCAACAGAGAATGCATGGGTTGACTGTTTTGACGTGCAGGTAGTTGATGGCAGAAGTCATCACATCAGACCGAATGGTCAGAAAGCGAGTTCAGTATTCACGGTATACGGAATGTATGGCTCATATGCCGAGAATATGGGACGATATCAAACATCTCCAAGTGAGGTGGTTTTAGGTGAGTATGGCTGGAAGTATTCAGAAGCTCACAATGCGCTTATGCTTAACGAGACATATACACGTATAGGTGTTGGCGTAGCGGTAAATGCTGACGGTGATTATTACTGGACAGCAGTATTCTCAAGATAACTTACTTATTTTCTTAACTTAATATATTTGCAAAAAACCCGTCTTACCTCCTATTTGGCGGGTTTTTTGTTGCTTTTTTTCAGAAAAAAATCCATATAGGCATAAATAAATGGATATAGGCAAAAACTATAACTGATTAAATGTTTTACATATTAGACAGTAATAATATGCTGTGTTATTATTTCCTTGTAATCAGATAGGAAATAATAACACAAAATAAAAAAGTGCCATATGCACGGAAAGAAGGTCTATTATGAGTAAGAAAACATATGCAGAGAGAAATTTAAAATTTGAAACATTGCAGTTACATGTAGGACAGGAGCAGCCTGATCCGGTAACAGATGCAAGAGCAGTACCTATTTATCAGACATCTTCATTTGTATTCAGAAACAGCGAGCATGCGGCCGCAAGATTCGGACTCAGTGATCCGGGAAATATTTACGGCAGACTTACAAATCCTACCGAGGATGTTTTTGAAAAGAGAATAGCAGCCCTTGAAGGAGGCGTGGCAGCTCTTGCCGTAGCCTCAGGCGCAGCAGCTATTGCTTACACATTTGAAAATCTTGCTCATGCAGGAGATCATATAGTGGCAGCTAAAAATATTTACGGAGGAACATACAATCTCCTCGCTCATACTTTACCGGAGTATGGTATTACGACTACATTTGTTGATCCGTTCAACTACGACGAGGTTGAGGCAGCAATTAAAGAGAATACAAAGGCTATACACATTGAAACTTTGGGAAATCCTAACTCAGACGTGGTTGATATTGAAAGACTCGCAAATATAGCACACGCACACAAGATACCTCTTGTAGTCGATAATACATTTGCAACACCTTACCTTGTAAGACCGATAGAATATGGTGCTGATATAGTTGTTCATTCAGCTACAAAATTTATCGGCGGACACGGAACTACCATCGGCGGTGTTATTGTAGACAGCGGAAAATTTGACTGGGAAGCAAGCGGAAAGTTCCCTTCACTTACAGAGCCTAATCCAAGCTACCATGGCATCAGCTTTACAAAGGCAGTCGGCGCAGCAGCATTTGTCACAAAGATAAGAGCAATTCTTCTCCGTGATACAGGTGCTACACTCAGCCCGTTCCATGCGTTTATATTCCTTCAGGGACTTGAAACACTGTCACTCCGAGTAGAAAGACATGTGGAAAATGCTCTTAAGGTAGTGGAATTCCTTAAAAATCATCCAAAGGTTGAGAAAGTAAATCATCCGGCTGTATCTGATGATCCAAAGCAGCAGGCACTTTACAGGAAGTACTTCCCGAACGGCGGCGGTTCTATATTTACTTTTGAGATAAAAGGCGGTGCCCAGGAAGCTAAGAAGTTTATTGACAATCTTGAACTTTTCTCACTTCTTGCAAATGTAGCAGATGTAAAGTCGCTTGTAATTCATCCTGCTTCAACAACTCACTCACAGCTTAATGACGAGGAGCTTGCTGATCAGGGCATCAAGCAGAACACTATCCGTCTTTCAATAGGTACGGAAAATATTGATGATATTATTGAGGATTTGTCAGAAGCATTTGACCAGATATAATTTGACGAAAGTCTTTGGAAAATGTGAAAAATATCAAAGCCCCTTACAGGCTGTGTCTGTAAGGGGTTCTTTCTTTAAAGGTATAATAGCTGTCAAAGCCGCAGGCAAGCAGTACATTGCGTGCTTTGTCAAAGCCGGAACCTACATCTTTTGCAAAGTGGGCGTCAGAACCGACAGTTATGATTTTTCCGCCAAGTTCTTTGTATCGCTTTATAATGTCTGTACAAGGGTTAGGAGAGTTAAGAGAGTATCTGTATCCTGCGGTATTTATCTCTATGCCCTTGCCCTTGCTGATTATTTCGTAAAGAATTTCATCAATAATGTCTGAATAATCCTTATAAGAAAAGGCAAAACTCTTATCAGGAATGTATCGGATTATATAATCTAAGTGACCGCATACATCATAGTTGTCGAATTTTTTTAGGGAATCAAGCATATCGGAAAAATATTCTGCAAGGCAGTCGTCTATGTTTTGCCCATCCCAAAAAGAAGGGTAGAACGGTTCTTTTTTGTCTACAATATGTGTGGAGGCTATGATGAAATCAAAAGGATGGCTTTTTGAAATTTTATAATTTTCATCTGCTATATGAGGCTGTATTCCAAGCTCAATGCCAGTCCTGATGTCAAGTCTGCCTGCATATTGCATACGCAGGGCACCAAGTGCCTTTGCGTATTCCGGTATGTCAAGGAAAAATGTCATATCCGGCTCATCAGGCGAAATTGGGTAGTCGTAGTCCATATGGTCGGTAAGACATATGGAAGACATTCCGAGGGAAAGCGCGGTATTTGCAATGTTTTCAAGCTTTTCTTCACTGTCAGAAGAAAAATGTGAATGTATATGATAATCCGAAAGCATAAAAAACCTCTTTTCTGATTCTGAATTAGACGAAAACTAAAAATCATTTTTATTATATCAGACAGGGATATGAATAACAATGCAAAATTGACCGAAAACACGCTGTAAATCATAGTGTTTTTGGTTAAATGGCATAAAAATAACAATTAAAAAATTTTTCTCTTGAATTTTTGTATTAAATTAGGTAAAATATACCTAGTTGAAATTTTAACAATCATTTGCTAACTCGTTAATAGCTGCCGGTGGCAGTATATTATAAATCTTATTAACATTAGGAGGATTTTAAAAAATGTCAGTAAAAGTAGCAATCAATGGATTCGGACGTATCGGACGTCTTGCATTCAGACAGATGTTTGATGCAGAAGGTTATGAAGTAGTTGCAATCAACGATTTAACAAGCCCTGAAATGTTGGCACACTTATTAAAGTATGATACGGCACAGGGAACATACAAGTATGCAAGTACTGTATCTTATGGCGAGAATTCAATCACGGTAAACGGTAAGGAAATTACAATTTATGCTAAGGCTAACGCAGCAGAGCTTCCTTGGGGCGAGCTTGATGTAGACGTTGTACTTGAGTGTACAGGTTTCTATACAAGCAAGGCTAAGGCACAGGCACACATTGATGCAGGTGCTAAGAAGGTAGTTATTTCAGCTCCGGCAGGCAATGACCTTCCAACAATCGTTTACAATGTTAACCACAATACATTAACAAAGGACGACAAGATTATTTCAGCAGCTTCATGTACAACAAACTGTCTGGCACCTATGGCTAAGGCTCTTAATGATTTGGCTCCTATCCAGTCAGGTATTATGACAACAGTTCATGCTTATACAGGCGACCAGATGATTCTTGACGGACCACAGAGAAAGGGCGACAAGAGAAGATCAAGAGCAGGTGCTCAGAACATCGTTCCTAACTCAACAGGTGCTGCTAAGGCTATCGGTCTTGTTATCCCTGAGTTAAACGGTAAGTTAATCGGTTCTGCTCAGAGAGTTCCTACACCTACAGGTTCTACAACAATTCTTGTTGCAGTTGTTAAGGGTCAGGTAACAAAGGAGCAGGTAAACGAGGCTATGAAGGCTGCTCAGACAGAGAGCTTCGGTTACAACACAGATGAAATCGTTTCAAGCGATGTTATCGGTATGAGATACGGTTCATTATTTGATGCTACACAGACAATGGTAGCTCCGATGGAAGACGGAAATACACATGTACAGGTTGTTTCTTGGTATGATAACGAGAACTCATACACAAGCCAGATGGTTAGAACAATTAAGTACTTTGCAGAAATCTAATTTCAGACTCAAGATGGGTCCGGTCTTTGTGGACCGGACCCTATTTGCATATAGGGCTTCTTAAAAGAGAGGCATAATATTTCTGAATGCGGTATACATTTGTCAAAATGTTACTGACACAATTTATAATAGTGAGGTTTTTGATATGTTAAATAAAATGACAGTTGATGACATCAATGTAAAGGGCAAAAGAGTATTGGTAAGATGTGATTTTAACGTACCTTTAAAGGCTGGCGTTATCACAGACGAGAACAGAATCGTGGCTGCTCTTCCGACAATTAAGAAGCTTATCAATGATGGCGGCAAGGTTATTCTCTGCTCACATCTTGGAAAAGTTAAGAACGGTCCTAATGAAGACGAGTCTTTGGCACCTGTTGCAAAAAGACTTTCTGAGCATCTTGGAAAGGAAGTTGTATTTGCTGCTGACGATGAAGTTGTAGGACCAAATGCAAGAGCTGCGGTAGAGGCTATGAAGGACGGAGATGTTGTTCTTCTTCAGAATACACGTTTCAGAAAAGAAGAAACAAAGAATGATGAGACTTTCTCTAAGGAACTTGCCTCTCTTTGCGATATATATGTAAATGACGCATTTGGTGCTGCTCACAGAGCTCACTGCTCAACAGAGGGTGTTACAAAGTTTGTTAAGACATCTGTTGTAGGTTATCTTATGCAGAAAGAGATAGATTTCCTCGGAAATGCAGTCAACAATCCTGTAAGACCTTTTGTTGCCATTCTTGGCGGTGCGAAGGTTGCAGATAAGTTAAATGTTATTTCAAATCTTCTTGAAAAGTGCGATACACTTATTATCGGCGGTGGTATGGCATATACATTCTTAAAGGCTAAGGGATATGAAATAGGTAAGTCACTTGTTGATGATACTAAGATTGATTACTGTAAGGAAATGATGGAGAAGGCTGAAAAACTTGGCAAGAAGCTTCTTCTTCCGGTAGATTCGGTTATGATATCAGATTTTCCTAATCCAATTGATGCACCTGTTGAGACAACGGTATGTGATGCCGACAAGATGGATGCGTCTAAGGAAGCATGCGATATAGGACCTAAGACGGCAGAACTCTATGCAGAGGCTGTCAAGAGTGCTAAGACAGTAGTATGGAACGGACCTATGGGTGTATTCGAGAATCCTATTCTTGCTAAAGGTACCATTGCGGTAGCTAAGGCATTGGCAGAAACAGATGCAACTACAATTATCGGTGGCGGTGATTCTGCTGCTGCGGTTAATACATTGGGCTTCGGCGATAAGATGACACACATTTCAACAGGCGGCGGTGCTTCTCTTGAGTTCCTTGAGGGCAAAGAGCTTCCTGGAGTAGTGGCAGCTAACGATAAGTAAAATATGATTGAAATATGTCATTTTGAGGCTTCTTGAAATGACATATTTTGCATAAAAGGGTTTTATGGGACGGAAGAACTTATAAGCTGATGTGTTTGGCTTTGGATGAAATTTTAAGGACAGGATGGTGTTGGGTATGCGAAGAAAAATTATAGCAGGTAACTGGAAAATGAATAAGACTCCGAGTGAAGCAGTAAAGCTTATTGAAGAGTTGAAACCACTGGTTAAAAATGATGATGTAGATGTGGTGTTCTGTGTTCCGGCAGTATCTCTGATGGTTGCTGTAGAAGCTGTCAAAGGAACGGATATAGCTATAGGCGCTCAAAATATGTATTTTGAGGAAAGCGGTGCTTTCACAGGCGAGATATCTCCTTCAATGCTTACCGAAATCGGAGTAAAATATGTCATCTTGGGACATTCCGAGAGAAGAGGCTACTTCAATGAAACAGATGATATGATAGGCAAAAAGGTAGCAAAGGCGATAGAGCATAAGCTTATACCTATCATTTGCTGTGGCGAAACTCTGGGACAGCGTGAGACAGGTGTTACTTTAAGTGTTGTGGAAAGACAGGTAAAGGCAGCTCTTAAGGATATATCAGCAGAAAACGTGGAAAAATGTATTATAGCATACGAACCTATATGGGCAATCGGAACAGGTAAGGTAGCTACAAGTGCACAGGCTGAAGAAGTATGTGCATACATCCGTAATGTTATAAAAGAAACATACGGTGAAGCTGTGGCAGATATCGTTAGAATCCAGTATGGCGGAAGCGTTACCGCTGCCAGCGCAAAGGAAATATTTGAACAGCCTAATATTGACGGAGGTCTGGTGGGAGGAGCGTCGCTCAAACCTGATTTTGGAAAGATAGTCAATTATGACAAATAGAGAAGGATTATTATGAAACAGCAATCTAACTGTGATACCTGCGTCAATTATGTGTACGACGAGGATTACGAAAACTATACCTGCGAGGCTTCACTTGACGAGGATGAAATGGCAAAATTTCTTGGCTTTAGCTTTGATAACTGCCCATATTACAGTCTTGATGATGAATACAGGATTGTAAGAAAACAAATGTAAAAGTATGCCTTAATTTAAAAAGAAGAAAGAAAACAGGTGCGGCGTCACCTTAGAATGGAGAAAGAAATGAGTAAGAAACCTACGGTTTTATTGATACTTGACGGATATGGTTTAAATGATAAGACGGAGGGAAATGCAATAGCAAATGCAAAGACACCCGTAATGGACAGACTGATGAAGGAATATCCTTTTGTTAAGGGATATGCCAGCGGTATGGCAGTAGGACTTCCTGACGGACAGATGGGAAATTCTGAGGTAGGTCATATGAATATGGGTGCGGGCAGAATTGTGTATCAGGAACTTACGAGAATTACAAAGTCTATAAATGACGGAGATTTCTTTGAAAACGAAGCCCTTATGGAAGCTGTTAACAACTGTAAGGCAAACGGTTCGGCACTTCATATGTTCGGACTTTTGTCAGACGGAGGTGTTCACAGCCACAATACACATCTTTACGGATTGCTTGAGCTTGCCAAGAGAAACGGACTTGACAAGGTGTATGTACATGCATTTCTTGACGGAAGAGATACGGCACCTACATCAGGAAAAGGTTTTGTTGAAGAACTTTGTGAAAAGATGAAAGAAATTGGCGTCGGAGAAGTTGCTTCCATATCAGGACGTTATTATGCCATGGACAGAGATAACAACTGGGACAGAGTTGAAAAGGCATATAGAGCTATTGCAATGGGTGAAGGCGAAAAGGCTGCTGACCCTGTTGCGGCTGTTGCTGATTCCTATGCAAAAGATGTGAATGATGAATTTGTTGTTCCCGTTGTGATAACAAAGGATGGAAAACCGGTAGGTACCGTAGGAGACAAGGATTCTGTGATATTCTTTAATTTCAGACCTGACAGGGCAAGAGAAATGACAAGAGCTTTCTGTTCGGATGATTTTACCGGATTTGACAGAGGAAACAGAAAAGATGTTACATTTGTATGCTTTACAGAGTATGATGTAACCATTCCAAACAAGACGATAGCGTTTAAAAAGGTGTCGCTTGATAATACATTTGGTGAATATCTTGCTGCAAACGGAAAGACACAGGCAAGAATTGCCGAAACGGAAAAGTATGCACACGTTACTTTCTTCTTTAACGGAGGCGTTGAGGAGCCGAATAAGGATGAGACAAGAATACTGGTAGATTCTCCTAAGTATGTTCCGACATACGATAAGAAGCCTAGAATGAGCGCATATACCGTATGTGATGAACTTTGCAAGGCTATTACAGGCGGAAAATATGATGTGATTATATGCAACTTTGCAAATCCTGATATGGTGGGACATACAGGCGTTATGAAAGCTGCCGTTAAGGCTGTGGAAGTAATCGACGAGTGTGTCGGCGAGGTAGTGCAGTTTATAAAAGAAGTGGACGGACAGTTATTCATCTGTGCTGACCATGGAAATGTCGAGCAGCTTATTGATTATGAGACAGGCGAGAGCTTTACGGCTCACACGACTAACCCTGTTCCGTTTATTCTTGTAAATGCTGACGAATCATATACCCTTGCAGAGGGCGGCTGTCTTGCTGACATAGTGCCTACTCTTATAGAGCTTATGGGTATGGAACAGCCAAAGGAAATGACAGGTCATTCTCTTCTTGTAAGAAAATAAAATTATTGTTGATATTTTGTCCGGCGTATGTTACAATAGTACTCGTGTTAACGTAGGAGGTGCAAAAAGTGGGAACTCTTAGATTAGTTTTAACAGTAATATTTATTGTAATTTGTTTAGCTTTAACTTTGATTATATTATTACAGGAAGGTAAGTCAGCAGGCTTATCCGGTTCAATTAATGGTATGGCTGAAACATACTGGGGAAAGAACAAGGGCCGTTCAATGGAGGGCAAGCTTGAGAAATTTACAAAGCTTTTGGTTGTTCTTTTTATTCTTATGTCGATTATACTAAATATTAACAAATTTTAACTACTAATGAACACTCTTATCGTTATGATGAGAGTGTTTTCTTATTGATGAGTGCTGTCAATGCAGTGTTGATGAGATGTTTTCGCTTGTGTAAAGGAGAAGAAAGTGAACGAGAAATTTATTCAAAGAAAACAGGTTATATATGAACTGATAAATGATCCTGCTTATTCGCCTATGAAGGCTAAGGAAATAGCTATGCTGCTTCAGATTCCAAAAGAGAACAGGGAGGAATTAAATGATGTTCTTGATGCTTTGGTTCGTGAAGGGAAAATAAGCGTATCCACAAAGGGAAAGTACGGTAAGCTTGAAAACAATGCCGTTACAGGTACATTTGAAAGCACACAGAAGGGTTTTGGATTTGTTTCGGTAGAAGGCGAAGAACAGGATATATATATTAACGAAAAGGACACTCTTGACGCCATGTATGGAGATAGGGTTGCCGTGATTATTACAACACCCGCCGTTTCGGGAAGACGCAGGGAAGGAAAGGTCATAAAGATATTAGAGCATGCTGTTACCGAAGTGGTAGGAACATTTGAAAAAAACGAGAAATTTGGCTTTGTAGTATGTGATAATCAAAAGATTGGCGAGGACATTTTTATACCCAAGGACAAGTCTATGGGTGCCGTTTCAGGTCATAAGGTAGTTGTAAAAATCACAAAATATCCGCAGGGCAATAAATCGGCAGAAGGTGTTGTCACGGAAATACTTGGTCATGTAAATGACCCGGGTGTTGACATTTTGTCAATTATAAGAGCATATAACATACCTATGGAATTTCCAAAGGATGTTATGAAAAGTCTTGAAACTCAGCCGGACGAGGTTTTAGAAAGCGACAAGGAGGGAAGGCTTGACATCAGAAGCTGGCAGACAGTTACCATAGACGGAGAGGATGCCAAGGATCTTGATGATGCCATAACGCTGAGCAAAGAAGGAGAAGATTATCTTCTCGGAGTACACATAGCGGATGTATCACACTATGTAAAGGAACACTCACCGCTTGACAAAGAGGCGTTAAACAGAGGTACAAGCGTATATCTTGTAGATAGGGTAATACCTATGCTGCCGCACAAGCTTTCAAACGGAATATGTTCCCTTAATCAGGGCTGTGACAGACTGGCATTAAGCTGTATTATGCGAATCAACGCAAAAGGTGAGATTATCGACCATCAGATTTTGGAAACTGTTATAAATGTCGACAGAAGAATGACATATACAAGCGTAAAGAAAATTCTGGCGGATGAGGATAAGGACGAGATAGAAGAATATAAGGAACTTGTACCGATGTTTAAGCTGATGCAGGAACTGTCTTCAATAATTCGCACCAAAAGATATAAGAGAGGCTCCATAGATTTTGATTTTCCGGAAAGCAAAATTATACTGGACAAGGAAGGACATCCCATTGATATAAAGCCTTATGAGAGAAATGTGGCTACAAAGATTATAGAAGATTTTATGCTTGCGGCAAATGAAACCGTGGCTGAGGATATGTACTGGAAGGAACTTCCGTTTGTATACAGAACGCATGACAAGCCTGACCCGGAAAAGATTATAAGACTTGGAACCTTTATCAATAATTTTGGATATGATATCAAAATTGGCAGGGATGAGATACATCCTAAGGAGCTTCAGAAGCTTCTTGACAATATTACGGGAAGTGAAGAGGAAAATATGATAAGCAGACTGACGCTTCGCTCCATGAAAAGGGCACAGTATACGACGGAATGCACAGGACATTTTGGACTGGCTGCGAGATATTACTGTCATTTTACGTCGCCTATAAGAAGATACCCTGATTTGCAGATTCACAGAATTATAAAGGAAAGCTTAAAGGGCAGATTAAACGCAAAACGTTTGTTACATTACGATGCCATATTGTCTGATGTAGCACATCATTCAAGCACTACCGAAAGGCGTGCCGATGAGGCAGAACGCGAAA
The DNA here is from genome assembly GCA_945920185.1 of uncultured Eubacterium sp. GTDB lineage: Bacteria > Bacillota > Clostridia > Lachnospirales > Lachnospiraceae > CAMEJP01. The sequence continues at coordinate 5,295 of CAMEJP010000001.1, read as the reverse complement.
CAGAAAAGCTTAAAAAGGTAGAGTATATGGAGGATAGGATTGGCGAAGAATTTGACGGAGTAGTTTCGGGAATAACAGCGTTTGGAATTTATGTGGAACTTCCGAATACCGTAGAAGGGCTTGTTCACATCAACAGTCTTAAGGACGATTACTATGAGTTCTTTGAGAATACCTATGAACTTATAGGTGAGAGAAGCCATAACAAATATGTTCTGGGTCAGAAGGTTAAGGTAAGACTTACGGCAACCGATAAACTTCTTAAAACAATTGATTTTGAGATAGTGTAAAATATTTCGGAATGGAGGAAATATGTCAAAGGATAACTATAAATTAGTTGCAAATAATAAAAAGGCTACATTTGACTATTTTATTGAGGACAAAATAGAAGCAGGAATAGTGCTTCACGGCACGGAGGTAAAGTCTCTAAGAATGGGTCAGTGCAGCATAAAGGAAGCAACCATACGCATTGAAAAGGGCGAAGTATACATTTACAATATGCACATAAGTCCCTATGAAAAGGGAAATATATTTAATAAAGACCCTTTAAGGCCAAAGAAGCTGCTGATAAAAAAGCAGGAGATTAATAAGCTTCTTGGAATAGTAGCCCAAAAGGGTTACACATTGGTTCCTCTGAGTGTATACTTTAAGGGAAGCCTTGCAAAGATGGAGATAGGCGTTGCACGCGGTAAAAAACTTTACGATAAGCGTGAAGATATAGCTAAAAAGGACCAAAGACGTGAGGCGGAAAAAGAATTTAAAGTCAGAAATCTCTATTGACTTTTAAGATAAATTACGTTATATTTACCATACAAGTATTGATTATGGGCTTGTACTGGTTTCGACGGGGTATTTGAGGTTTGGGAAGCCATCCGTGTGGGCACGCGTCATCAGCTCAACTTAAAATTAAACGCAGAAGATAATTTTGCATTAGCTGCCTAATGGCAGCCGTCAGCCTTAGGTCACTCGCTGCTTAAGTAACTGGCGTCGACTTTGCGAGGAACTTTGTTGCCAAAGCTTTGAGGCAGCAAAAGCAATATGAAGCTACCAAGGGTAACAGCCCGTCATTTGGCGGTTGTCTGAGGGAATGTTAAAAAGATGACTGTGATGGAAGATGCCTGAATTAAAGATACTTCGGACAGGAGTTCGATTCTCCTCAGGTCCACTTTTAAGCACTGCTGTATGGCGGTGCTTTTTTGAACAGATACAGGCAAGGGACAAATCGGATTGCAAAGTTTTGCTTTACAATAACAAATATTAGGAGTGATTTTATGCCAGATTCTCTTGAAGAAAAGAAAGAACTTGAGGGCATCAAATATTTAAAAGAAAACAATGATATGACTGACCCTAAAATTGTGCTCAATGTATACAACAGGATGGTGGAGGGCAGAATATTCAGAACAAAGGTGGGAACAGAATATCTTAGGGAACTTCAGGAATACCTTCTTTCTAACGGCGTGGACAGAAGTCTTATTAAAGCGATTCCCATTATAGAGGAAGAAGAGATAGAACTTGTTGAGGAAGAACCTTTAGGAAATAAAAAGGGTTTTAAGCCTGTCGAAAGAAAAAACAGACAGCATGAAAATAAAAAGGAAAATGTTTCCACTGAAGACTTTAGAAGAAAAAATGCTATGGACGCTTCAGGTACCGAAAAGATTTCAGATATCGCAAAGACAGCAAAAAAGAAGGAAAAGAGCCGTGCTAATAAAGATATTGATGCCAAAGAAAATAAATACAGGGAAAGATTTCACATTTCTCTTATTCTTAACATAGTGCTTGTGGCTGTTATCATAATTTTGTTCTTTATTGCTGCAAGTAAGGATAATCCTACGGTGCTTAACTACGAAGAGAAACTTTTGAACAAATATTCTTCGTGGGCGGAGGAACTTGAAAGTCGGGAAAGAGAACTTAATGAGCGGGAAGAAAGTCTGCCATTAAATATGTTCACAAAATAATCATATATGTGTTTTATAATAACAAAAAATGTATGGAAGACCTATTATCTGCGCGATTGCAGATGATGTATTACAGAATGTTATGGAATGGAGAACAGTATGGACAAACTCAAAATTTTAGTTGTAGATGATGAAGAAAGAATGAGAAAGCTTGTTAAGGATTTTCTTGTAAAGAAAGATTTTGAAGTAATTGAAGCCGGAGACGGCGATGAGGCGTTGGATGTCTTCTTTTCCACTAAGGATATAGCGTTAGTAATACTTGATCTTATGATGCCAAAACGTGACGGAATATCCGTGTGCAAGGAGATACGAAAGGAATCTAAAGTGCCTATCATTATGCTTACTGCAAAATCTGAGGAACGTGACGAACTGCTTGGCTTTGACACAGGTGCGGACGAGTATATAACCAAGCCGTTCAGCCCTAAGATTCTGACTGCAAGGGTAGATGCCATATTGAGAAGGACAAATGCCATAGGAAACGACGGTGTTATTGAAGTAAGCGGCATAAAGATAGACAAGCAGGCTCACATTGTTACGATTGACGGTAAAGTGGTAGAGCTAAGTTTCAAAGAATTTGAGCTTTTGACATATTTTGTTGAGAATAAAGGAATTGCATTGTCGCGTGAAAAGATACTTAACAATGTATGGAATTATGATTATTTTGGCGATGCAAGAACAATAGATACCCATGTTAAAAAGCTCAGAAGCAAAATGGGCGACAAGGGCGATTATATAAAGACTATCTGGGGAATGGGGTATAAGTTTGAAGCGTAAGATAACTCATTCCATAAGATTTAAGATAACGGCAATGCTTATTCTTGATGTTACTGCCATAATCATTCTTATTTGCTTTTTTAATACATTATTTTTTGAAAAATTCTATGTTAAAAGCAAACAGAAACAGCTTGTCAGTTCATATATAAGACTTGGACGTGCTCTTGAGGATTATGACGATGGAAATATAGAAAAGGAAGAATTTGAGAATTATATTGAAAGGCTTTGTGCGCCTAACAACATTTCTGCCATAATACTTCGTTCTGACTGGGCTGCAGTGTATGCTACTGCAAATGATACCAAACTGATGAAAGAGAGAATGGCACAAAATCTTCTCGGACAGCAGAACAAGAATAATATAATCCTTTCTACTGACGAGTATACCCTTCAAAAGGTATATGATGCGGACATGGAGGGGGAATACTTTGAAATATTCGGATACGTAGGAAGCGATAACTCTCTATTGCTTCGTATTCCCGTGAAAAGTATTAAAGACAGCGTTAAACTGTCTAATAAGTTTATCCTTCAGGTTGGTGTGCTTTTTATAGTTATTGCTTCTTTAAGTGCATGGGTGCTTGCCACACGTCTGGCTAAGCCTATAAAAAGACTGTCAGCCGTAGCTGAGAGGATGACAGAGATAAAATTTGATGAGAGATATTCAGGAAACGATAATGATGAAATAGGTATTTTGGGCGAAAGTCTTAATAAGCTTGCCGATAAGCTTGATATAACTATTTCGGAGTTGAAAACTGCCAATAATGAACTTAAAAATGATATAGAAAATAAGCAGAAGCAGGAAGAGTCGAGAATAGATTTTATAGCGAATGTTTCACACGAACTTAAGACCCCGATAGCACTCATACAAGGCTATGCAGAAGGACTTAAGGAGGAAATTTATGACTCTAAAGAAAATGCGGAGTATTACTGTGACGTTATAGTTGATGAAGCTAAAAAAATGAATGATATGGTAAAGCAGCTTTTGTCACTCAATCAGTTAGAGTCAAAGAACGACCATATTGTTATGGAAAAATTTAATGTTACCGAGCTTATTAATTCCATAGCCGAATCAAATGCACTCAGGGCTTCTCAGAACGGTATCTCTATTGATGTTAAAATCAATAAGCCTATAATAGTATGGGCAGATGAATTCAAGATAGAAGAGGTAGTTACCAATTATGTTACCAATGCCATTAACCACTGCGAAGGTGAAAAGATAATTACCATTGACAGCGTTGAAAAAGGTGATGTGGTCAGAATAACCGTTAAAAATACAGGAAAAAATATTCCTGAAGAAGATATAGAAAGAATATGGGAAAAATTTTACAAAGTTGATAAAGCCAGAACAAGAAGTTATGGAGGAAACGGCATAGGACTTTCAATTGTAAAGGCAATAATGGAATTGCATAATAAGGATTACGGTGTCAAAAATGTAGAGGATGGCGTGGAATTCTGGTTTGAACTTGATACGAAACTTGAAAGATGATATAATGTTAAAGACCTGAAATCAGTTTTTATCAAATCTGCAGCCTGTTATACAGACTGTATGGAGGAATGACATTGAAAAAAAATGTAATGATAGCCGCTGTTTTGGCACTTGTGATTTTAACAGGCTGTGGCAGCAAAGAAGAACTTACTGAAGAAAAATATAATCTTATAGCAGAATATGCAGCAGGCATATTAATTGATCATGCATATGTTAATGAAGACAGATACGCATATAAGAAGGAAAATACTTCCGAATATCAGGAACCTTCGACAAAGGAAGAAACTACCGAAAAGCCAACTAAGCATGATAACACTCAGAATAGTACGGAAATTGAGAAAAATACAGAAGATGCAACGGGCAATACTACATCTCCGGATGACAATAAACCTTTTGACAGTATCATAACCTATTCGGAACTTATTAATATTGATGGCATAAAGGCGGATTGGTTGAGGACTGTTGTGACAGACTACTATTCATCTGACAATATGTTTTACATAAAGGCGGACCCGGGTAAGCAGTTTCTTGTGGTGGAATTGAATCTGACAAATACTGCTGAGTCTGATATTAAGATTACACAGAATGACAGTTACCGACTTTTTGTGGGTGACAGGCAGTACCGTAACTATACAAGCGGTCTTATAAATGAAATATCTTCGCTAAAGTCAAAGACCATATCGGCAGGTACATCATATAAAGTTGCCATAGTATTCTGCATAGATGAAGGTACTGCTGTTTCGGGTATGCGTCTTACTACTTCAAGCAGCAAAGATACGAGATACATAGTGATAGATGAGTTTGTTGAAGAATAAGTTTTGTGAGTCTTAAAATAGACGTATTGGCATCTGATTTTCTTAAAATGTCAAAAAAAATAATTTTTTGAAAAAACTTGTTGACAAACCAAAAAGTATGTAGTATTATAAATAAGCTGTCGCATAAATGTGAAGCTCGCTGTCGCACAAATGTGAAGCTCGCTGTCGCACAAAGCGAGGCTAATCGGATGAAGTATTAAGCCGGTTGCTTCAAAGAAAGCGAAGCGAAAAGCACCTTGAGAATTGAATAGAAAAACAACCCTGAAATTCC